>NC_015580.1:3795000-3911486 GCF_000253255.1 Novosphingobium sp. PP1Y | reverse complement strand
ATGGCGCGAATTCACCTACATCTGCTTTCGGATTCCACTGGCGAAACCTTGGAAATGATTGCCAAGGCAGCGCTCGCCCAGTTCGATGACAGCGAAGTCCTGCGCCATTTCTGGCCAATGGTCCGCTCGCAGCAGCACCTCGACCGCATCATGGGGGAAATCGCCGCGAATCCCGGTCTCGTCTTCTTCACGCTGGTGAATGAAGAGACACGCGGTAGGCTCGAAGAGCGGTGCCACACGCTGGGGCTTCCCGCCCTTGCCGTGCTCGACAACGTGACCGACGCGCTCGAGGCGCATCTGGGACAGGAGGCGAAGGGACGTCCCGGCCGCCAGCACCGCCTCGACGAAGCCTACTTCGCGCGCGTCGACGCGATCCAGTTCACGATTGCCCACGATGACGGGATCGCATGGGAAGACTGGGAAGATGCCGACATCATCCTCGCGGGCGTATCGCGCACGTCCAAGACGCCGACGAGCATCTATCTCGCCAACCGCGGCTACAAGGTCGCGAATATCCCCATCGTGGTGGAAAGTCCGCCGCCCCAGGCCCTCTTCGGTCTGCGCCGGCCGATGGTAGTCGGTCTGACGACGGCGCCGGAGCGCCTCATCCAGGTGCGCCGCAACCGCCTGCTTTCGCTGAGCCAGTCGCCCGATACCGACTATGTGCAGGCGGAAAAGGTGGAAAGCGAGGTCAAGTACGCGCGCCGCATGTTCGCCGATAATTCGTGGCCGGTCATCGACGTCACCCGCCGTTCGATCGAGGAAACGGCTGCGGCGATCATCAACCTGTACAACGAGCGCAAGGCCTCGGGCATCAAGGGCCCGGTCGGACCCAAGCCGATCTGACTTTTCGGGAAGCACAGCAAAGACAATGATCGTTCTCGCATCCAAGAGTGCATCGCGTCGCGCGATGCTGGAAGCTGCCCAGATTCCCTTCTGCACGCAGCCGGCACATGTCGACGAACGTGCGATCGAAGCAGATCTTGGCGCGGTTCCGGCTGGTGAAGTCGCGCTCGCCCTCGCCAGGGCCAAGGCCCTTGCGGTTTCGCATAATGCACCCGGTACGCTGGTGCTGGGCAGCGACTCCCTCGTCACCTGCGACGGTTTCCGGTTCGACAAGCCCGGAACGCGCGAGGCCGCGACCGAACATCTCCGCTTCTTTTCCGGCAAGGTCATGAAGCTGCACAGCGCGGCAGCCCTGGCGCGCGATGGAGAAGTGGTCTGGGCCGAAGGCGGCCTCGCCGAACTGCACGTGATCGCCATGTCCGATGGCTTCATCGCCGATTACCTCGAGGCCGAATGGCCCGAAGTGTCAGGCTGCGTCGGTGTCTTCCGCTTCGAAGGCCGGGGCGTGCAGCTGTTCGAGAAAGTCGATGGCGACTATTTCACCATCCTGGGCATGCCGCTGCTCAAGGTGCAGGCGGCACTGCGCGAACTGGGAGTGATGAAGAAATGACTTTTTCCTCCCGGCCCCAGCCCTATGCCGAAGTGATCGGCGATCCCATCGCCCAGTCCAAGTCCCCGGCGATCCATAATTTCTGGCTTGGCAAGCAAGGGATCGATGCACGCTACGAGGCTTGCCGCGTCGCTTCCGGCGGCTTGCCGGATTACCTCGCGGCTCGCCGCGCCGATGCCGGTTGGCGCGGTTGCAACGTGACGATGCCGCACAAGGAGGATATCCTTCCGCTGCTCGACCGGCTCGATCCGCTCGCGCAGAGCATCGGTGCGGTCAATACTGTCGTGCGCGAGGAAGACGGGACGCTGGTGGGCTACAATACCGATGTCCCCGGCTTCCTAGAACCGCTTCGGGAGCGACTCGATCAGCAGCACCTATTCCGCATGGCGCGTGTCCTCGGCACCGGCGGAGCTGCCCGCGCGATCATTGCCGCGCTTTCTCGCAAGGGCTTCGTGCTCGTCCTCGCCGGTCGCAATCCCGAAAAGGCGCGCGCCCTGCTCGAGGAACTGGTAACCGGAGACGACCACCACGCGATCGACCTCGCCCATTTCAGCCAGGCGACCGATTTTGCGTTTGACGACCGCAAGGGCATCATGGACCTCGTCGTCAATGCCAGCCCCTTGGGGATGACCGGTCAGGCACCGCTGGATTTTGATTTCAGTCATGTCCCTCCCGGCAGCGTGATCTATGACATTGTCACCAGCCCGCTGGAGACTTCTTTTCTGAAGGAGGCGCGCGAGGCCGGGTTCGAGACGGTGGACGGCCTGTCCATGCTTATCGGCCAGGCTGCTTTCGCCTTCGAGAAGTTCTTCGGCACATTTCCACTGCGCGACTCGGATGCCGAGCTTCGGGAGATTCTGCTCAAGTGACTGCGACTCGACCCCGGATCCTCGGTCTGACCGGCTCGATCGGCATGGGCAAATCGACAGTGGCACAGATGCTGCGCGAACTGGGCGTTCCCGTGTTCGATGCGGACGCGGCGGTGCATGCGCTGCAGGGCCCGGGTGGCCGCCTGCTTCCGGCGATCGAGGAAGCCTTTCCCGGAACCACCGGCGCGCGAGGCGTGGATCGGCCGAAGCTGGGCGCCGCGGTCTTCGGGGACAAGGAAAAGCTCGCCCGGCTCGAAGCCATCGTGCATCCTGCCGTGGCCGAAATGCGGCAGGAATTCCTCCGGGAAAACTCAGATAAACCTCTGATCGTATTCGATATCCCCCTCCTTTATGAAAAAGGCGGAGCGCAAGGGCTCGATGCCGTGGCCGTCGTTTCCGCCCCCTCCGGGGCCCAGCGCGAAAGGGTCCTGGCGCGGCCGGGCATGACGGAGGAAAAGTTCGAGCAGATCCTGTCCCTGCAGGTACCGGACTGCGAAAAGCGGGCGCGGGCCGACCATGTCATCGACACCGGTACAAGCCTTGCCGAAACGCGCGAACAGGTCGCCCGATTGGTTGCTGCGATGGCTAGCGCATAATTTCCTTTGTCAGCCCCTTGCACACGGGCCTCAGCAGGCAGATATGAGAAGTGATGAGAGAGATCATCTTCGATACCGAAACGACGGGGTTCGACCCCAAAAACGGTGACCGGATGGTCGAAATCGGTTGCATAGAAATGGTCAACCGAGTGCTCACTGGACGCACCTTCCACGCCTATTTCAATCCCGAGCGGTCGATGCCGGCCGAAGCGGAGGCCGTCCACGGTCTTTCCGATGCTTTCCTGGCCGACAAGCCGCTGTTTGCCGAAAGGGCGCACGAGTTTCTCGACTTCATCGAAGACAGCCCGATGGTGGCGCATAACGCCGGGTTCGACTTCAACTTCATCAATTTCGAATTGCAGACCTGCGGTCATGCGGAAGTCAGCCGCGATCGGATGGTAGATACCGTGGCCCTGGCCAAGGTTCGCCATCCCGGCGCGAAGCTTTCGCTCGATGCGCTGTGCACACGCTATGGCATCGACCGCAGCCACCGCACGAAGCATGGCGCCCTGCTTGACGCGGAACTGCTGGCACAGGTCTATGTCGAGCTCCGCGGAGGCCGCCAGATCGGCCTCGAGCTGGGAGCCGAAATCACCGAGATCGTGACGGAAACGAAGATCCTCACACGAAGGGATCGACCTTTCCGTCAGCCGCGGTCCCACGCGGCCACCGAAGAGGAACTCGCCGCTCATGCGGAATTCCTCAAGTCGGTCGATACCCCGCTCTGGGGTGCCTGAACTCTAGCAAGAGGAGAATACGCCCATGGATATCCGCGTCTCCGGTCACCAGGTCGATACTGGCGAGGCCCTTCAGGTCCACGCTGGTGAACGTCTTACGGCGATCATCGAGAAGTATTTCAGTCGGGCCTTGTCCTCGCACGTGACCTTTGGCCGAGCGCCCGCCGGCGCGTTCCGGTGCGATATCATCATGCATGTCATGCAGAACCTGGTTCTCAAGGCCACCGGTCTTGCCCATGACGCGCACGTTGCCCTCGATCAGGCCGCGGAAAAGATCGACAAGCAGCTGCGCCGTTACAAGCGCCGTCTGAAGGACCGCCACGAGCAGTCCGCCCATGCGATCGCAGCCGAGGAAGCAGCTTATACCATCTTCGAGGAAACGCCGGTCGAGAACGAGGACGAGATCGAGGCCGATGCGCCGCTGGTCATCGCCGAGACTCGTGTCGACGTTCCTGAGGCAACGGTATCCGATGCGGTCATGATGCTCGACCTGCGCAATACCACGGCCTTGTTCTTCAAAAACGCTGGTACTGGTCGGCATAATATGGTTTACCGCCGCGGCGACGGTTCGATCGGCTGGGTCGAACCTCACTGACGCCGAGCAGTGACGTCACCAGGCGTTTGAATTCCTGATCGGAGGAGAGGACGTAACCCCCGGATTTTCCGGGGGTTATGAGCGTATAATAAATGGCAACCGGTCAAGACTAGAATCAGATTTGAAATGAATGGTCTTTTTACTCTTCTGCCTGAGGCCGTCGTTGCGACCGCCGCAGACAGCAAGGATCTTATCCTCAGCGAGCTCGCCGCCCTTTTCGCGCAGGTCTATGACCTTGAGCGCGATGCGGTGCTGGCACGCATGCTCGAACGCGAGGAACTGGGCAGTACCGGCTTTGGCCGTCGTATTGCGATTCCGCATGCCCGCATTTCCGGTCTGAAGCGTCCGGTGGCTGCATTCATGCGACTCGAATCTCCCGTGGAATTCGATTCTGCCGACGGAATGCCGATCGATCTGGTTTTCGGCCTGCTGTCGCCGGACGGCGCCGGTGCCGCGCATCTCCATGCCCTCGCCGCGATCTCGCGGATGATGCGCGACGAACGCATGCACGATGACTTGCTCGAAGCCCCGGGGCCGGAAGTCCTCTACAGCCTCCTGAGCAACGTCATCGACCGCGACGCTGCCTGACATGACAGAGGCCGACAACGCCGATGCGGCCGGTGCGAGCCTGCACTGGCGGGCCCTGGAAAACCTCTATGCATCCGCGGCCATCAATGAAAAGTTTCGCTCGGCTCTCCAGATCACCGGCGAAGGACTTTCGTGCATCACATTCGATGTAGGACCCGATTGCTTTCATGCCGCCGGCGCCGCGCATGGCACGATCTATTTCAAGATGCTCGACGACGCGGCGTTCTACGCAGCGAACACGCTCATCACCGATCGCTTCCTGCTGACCACTTCGTTCAACCTGCTGCTCAGCAAGCCGATCAAGGGTGGAACCGTTCGCGCCGAGGGGCGCTGGGTGAGTGGCCGACGTCGTGTGCTCGTGGCGGAATCGCGGCTGATCGACGAGGAAGGCGACGAAGTCGGACGCGGAACCGGCACCTTCATGCGTTCGCGCATCCCGCTTTCCGGCCTTCCCGGATATTCGGCCGCCTTTACGGCCCAGGGCTGACCGGTGGAAGCGCGCCTGCCTGCACACCTCGAAGTCTCGAGTCTGCTTCGACGGGTCCAGGCCGAAGGAGGTTTCGCAACCGTTCTCAACAAAGGTGAACGCGACGCCGGAACGATCATGGTCGTCCTTACCGAAAATGGAGCGAATACACGCGCTTACGAGCGCATGCCGCAATTGGACGGAACCCGCCAATGGACTTGTTCAAAGAAGCAAGACATTGAAAAACCATGGGAAATATCAGAGTTCATCGCGCGTCGGGCGGATCAGGACCCCGATCTCTGGGTCATCGAGCTTGATATCGCGCATGGTGAGCGTTTCATCGGAATTGGGTAACGAATCCGGTTGACTTGCAAGGAATGCAAGGTAAGGGGGCCGCAAACGCGAAGGCGGCGCGGGAGGCATTTCGGCCACACCAGCTAGCACGCAGCCGGGGGATCGTCGGCAGGCGCGGTACAGTATTTCAATGCCGGTAACGGCATTCTGTTCCCGCTTGTGTCAGATGGGTCCACCGCTTTAGACCAAGGCTTGATGCGAACCAAATTGCAGTGGGCGAGCGCAGTGGCGCTGGCCGCAACGGTGTTTACCGCATTATTCAGCGCCCAGGGGTCGGGCGCGGCCACGTCGGACATCGTTCCGATCCTGGCAAAACCGGAACCCCAGGTGAGTTTCGTCTCCGAACCGGTGGTTCAGGCGCTCCCGTCCGAAGATGACGGGATCGTTACGGACGATGACGGTGACGACCAGGTCATCGCAGCCGACACCTTGGCTCAGCTCGTCGCAGAGCAGGGCATGCCCGATGCAATCGGCAAGCAGCTGCGCTGCCTGGCCGGTGCGATCTATTTTGAATCGCGCGGCGAGTCCCTCGAGGGGCAGCTTGCCGTCGGGCGCGTGATCATCAATCGCGCCAAATCGGATCGCTTCCCCGATAACTTCTGCGATGTCGTGTTCCAGCGTTCGCAGTTCTCCTTCGTGCGCGGAAGCCGCATGCCGAAGATTCGCGAACAATCGAAGGATTGGCGCCGCGCGCTGGCTATCGCCACCATCGCGATCGACGGCAGCTGGAAAAGCCCGGCCAAGGGCGCACTGTTCTTCCACGCCGCCCGTGTGTCGCCGAACTGGCGCCTCACGCGCCTCGCCCAGGTCGACAACCACATCTTCTATCGTTGATGGCCGGCCCGCCCCTACGGGCGGGCTCTTGCCTCACTTCCTCAGTTCGACCCAGACCGGTGCATGGTCGCTGGCCTTTTCCCGGCCGCGATGCGCCTTGTCGACGCCGCAGGCGAACAGTCGATCGGCCAGCTCGGGCGAAAGCAGGGCATGGTCGATGCGAAAGCCATGGTCGCGCTGCCAGGCCCCTGCCTGGTAATCCCAGTAGGTCCAGACGCCGCCGCGCGGATTGTGGGTGGCGATCGCATCGGTCCAGCCGTCGCCGAGCAGGCGGAAGTAGGCATCGCGCGATTCCGGCTGCATCAGGGCGTCGGCGGCCATGGCCGATGGCGACCAGACGTCGCGGTCATGCGGGATGACGTTGAAGTCTCCAGTGACGATGGCGGGAACTTCCTCGGCCCTGATCGCGGTCATGCGCTCACGCAGGCGCTTCATCCAGCGCAGCTTGTAATCGAACTTGGGTCCGGGCACCGGATTGCCGTTGGGCAAGTAGATGCACACGACCCTGACGCCGAAGACATCGGCTTCCAGATAGCGTGAGTGATCGTCCTCGGGCTCCCCGTCGAGGCCTCGCTGGACTTCGACCGGCGCTTCGCCATCGGCAAGGATGGCGACGCCGTTGAAGCTCTTCTGGCCATGCCAGATGCCCTTGTAGCCCAGCTTCTCGAACTCGGCGATCGGGAAGCCCTCGTCCTGAGACTTGATTTCCTGCAGGCAGGCGACGGCCGGGCGCGTCTCCTCGAGCCATTCGAGCAGACGGGGCAGGCGCGCCTTGACGCCGTTGATATTGAAGGTTGCGATTTTCATGGCGCCTTCTCGGCAGTCAGGCGCCGGTTCGTCAAGCTCAGATGCTGAAGCTGGACCCGCATCCGCACCCGGCGGCGGCATTGGGATTTTCCACCCGGAAAGCTGCCCCGCCCAGAGATTCCACGTAATCCACGATGCAGCCGCTGACGAGATCGAGGCTGACAGGGTCGACCACCAGTTTCACGCCGTCGGTTTCGGTCACCGAATCCTCGCTTTCGGGGGCGTCGGCAAGGCCGAACTTGTACTGGAACCCGGAGCAGCCTCCTCCCTCTACCGAGAGGCGCAGGATCGCGGCCTTGCCCTGTTTGGCGGCAATGGTGGCCACGCGCGCGGCGGCGGAAGGGCTGAGAGTGAGGTTCTGCTGGTCCATATCCCGGATGTAGGCTTCCCTGCCCCGTGCGGCAAGGCGTCGAGGCAGGAGCGACGTAGTGCCGAAAGACAGGGAACGGTGTCTGACCGGCCGATTTCTTCGGCGATCAGGCCATCTGGATATATTCGCGCATTGCTGCGGCTTCCGACTCGACCTTGTCGATGCGGTATTTCACGAGGTCGCCGATCGATACCATGCCGACCATGCGCGCTCCGTCCATGACCGGGAGGTGGCGGATGCGCCGCCGGGTCATCATGGCCAGCGCGGTCATCACCGAGGTCTCGGATTCCACGGTCACGGCCGGCGCCGTCATGACTTCGCTTACCGGTTTGTCGAGAACGCCGGGGCCGAATTCGCGCAAGCGGTAGATCACGTCGCGTTCGGAGAACATGCCGGCAAGGCCTTCGCCATCCAGAACCGGCAAGGCGCCGATGCGACGTTCGGCCAATATTTCCACGGCCTCGCGAACCGTGGTGCTGACCTTGCAGGTAAGAACAGTATCGCGGCCTTCGATAATGCGCCCGATCGTCATCGTCGTATTCTCCCTGTTTTGCTTTGCAGGCGCAGAATATCACAGGTTTCGGGGACTAGCCACTTCGACTGACAGATGGCGCTGACTGTCACGAGGGCCTTGCGACAGCGGCCCGCAAGGCGCAAATGAGACGCAATGATACCACGCTCCCCCCTCGAAGATCCGGTCAATGCAACCCATGCCTGGAACCGGTTCAGGCGTATCATGCGCTGGATGATGACGATCACGGTCGGCCTCGTCCTGGCCTCGGTGATCCTGCTCTACCGGTCGAACGGCATGGTTTCGGTGCATCTCTACATCGCGACCGCGCTTGGCATCGGCTTCACGATGCTGTTGGCATCGGCGCTGATGGGGCTTGTGTTCCTCTCAAGCGGCACCGGCCACGACGAATCGATTATCGATCCGCTCGATGACGATACCGAGCTCTGACCCGGCCGTTCAGTTAGCCGCAGGGCGCAGGCGATAGTCCTCGACCGGCGCGCCGCCGATCAGGTGCTCCTGGATGATCCGTTCCAGGACGTCCTCGTTGCAGGAATGATACCAGACGCCGTCCGGCCATACGACCGCGATGGGGCCGGATGAGCAGATGCGCAGGCAGTCTGCCTTGGTGCGCGCAACGCCGCCGCCGCTGTCCGTTTTCGGGCCGTCAAGGCCGAGCTGCTTGAGCCGCTTTTTCAGGTACTTCCAGCTGGCTTGCCCCTTTTCAGGACTGCAGCATTCACCTTTCTGCGGCTCGGCACAGATGAAGATGTGGCGTTCGATGGAAGCGCCGCCTGCCTTGGCGAGGGCTTCTTGGGCCTTGTCGAGTTCGTGGCGGTGCTTGCTCATGCCCGCCAAGTAGGAACCGAAAGGGCGCAGGTCCAGTGCGCGCGAAGCCGCAGCGAACCTTTGGCCTCAGCCTTTCTTGCCGACGATCCGCGAGATTTCTGCCGCAACCATGCGCTCCACCAGCGGGGGCAGGTTCTTCTCGAGCCATTCGGCAAGTGCGGGACGCAGCAGCTCGCGGGTAAGCGATTCCAGCGAGGTTTCGCCCGAGCGCACGATCTGCGGGGGCGCGCTGGGCTCGGACAGCATGGCCAGGGCCGCAAGGGACTCGCGCATCGATGCGCGGACATTGTCCTGGATCAGCGAAGGTTCTTCGTCATCCTTGTCCATATCGGGCTCCAGCTCGGCGGTTTCCTGCAGTTCGAGCACGTCTTCGAGGCCCTCGTCCTCTTCTTCCTCAAGCTCGATGACGCCGGCAGTGGCGCGACGCGTGCGCTCGACCTTGGCGCCCGCGCGATTGTCGCGCGCGATTACCTGCTTGATCGACTGCAGGATCTCGTCGACCGAGGGTTCACCGTTCTGACGCATCGTATAGGCCCCTTCGCATACCTTGTGACAAGGCAGACACATGCGCGGCCGAATCACTTTGGCCCCGATTCGCCGCACATGCTTAATTCTGTGGAATTTCACCGTCCTGCAGCGGCGTGTCAACGGTCCGTGTCGATTGAGCGACCGGCGCGGGATCGTCGTCCCAGTCGAAGACCTTGCCCCTTACCCGCTCATAGTTGAGTTCGGGATCGTAGAGAATGCCGCCATCGAGGTTGAGATCGCGCGCTTCGGCACGGCCCATGGCGGCAAGCAGGGAGAAGCCCGCGACATAAGCATTGCGCTTGGCGGTGACGAACTGGACTTCCGCATTGAGCAGTTCCTGCTCGGCATTGAGGATGTCCAGGATCGTGCGATTGCCCACCGTGTTCTCGGCCCGCACGCCTTCAAGGCTGAGCTTGGCGGCATCGACCGCGACCTGGGTCGAACGGATCAGATCGTTGGACGCGACCCATGACGTATAGGCCGAGCGAACCTGCGCGATAACCTGGCGCTCGATGCCGATCTCGTTCTCCAGCGCGGAGGAAGCCGATGCCTGTGCCTGCCGCCGGCGCGCCGCGGGGAGGCCGCCCTGGAACAGGGGAATCGAGATCGAGGCACCGGCCTGTGCCGATGTATCGGTCTGCGGCACGGATTCGGTGCCGATACCGCCGAGGGTGCCAAGGTAATTGTTGTAGCTGCCCGAGGAAAAGAGGCTGACCTGGGGCAGGCGGCCCGCCCCGGCTACGTCGATGTCCTTTTCGGCGGCCCTGGTCCGCTCACGCGCGGCGATCAGGTCGGGATTGTTTTCGAGGGCCTGGTCGACGGCTTCCTGCGCCGTGTTCGGCAGGTTCGGAAGCGGCGGCGGGGCCTCGAGCGCCTCCGGAGCCTTGCCGATGAGCTGGATGTAGGTCTCGCGCGCGGCGGCCAGGTTCGCCTCGGCCGCGCGGGCATCGCTTTGTGCCAGCGCCAGACGCGACTGCGACTGGGCAACGTCGGTGCGAGTGACATCGCCGATTTCGAAACGGTCGCTCGTCGCCTGGAGGTTGACCTTGAGGACATCGACCTGGTTGCGGTTGAGCCCGACGATGGCCTCGTTGCGGATCACGTCCATGTAGGCCGCCACGACCGAGGAAAAGACCGAGCTTTCCGTACCGCGCAAGTCGGCCTGCCCGGCTTCGACGCGTATCTTCGCGGCCTTGATCTGATTCTTGACTGCGCCGCCCGAATAGATCGGGACACTGAGGTCCGCTCCTGCGTTGACCAACCGCTCGGGGGCGGTGAAGGAAGTTGCGCTTTGCTTGACGAATTCGGTGTAGCGCCCGCTCGTGCTTACGCTCGGCAGGCCGGAGGCCTTCGCGATGGGCACGTTTTCGTCCACGCCGCGCTGCTGGGCTCGCGCGGCCTGCAGCGTCGGGTTGGTCTGATAGGCAAGGACGAGGGCCTCGCGCAGCGTGTCGGCGCGCGCGCACGGAGCCTGCATCGCGGCGATGCAGGCCATTCCCGACAGTAGCCCGGCACGCCCCCACACGAACCGGGTCATGGTCAGAAGCTCCAGCGTTTCGGAGCCGCCAGTTCGGGGAGCGCAGGAATGCCGATTTCAGCGAGCGGGAGCAGCGACACGACGCCAGCGGCCTTGCGGCCCGACGCGAGGCGCGAGACGCCGCGCACCATGAGGCCGGTGACGATGCGGCCGTCTTCGGCAAGCTGGGCGGCGATGCCGGCAGGCAGTTCCTCGATCGCACCGTCGATCACGACCAGCGTATAACCGCCCTCACCCGCCATCGCGCCGGCTTCGGCCGGGTCGACGGCGTCGAGCGAACCGACCAGCGGACGCAGCAGCGCGGCAAGGTAGCCGGCACCGTCGCCGATGAGCAGCGCCTTGTCCTGGGCGGTGGGTTCGGCCTCGGCCAGCATCTTCGCTTGCACCAGCGGCGCGGCGAGCGAGCGGCCATTGCCGAGCGGGATCGCACGGTCGATATAGGCGGCATCGCGCATGGTATCGGGAACGAAGTCCTCGCGGGCGATGCCGGCCATTGCCGCAAGCACCCAGGGCTCGTTGACCCCGCTGGTGCGCAGCTGGCTGGTGATCATGGCGCGACGGGCCGCGCTCACGGAATTCTGGGCGGATGGGGCGGACCGATCCTCGGTCAAGGTCATTTCGTGCTGTTCCCTCGATACTTGCAGGGCCGATGCGTGCCATTTGCATGGGTTGCAAATTCGGCATTTGTGGGGCGCCTTCTAGGACAACGCGCCTGCGAGGCCAAGCGCTTTGACAATACGCTCGTCGAGTTGTCGTAGCGCTTTGACGATCACCCCGTCCCGCCGTATGGGGACCGGCAAATCCACGATTTCCGCGAACCGGGAGCGCAATTCCATGGCCGATATGGTGACAATCCGCGAAGACGACCTGATCGACAGTGTCGCCGATGCCCTTCAGTACATCAGCTACTACCACCCGATGGACTACATCCGCGCGTTGGGCGACGCCTACGAGGCCGAGCAGGGCGCAGCGGCGAAGGACGCCATCGCGCAGATCCTGACCAACAGCCGCATGTGCGCCGAAGGCCATCGTCCGATCTGCCAGGACACCGGCATCGTCAACGTCTTCATCGAGTGGGGCCAGAATTGCCGTCTCGAATCCGACCGCAGCCTGCAGGAAGTGGTCGATGAAGGCGTGCGCCGCGCTTACGGCAACAAGGAAAACAAGCTGCGTGCCTCGGTCCTGGCCGACCCGGCCTTCACCCGCCGCAATACCAAGGACAACACCCCGTCGGTCCTGTCCGTCTCGATGGTTCCGGGAAGCAAGGTTTCGGTAGACGTCGCGGCCAAGGGCGGCGGTTCGGAAGCCAAGTCGAAGTTCAAGATGATGAATCCCAGCGATTCGATCGTCGACTGGGTGCTGGAAATGCTGCCGCAGATGGGTGCCGGCTGGTGCCCGCCGGGCATGCTCGGCATCGGCATCGGCGGCACCGCCGAACACTGCGTGAAGCTGGCCAAGCAGAGCCTGATGGAACCGATCGACATGGCCCAGCTCAAGGCTCGCGGCCCGCAGAACGACATCGAGAAGCTGCGCATCGAGATCTTCGATGCAGTCAATGCCATGGGCATCGGCGCGCAGGGCCTTGGCGGCCTCGCCACCGTGCTCGACGTCAAGATCCTCGACTGGCCGTGCCATGCCGCGAACAAGCCGATCGCGATGATCCCCAACTGCGCGGCGACCCGCCATGCGCACTTCACGCTCGACGGTTCGGGCCCGAGCTTCCTCGAGACTCCCAAGCTCGACGAGTGGCCGCAGGTCGAATGGGCACCGAGCAACGAGGCCAAGCGCGTCAATCTCGACACCCTTACCGCCGAGGACGTGCAGAGCTGGAAGCAGGGTGACCGCCTCCTGCTCAACGGCAAGATGCTCACCGGACGCGATGCCGCGCACAAGCGCATCCAGGACATGCTCGCCAAGGGCGAGGAACTGCCCGTCGATTTCAAGGGCCGCGTGATCTACTACGTCGGCCCGGTCGATCCGGTGCGTGACGAAGTTGTCGGTCCGGCCGGCCCGACCACCGCGACGCGCATGGACAAGTTCATGGACATGATGCTCGACCAGGGCCTGCTGGCCTGCGTCGGCAAGGCGGAGCGGGGTCCGGCGGCGACCGATTCCATCGCGCAGCACAAGTCGGCCTACCTCATGGCGGTGGGCGGCGCGGCCTACCTCGTTGCCCGCGCGATCAAGGAAGCCAGGGTCGTCGGTTTCGAAGACCTGGGCATGGAAGCGATCTACGAGTTCACCGTCGAGGACATGCCGGTCACCGTGGCCGTCGATTCCGAAGGCAAGAACGTCCACCAGCTCGCCCCTCTGGTCTGGAAGGAAAAGATCGCCAAGGAGCATCTGCTCGCCGACTGATCCCGGCGGGCAAGGCCGTGGGCATCCGGAGCATCGACGAACGACGCACCGGATTCGATCGGGGAACTGGCGCGGAAGGGAACTTTCGCGCTATTCCAACCGTGCATGACGGATCTTTCCAACGAACCCAGGGTTCCGGCGCGGCTGGTGCTGCTCTCGCTCGCGGCCCTTTGGGCGTGCTATTTCACGGTCGCGACGCTGCGCGGCGTGGTGATCGGCTTCGACTTCGTCTGGCCGATCATCTCGCGCCGGCTGACGATCTGCATCCTGTCCATGCTGGTCATGGTGGCGGTCTGGCCGCTGCTGCAGATGCTCGACCGCAAGTCGGCCGGGGTGCGTCTGGCTGTGGTGCTGATGGGCGCCCTGCCCCTGTCGCTGGTCCTCAGCCTGATCAACAATACGATCTTCTCCGACATCGAATATGACGAGGACCAGGGCGGCAAGCACGAGACCTCGGTGACGACGGACAAGGGTAACGTGCGCATCTCGCGCGACGAGGCCGGAAACATCCTGGTCGACCTGCCCAATTTGCGCGAAACGGGAGGGCCCCTGGACGATGGTACCGGGGCTGCGAGGGAAGAGGCGGTCCCGGATGTTCAGGCACGCCCCACCCGGCGCAAGGACGGCGAATCCGCCATCACCATTCATACCGAAATACCCAAGGATGCCGCGTTCAAGCGCTGGGCGTCCATCGCCGACACCGCATTCGGCCGCTACTTCCTCGTCCTTGCCTGGGCGGCGCTCTACTTCGCACTGGCCAAGGCGGAGGAAGCGCGTGCGGCTGAGCGGCGCGAAGGCGAATATCGCCGTGCGGCCGAAGCGGCGGAGTTGCGCTCGCTGCGCTACCAGGTCAATCCGCACTTCCTGTTCAACACGCTCAACTCGCTATCCGCGCTGGTGATGACCGGAAAGCAGGACGATGCCGAAACGATGATCCAGACGCTTTCCACCTTCTATCGGCGGACCCTGTCGGGCGATCCGACCGGCGATCTGCCGCTCACGGAAGAGATCGAGCTGCAGCAGCTGTACTTCGCCATCGAGGCGGTGCGTTTCCCCAATCGTTTGCTGACGAAGATCGATATTGACGATGCCGTCGTCGATGCGAAGGTGCCGGGCATGATCCTCCAGCCGCTGGTCGAAAACTCGGTCAAGTACGCGGTCGCCGCCACCCAGAGGCCGGTGACGATCGCCATTGCTGCGCATCGCGAAGGGAATGAACTGGTGATTTCGGTAAGCGACGACGGCCCCGGTGTCGAAGCGGGCAAGGCGCAAGGCTGCGGTATCGGTCTGGGCAATGTCCGTGACCGGCTGCGCGCGCGCTATGGCAGTGCGGGCAGCATCGATTTTGGAAAGACCGCCGATGGCGGCTTCGCCACGGTCCTGAGAATGCCGCTGGAGCATGGCCGTGGCTGAACTGGACGCAGGAAGCGGCGCTGCGCAAGGTCCCCTGAAGACGCTGATCGTCGACGACGAGCCGCTCGCGGTCGAGCGCATGCAGGTGATCTGCGCGCGCATGGAAGGGATCACCGTGACCGGTACCGCAAGCGACGGAGAAGCCGCGCTGCGTCTGATCGATGCGCTGAGGCCCGATCTTGTGCTGCTCGACCTGACGATGCCGGAAACCGATGGCCTTACCGTTGCCCGCAGGCTTTCCGGCAAGGCCGAGGCGCCTGCGGTGATCTTCGTGACGGCGCACGACGAATTCGCGGTCGAGGCCTTCGATCTCGATGCGGTCGACTACGTGCTCAAGCCCGTCGCCCCCGATCGGCTGCAGCGCGCTATCGGCCGGGTCATGGCAAGGCGCGGTGAACGCAGTGTCCCGCCTAGCGAGTGGCTGGAGGAATTCTGGGTGCCGCACCGCTCCGAACTGGTCCGGATCCCGGCAAGCGACGTGCAGCGTATCGATGCCGAACGCGACTACGTGCGCCTGCACGTGCCGGGGCAGAGCTACCTGCTGCTCCAGACCATCACCAGCCTTGAGCAGAAGCTCGATCCCGAGCATTTCATCCGCATCCACCGCAGCTGCATCCTGCGCCGCGATTTCGTGGCCGGACTCAAGCACGAAGGGCTGGGCGTTTGGGCCGCCGAGACGGGTGATGGAGAGGCCCTGCGGATCGGCCGGACCTACCTGCCTGCCGTGAAGAAGATGGCCGGCCGCTGAGACTCGCGCCTCCAACTTCCCGCATTGTCCGGAGGTGCAAAGAAAACGGCGGGCCGTGAAGCCCGCCGCAGGTATTTTTCCGGGTCTTATTTTTTTGGGACCTCGTTGGTTCGCAAGGCATCCGCCTCAGCCGCCGAGCTGCGCTTCCTGAGCGGCTGCGATCTTGCTCGCCATCAGCGTCTTCGCGCTCTCCAGGGCCTGGCGATAGCACTGGGTCTTCTCGCGTGAGTGGATGCGCGAACCGGTATCGTAGCGATCGTATTCGCAGGCGCTGCGGGCGGCACGGTCGATGCGGCGCTCAAGGGTCTGCTGGCCTTCGACAGAAGCCAGATCGAGATCGGAATAGCGGACCTCGACATCCTTGGCGTAAGTCGGGGCTGCGGTCATGGCCAGGCCAAGAAGTGCGGCGGCGGCGAGCGGGGCAGTCGTGAACATCGTGTTTCCTCCTCGGGTCTGAGCCGGGGCGGAAGGTGTTCCGGGCGGCTCGATGTGATCGTTCTGCCGCCGATTCCCTGCGCCTTCACGCGCACGTCGACCGCGGGTCGTTCGATCTCGACGAAGGGGGTGCCGTGGGGACGAACGACATATGCACTCGACGAACGGCGAGCATCTGCCCGGACGAAACCGTCCAATCTGCCGGTAAACTGTCGGAAGGCGCGCGATTCGGCCCCGCGATTCGCGCATGTGCTGGCAAGTTGGCTGCGCGCGATGTAGGGTGCGAAGGCAATGGTGGGCCTGATCATCGTCTTCTGTCTGGGCGTTCTCAACTTCGCTGCGCACAAGGCCGTTCTGGAAAGCGGGCACCCGATGCTTGCGCAGGTGCCCTGGTTCTTTCAGCCGTTGGGGGGGCGTCTCAGCCTGATCGTCGAATTCGCGATGTTGCTCGGCGCGATGGTCATGGCTGCGGCGGGATCGTCCGGATGGGCCTGGGTCTACGCTGTCTATACCGTGCTCAACGGCTTTTCCGCATGGCTCATCTACAGCGGCAAGCTGTGACGGGAACCGCAGGGCCGCGGCCCGGTTTTTCGATACATGGGAAACGCGAAGAAAACTTGGCTCGTCTGCAACGCGGCGAGCGGCAGCAACGACGATGAAGCCGTAGCCGAACTGGTCAGCGCGCTGGACAAGGCTGGCATGTCGCCGGCCCGGCGTATTCGTTTTCCGGACGAAAGCGCGCCCAGCCCAGAGCAGCTTGACGCGCAAGGCGTCGAGCTGCTGGTCGTGTTCGGAGGCGACGGGACCACCCATAGCGTCGTGACCGAGGCCTACGGCTGGGGCGGCGCACTGCTGGTCCTGCCGGGCGGAACGATGAACCTGCTCTCCAAGCGCCTGCACGGTGATGTTCCCGCGGCCCAGATCGTCGACAGGCTGGCGAAGGGCAACGCCCGCCGCGTCCGCCCGCGTGTAATCCGCTCGCGTCATGGCGAAGGGCTGACGGGAGTGCTGGCCGGTCCGGGCGCCATCTGGAACGAGGTGCGCGAGGCGATGCGCTCTTCCAACATCCTCGAAGTGGTGACGACGACCCGTGAGGCCATCGCCCATTCCACAAGCGCGCCCAAGGTGGTCTGCGAAGGTGTCGACTGCGGACGCAAGGAGGGCTATGCGGCGATCACCGTGAACCCGCATGACACCGGCCTCGAAGTAAAAGGCTATTATGCCGAGACGCTTGGCGACTTTGCCGGGCAGGGTATCGCGCTGCTCAACCGAAACTATCGCGATGGCCCGCATGACCAGTTGGGCATGCACGAAACCATCCGGCTCGTCTGCCCCGAGGGAGAACCCATGGGCCTGTTGATCGACGGCGAACCTTTCGACGGGGGAGCCGAGGACCAGTTCACTCTGGCAAATTGCGAAGTAGACCTGTTGGCGACTGCCGATGCACGGTAAGGTCTCGAATATGTATTCCGGGCCGATCAAGCTCTTCCATCTCAGCGACATCCATTTCGGGTTGGAAGATCGCGAGGCCCTCGCCTGGGTGGAGCAGTGCATTGCGCGAGAGAAGCCGCATGCGGTCGCAATCACCGGCGACCTGACGATGCGCGCGCGGCATCGTGAATTCGCTGCCGCGACCGACTGGATTTCCGCGCTCGACGTGCCGGTGACGGTCGAAGTGGGCAATCACGACATGCCCTATTTCAACCTGCTTGAGCGTTTCACCACGCCCTACAAGCGGTTTCACAAGATCGAACGCGTGGTTGAGGCGCAGCTGGACCTGCCCGATCTCGCCATCGTGCCGCTCAAGACGGCGACCCGGGCGCAGTGGCGCTTTCCCTGGTCGAACGGCTGGGTGACGCCCAGGGCACTGGAAGAGACTCTGGCCGCGATCGACGCGCATCCTCCTGGGACCCGCATTCTGGTCACGGCGCACCACCCGCTCACCGAGCGCGGACCCGGCGGCAAGCTCCTCACGATTGACGGAACGCGGGCGATGGAAGCGCTGGCCGAGCGCAAGGTCGCTGCGATCCTGACCGGGCACATCCACGATCCGTTCGATCTTCTCGAGCAGACCGCGCGCGGGCCGCTGCGCATGATCGGTGCCGGCACCCTTTCGCGCCGCATCCGTTCGACGCCGCCGAGCTTCAACGAGATCCTGATCGACGGGGACGAGATCCGGGTCACGGCCCGCAATCTCGAGCAGGTCCCCACGCCCGACATGCAGATTCGCGAAGTGCCGGAGAACGCAATGCCGCCGCGCGAAAGCGACGAACCGGTGGCGCCGGTCCGCGCCGTCCCTCCTGTCGATCCGCCGGTGCACTGAAGGTCGGCAGGGCGTTCCTTCCGGGATGGTGCCTGCGATCCGAGATGCAGAAAAGGCCGCACCGTCTCATGACGATGCGGCCTTCTTCATGGATCGACCGCCGCACGGCGGGGGGTGTTCGGTGCGGCGGAAGGCTCCTCCCTCTGCGATTTTCTCAGTAGTCGTGGTCGACCGAGCCAATGCCGTTGATCTGGCTGCGCAGGGTCGCCGGCTTGCGGACCAGGCTGACGTTGCCTGCACCATTGATCACGATATCGACGAGATTGCGGGCGCCGACGGTCACGTCGCCAACGCCGTCGATCCGCACCACGGCATCTTCGGCGTCGACTTGGCCGACGTCGATCGAGCCTGCGCCTGCCGAGGTGATGAACAGCTTGCGAACCCGGCCCTTGGCATCGAGATCGACTGCACCCTCAGAGCGCAGCGTGAACTTCTCCTGGTCGAGACCGGCGAGAGTCACGTCGCCCGGCGCGTCGAGGTCGAGACCGTTGATCTCGGGCGCGGTGATCCGGACCTTGATGCCGCGGCTGGAGCGATACTTGCCCTCGATGCCGAGGCGACCGTTCACCCAGGTCAGGCGGTCGACGATCTTCTGCGGGCCGGTGACGATCATCTCGGACGTATCACCGCGGGTGAAGCTGAGCTGGACCGGGATCTCCATGGCCAATTTCGCACCGGGCTCGACGGTGAACTTGCGGGTCCTGTCGGGCCCCTGGTCCTTGTCGTCCTCGCCGATGGTCCAGCTCCAGCCATGGCCTTCGGCAAAGTCCCGATGCAGCTTTTCGCCGCCGATAACCCATGCCGAGCCGAATGCGACGATCGAAAGGATCACGCCGCTGGCGAATACGATGAGCAGTTTCCTGAGCATCTCAGTCTCTCCTTCCTACGTCTTTTCAGTCTTCTGCGTGGATGGCGGGCTCGATCACCCGGTAGTGCAGGCGGCCGAACCACATCAGCGCGTTGACGATCCAGATGCTGATCAGCGTCAGCAGCGCGCCGGCTGCGACCGAGGCGCTCATCATGCCCAGCCCTGCGAGGATCGCGACCAGCCAGCCACCGGGAAAGCCGTTGAAAGGCCCGACGATCAGCACGAAGCCGCCGGAAACGAAGATCGCCAGGACCGCCACGAACAGGCCGAAGACGACGCCGATGATCGGCAGGACGATCGGCAGCAGTATCAGGATGTCGATCGTGGCAAGGCCCATGAAGGCCAGGATTGCGGACCAGGCCGAAGACGGCGAGCGGGCGCTTTCCCAGTTGCGGAAACCGGCCTCGAAGCGCAGTTCGCGGGCGAGGCGGACGGGATTGCCGAGGGCGGCGGCGACTTCTTCCTCGCTGCGCCCGTCTGCGGCGCCGGCGTCGAAATGCTCTTCGTAGTCGGCGACGATCTCGGCGATGTCGTCCTGAGGCATGCCCTTGAGGCCGGCCTTCAGGCGCTTGATGAACTCGTTACGCTTCATGGCTGGTCTCCCCTTCCTTCATCGGCGCTTCACTGCCGAGGATGAGGCCGTTCACGGCGGTGGTGAAGGTGCGCCAGTCGCCAACCTGTTCGGCCAGGCGTTCGCGACCGGTATCGGTGATGCGGTAGTACTTGCGCGGCGGACCCGAGGGCGATTCCTCGAGGTAGGTGGTCACGAGACCTTCCGACTGCATGCGGCGCATGAGCGGATAGATCGTGCCTTCGCCCATATCGACCGCGTCGGCCATGCGGCTCGCGATCTCGTAGGCGTAGCTGTCACCGCGCGACAGCAGCGCCAGGACGCATAGCCCCAGCACCCCTTTCTTCAACTGGATTTCGATTTCGGACATCGAATCATCTCCTGCGGATGCCCAGTGTATATTGCATGCTACTGTGTGATGCAAGGTACCATGTTAAAGGTAGTACATGTGCATTGATTGGTACCTCTCTATAAGAAGGTATCGGGTAATGTTCTGCGTGGGAAAAATCGCGTGTTCGCTGCAGCTTGGAAGGCCCCGGCATCGCGGGCGGCGCAACTTAAGCGTTAATTTACCATGTTGCGCCAGAAGGGAGGTCAATTCGACTTGCTGGGGATTTCCGCATGGACAGTTTGCGCGGTCAGTTTTCTGGAGAGGACCAGCCCGAGGAGGGCTCCTTCCACGAACAGGACAGCGGCCGGGAGCCGCCCGCCATCATCGGCAAGGATGAGCGGCGCATGCAGGTGCGCGCCTACAATTTCTGGGCGAGTCTGCTGGATAACCGCCAGTTTCCTGACATTGCCGACCTCGATCCGGAAAGCCTCGGCGATTTCGGGCCCTATAGCGTGCTGCTGGACTTCACCCATGGCGCTGACGATCCGGCGATCGTCTATCTGGGAGCGGAACTGGCCGACGAATGCGGTACGACCGGTGCGATTCGCGCACTGAGCCAGGTCCCCACACGCTCGCTGCTGTCGCGTATCACCGATCACTACATGCAGATCATCGCCAACCAGGCGCCGATCGGATTCGAGGCGGAGTTCGTCAACCAGCGCGGCGCAACGATACTCTATCGCGGGATTCTCCTGCCCTTCTCGCGCAACGACGACCAGATCGATCACATCTACGGTGTCATCAACTGGAAGGAGCTGGCCGACCAGACCAGCACCGACGCGCTGATGAAGCAGATCGACGAAGCGGTCGAGACGCGCCCCGCCATGCTGCGCAGCACGATGCCGCTGACCGGCTGGGCCGACGGCCCGCTCGATCTCGGCATGGTCGAACCTGTCGAGGGACCGGCCGGGATGGACCTGTCGCTCGAAGGGTACGAAATCGACGACGACGACTATTTCGAAGATGCGCTGATGCCGGCTGTCCACCGCGAGATGGAACTGGGCGACTGGCTCGCCTCGGCCCGCGAACAGGCGATGCTCGCGCGCAGCAGCGAGGAACGCTCGCGCCATGCGCTCTACGAGGCGATCGGCCTCGCCTACGACTTCGCCCTTGCTGCCGAGAGCGCGCCCGACGATTTCGCCGAACTGGTGGAAGATGCCGGTCTCAAGGTGCAGGACCGCGCGCCGTTGATCCCGCTGGTCAAGCTCGTCTTCGGTACCGACTACGACAAGACCCGCCTCACCGAATTTGCGACCGTCATCGCCCACGGACGCCGTCTCGGCCTCGAATGCGGGGCGCTTGGGGTGTTCCTGTCCGATGCACCGGGCGGCCTCAAGGCTCTCGTCAAGGAAGAGCGCCGCCTGCGCCGTGAGGAAAGCGGAAAGGGCAGCGGGCCGCTTTCGCGTCACGAGACCCTGATCGAGGGACTGCGTGGTCTCGACCCCAAGCCGATCGAGGACGTCGCTCGCAAAAGCGAGTTCACCGTCCTCGTCGCGCGGCGCCTGGATTCGGGCGAAGTGGTGCTGCTGGGCGAGGTCTGCGACGACGAGGCGCTGTTGGACCGCGCGGCCCGGCAGATCCTCGGATAGGAACCGACCGGGGGGCGTTCGACCGGCATTCCTCAGGCGGCGCCCTTGGAAACGGCATCGGCGCCCGCTAGGCTGGCGGGCCAGCGCGCGACAACTGGCCATCCCCGGCGCTTCAGCGGGGGTTAAGGCCGCAAGGGTTCCAAGAGAGACGATGCCGTTTCAGCGAATTGCCGCCCCCCTGATGAGGTTCCTGGCCTTCCTCGCCCTGCTCGGCTGGGCGGCCGCGCCGGCTGCGGCGCAATCGATCCTGCGCGATGCGGAGACCGAGGCCCTGCTCAAGGACATGTCGGCGCCGCTGGTCAAGGCATCGGGTCTCGATCCGGCCAATGTCGACATCGTCCTCGTCAACGACCCTTCCGTGAATGCCTTCGTTGCAGGCGGCCAGGCCGTCTATGTCAACAGCGGCCTGATCAACGAGGCGGATACCGCAGGCGAAGTGCAAGGCGTGATCGCCCACGAACTGGGTCACGTCACCGGCGGGCATGCGGTGCTCAATCTGGGTGCCAGCAGCGCGACCAATATTTCGCTGCTTTCGCTCCTGCTCGGTGCGGCTGCGGCGGCAGCCGGTGGCGGTGAAGCGGCGATGGGCGTGATCATGGCCGGCCAGCAGGCCGCCATGGGCAAGTACCTTGCCTATAACCGTTCGCAGGAGGCTTCGGCCGATGCCGCCGGGGCGCAGTACCTTTCCGCAGCTGGGATCAGCGGCCGTGGCTCGGTCGAATTCTTCAAGAAGCTGCAGAACCTCGAGTTCCGCTATGGCTATCGCCCCAAGGACGGCGACGAGTTCTACAGCACCCACCCGCTCACCGGCGACCGCATCCAGACGCTGCAGGATACCTATGAGAAGGACCCGGCCTGGAACAAGCCAGACGATCCCAAGCTGCAGCAGCGCTTCATGCGGATGAAGGCGAAGCTGTTCGGCTACCTTGCCGAACCCAAGGACGTCCTGCGGCAGTACCCGCTGACCGATAATTCGATTCCCGCCCACTATGCCCGCGCCTACGCCTATCACAAGGACGCGCAGTTCGATCTTGCCACGGCCGAGACCGATGCGCTGATCGAGGCCGATCCCGAGGACCCTTACTTCCTGGAGCTGGAAGGTCAGATCCTGCTGGAATCGGGCCGTCCGCAAGAAGCGCTGGCGCCGCTGCGCAAGGCGACCGAACTGACCGGAAACCAGCCGTTGATCGCGACCCTCTTCGGCCATGCCCTGATCGCGACCGAGGACCCGTCGAACTTCAAGGAGGCCGAACGGGTGCTGCGCAATGCGGTGGCCCGCGACCGCGAGAATCCGTTCACCTGGTACCAGCTCGGCGTGATCTATGCGGCCAAGGGCGACATGCCGCGCGCAAGGCTGGCCAGCGCGGAGCAGCAGGTGCTCTCCGGCAACATGAATGCCGCCCTGATGAGCGCGCAGGCGGCCGAGGCAGGCCTGCCGACGGGCACGCCGGACTGGATCCGCGCGCAGGATATCGAGATGCAGGCACGCGCCGAACTGGAACGCGAGAAGAAGCGTCGCTAGGACAGCGCGCAGAAAGCGGCGGCGCGCTTTGCCGCAACGAGGCAGGATCTACGAATGGCTACAGGCATGAAGTACGCATTTTTCGCTGTGCTGATCGCGGTTCTCGGTGTCGGCGGCTGGTTCGGCGGGCGCATGGCGATCGAAAGCGTGGTGCACGACTATATCCTCGATCATCCCGAAATCCTGCCGCAGGCGATGGAGAATCTCCAGAACCGGCAGAGCAGCAAGCAGCTCGCCGGCGTGCGTCAGGCAGTGGAAACGCCCTTCCCCGGCGCGGTGCTGGGCAACCCCGAGGGCAAGGTCACGCTTGTCGAATTCAGCGACTATGCCTGCGGATACTGCCGCGCGAGCCTGCCTGACGTGATCGAGCTGGTGAAAAAGAACCCCGACCTGCGCATCGTCATCCGCGAACTGCCGATCATCAGCCCGCACAGCCCGGAAGCGGCGAGGATGGCCCTTGCCGCAGCGGAGCAGGGCAAGTTTGCCGAGTTCCACGATGCGATGTTCGCGGCCGGGCAGCTCGACCCGCAGACCATCGAGGCGACCGCCAAGGCCGTCGGCCTTGACATGGAGCGCGCCCGCAAGGTGGCCGAGAGCAAGGATGTGGCGGCGGAAATCCAGCGCAATTACGAAACCGCCGGCAATCTCGGCTTCGGGGGAACGCCAAGCTGGATCGCGGGCGATCGCCTGATTTCGGGCGCGGTGGGCATCGATCAGCTCTCCAGCGCGGTCGCCGACGCTCGGGGGAGTTGATAAAGGGAACATCCTGTCGCAGGGGATTGTTCAGCTTTGCGCGGATCTGGGCTAGGAAGCGGTCATGAGCGTCCTGCCTATCCAGCCCATTCCGTTCTTTGCCGACAAGGACAAGGCCTTCTGGCGCCTCCAGGCGCTCGGCTGGGGCGGGGCCATGCTGCTGCGCACGATGTCGGCGATCGCCAACGACCAGCGCCTCTCGTTCCTTGTCCTGGTCCTGATCGCCACGATCACCGGCTTCTCGATCTCGCTGGTGCTCTCGGTCATCTATCGCACATTGATCACCCGCCGGGCGCTGGTGACCTGGGGCATGACCGCGCTGATCCTGCCTTTCGCGGTGGGCCTCAACGCCTTCATCGATGCCTGGGTCATCTCGCTGTACCGTTCGGACAGCGATGCGACCTTTACCCAGCTGTTCCTTGGCGTGTTCTACCTCGATGCCACCCTGCTCGGGGCCTGGTCAGCGCTCTATTACGCCATCAACTTCTATCTGCAGATCGAGGAGCAGAACGACCAGCTGATCCGGCTGGAGAATCAGGCGACCCAGGCGCAGCTGGCGATGCTGCGCTACCAGCTCAACCCGCATTTCCTGTTCAATACGCTCAATTCGATCTCGACCCTGGTGCTGCTCAAGCAGACCGAGCCGGCCAATGCCATGCTCTCGCGGCTCTCGTCGTTCCTGCGCTATACGCTCGTCAACAAGCCCTCTGCGCGGGTGACGGTTGCGCAGGAAGTGGAGACGCTCAAGCTCTACCTCGATATCGAGCGCATGCGCTTCGAAGAGCGCCTGCGGACCACCTTCCACATCGATCCGGCGACCGAATCCTGCCTGCTGCCTTCATTGCTGCTGCAGCCGCTGGTCGAGAACGCCATCAAGTATGCCGTGACCCCGCAGGAAAGCGGCGCGGAAATCACCATTTCGGCGCAACTCGTCGGCTCCATGCTTCGCATTACCGTTTCGGACACCGGCCCCGGCTTGCAAAGCCCCACCACCGACAACAGGTTGTCGGGCATGTCATACGATGGAGGTGAGCCCGTCTCCACGGGCGTTGGTCTGTCCAATATCCGTGATCGCCTGTCCCAGGCCTATGGCGAACATCACCGATTCGAGACTGTCGAGCCGATCGAAGGCGGCTTTGCCGTCCTGATCGAAATTCCTGTCGAGCGCCGCGAAGCAGCAGAGGACGTCCCGGAAGCCCCTCGGCTTGCCGCAATGGCTGCACAATGAAACAATTTTGGGTCTCATGCGTTATGGGGCCCGGAGAACGAACAAGATGACCATCCGCACCATCCTCGTCGATGATGAGAAACTCGCGATTCAGGGCCTTCAGCTGCGCCTTGAAAAGTATCCGGACGTCGAGATCATCGATACCTGCTCGAACGGACGCGAAGCGATCCGCAAGATCAAGACCGAAAAGCCCGACCTCGTGTTCCTCGACATCCAGATGCCCGGCTTCGACGGGTTCTCGGTGGTCAAGGGCGTCATGGAGATCGAGCCGCCGCTCTTCGTCTTCGTCACCGCCTACCAGGAACATGCCGTGCGCGCCTTCGAGGCGAATGCGGTGAACTACCTGATGAAGCCGGTCGAGGAATCGAAGCTGGACGATACCCTTGCGCGCGTGCGCCAGCGCATCGCCGAGAAGCGCTCAGCCGACGAGGCGGAGAAGCTCAAGAACGTGCTGGCCGAAGTTGCCCCCGACGCGGTCGAGGCCATGCCCGAGGAAACCGATCCCAATGCCGATCGCTATGAAAAGCTGATCAACATCAAGGATCGCGGCCAGATCTTCCGCATCGACGTTGACAGCATCGAGCATATCGAGGCGGCTGGCGACTACATGTGCATCCGCACGGCAGACAACTCGCTGATCCTGCGCGAAACGATGAAGGACCTCGAGCGCCGGCTCGACCCGCGCGTGTTCCAGCGCGTCCACCGCTCGACCATCGTCAACCTGAACCAGGTCCGCCAGGTCAAGCCGCATACCAACGGCGAATGTTTCCTCGTGCTCGATTCAGGCGCGCAGGTCAAAGTCAGCCGTTCGTACCGCGACGTGATTGCGCGTTTCGTTCACTGATAAAGGCGCCGCCGACGGCGCACGAACAGGAAAGGCCAGGGGCTCTCGCTCCTGGCCTTCGTCGTTTGCGGACCTGAAGTCGGACGCCAGCTTACTTCGTCGCGTACTGTCCGGCCTGGGCCTTGAAGTTCTCGCGCGCGAAAGTCTTGGCTGCGGACTGCGTGTCGAAGACTTCGTCCTGCAGGGTCGACTTGACGATCGGATAGCCGCGCGAATTGTAGTGCGTGTCGCGCACGGTCAGCCGGTATTTGCCATCCTCGCCTTTCTGGATGAGGTAGGGTTTTTCGACGCTGTCGTTCATGGCATTTCTCCGGGTCTGAGGGGAGTGAGGTGTCTTGGTTTCGCTATCGCCCCGCAGAAACCATGCGCGGTCTGCTGGCAGGAAAGCGCCGTCCCCAGCACAGGCAGGGCCTGAATCAGGGCGGACGAGGCTGCGGCCGGGATGCTCCGGTGCGAACTCAAATGATCGATTTTCATCTCGATGCTCCGGCAACGTAAGCGGGAGCGCGGATGGTCTCTCAGCCACGAGCGCCTACGAATTCGGATGCTCGTGATCCTTGCGCTATGGTCCCATGCGGCCGCGATTGCAAATCGCGCATCGATGGTGGTTCTCGACACGGGCCCGCGGCCTTGGCATGGACGGCGCCATGAACGATTTCACGCTGACCGGTTTCGACCTTGCCGCCTTCGTTGATGCAACGCTTGCCGAAGACCTCGGCGTGGGCCTGCCCGGGGGCGGGCATGACGTGACATCGGAAAGCGTGATCGACGCCGATGCGCGTTTTGCCGGCACCATGGATTCGCGCGACGCCATCACTGTCGCGGGCCTGCCGGTCGCCGCGGCTTTCTTCCGCAAGCTCGACCCTGCGATGGAAATAGAGATCCTCGTCGAGGAGGGCGCCCGCGTCGGGCCCGGGTCGGACCTCATGCGCCTCTCGGGCAATGCCCGCGCCATGCTCACGGCGGAGCGCAGTGCGCTCAACACCGTGCAGCACCTGTCCGGGATCGCAACGATGACGCGCGAGTATGTCGATGCCATGGGCGGACACGGCATCCTTCTCGATACGCGCAAGACGATCCCGGGCCTGCGTCACCTCGAAAAGTACGCAACCCGCACCGGTGGCGCGCAGAACCACCGCATGGGCCTGTGGGATGCAGCGATGATCAAGGACAACCACGTCCTCGTCGCCGGCGGCGTCGGTCCGGCCGTGGGGCGTGCCAAGGCGGCGGGCGTGGCCCAGATCATCTGCGAAGTCGATCGGCTCGACCAGATCGAGCCTGCCATCGAAGCGGGCGCGCATCACCTCCTGCTCGACAACATGGGGCCTGACATGCTGCGCGAGGCGGTCGCCTTGGTCGCCGGACGCGTGCCGACCGAGGCTTCGGGCGGCGTCAATCTCAGGACCATCGGCGCGATTGCCGCCTCGGGCGTCACTTATGTCTCGGTGGGCCGTCTCACCCAGAGCGCACCGGCTGCCGACATCGGCCTCGACTTCACGCCGCTGTGAGGCCCCTGCTCGCGGCTCGGGCCGGTCTGGTCCTTGCGGCGCTTATGCCGGCGCCTGCGCTCACCCAGGCCTATCAGTGCGCCGTACCGCGCAGCATTGCCCCGGTGGGGCCGCAGGCGCCCGACGGGCCGGTCCGCAAGGTCGCCGTCGCGGGCTATACCCTAGCGGCAAGCTGGTCTCCCGATTACTGCAAGATGAGCGGCGAGATGGATTCGATGCAGTGTTCGCGCCGCAACGGACGTTTCGGCTTCGTCCTGCACGGCCTCTGGCCCGAAGCGCGCAAGGGCCCTGCGCCGCAGTGGTGTGCAATCCGGCCACTGCCCTCGCCCGACCTGCTCCGCCGCCATATGTGCATGACGCCCTCTGCCCGCCTCCTCGCCCATGAATGGGCCAAGCACGGCAGTTGCATGACGAAGCGGCCGGAGACCTACTTCAAGGTCAGCGCGATTCTCTGGCGCTCGATCCGCTGGCCCGATGCCGATCGTCTCTCGCGCGAGGAAGACCTGACGGTGGGCGATCTGCGCCGTGCCTTTCTCGCCGGTAATCCGGACTGGACGGCGGATCAGGTCGGCGTGGACGTCAGCCGCGGCGGCTGGCTGCGCGCGATCGAGCTTTGCTACGGCAAGGATTTCATGCCCCGGGCCTGCGACCGCAGGCAGTGGGGGGCCGCCGATTCCGCCCCGCTGAAGATCTGGCGGGGCCTGTAGGGCGACAAGGGCTACCTGCGGTCCCTGAAGAAAGCCCTGAGCATTTCCGCAGCTTCGGCTTCCCCCATGCCCGAATAGACTTCCGGACGGTGCAGGCACTGGTCGTGTTCGAAGACGCGCGCGCCATGTTCGACCGCGCCGCCTTTGGGATCGGGCGCGGCGTAATAGAGCCGGGCGATGCGGGCGTGGGAGATTGCCCCGGCGCACATCGCGCAGGGCTCCAGCGTCACCCATAGCTCGCACCCTTCGAGTCGCTCATTGCCGAGAATCCGGGCGGCGGCGCGAATCGCTTCGATTTCTGCGTGGCTGGTCGGGTCGTGGCGTTCGCGCGGGCCGTTGCGGCCGGTGGCGATGACCTTTCCGTCCCTGACGATCACCGCGCCGATAGGCACTTCGCCCGAATCCGCGGCTTCCCGGGCTTGCGTCAGCGCCAGTTGCATGTATTCGGGGAGCGGCCAGCGAGTCATGAGGACGCGCTAGCCTGCGAAAAACCGCGGCGCAACTTGACGTTCACCTGGTGACTCGGTAAGGGCGCGCCTTCCCGTACAAACGGCCAAGATTTTTTTCGAGCGAGAGTAGACATGTCCCGCATCTGCGAACTGACCGGCAAGGGTCGTCAGGTCGGCTGCAACGTCAGCCACGCCAACAACAAGACCAAGCGCGTGTTCCTGCCCAACCTTCAGAACGTCACGCTGATGTCGGAAGGTCTGGAGCGTAGCTTCAAGTTCCGCGTTTCGACGCACGGCCTTCGCTCGGTTGAGCACAACGGCGGCCTCGACAACTGGCTGCTGAAGACTTCCGACACGAAGCTCAGCCCGCGCGCCGTCAAGGTGAAGCGTGAGCTGAAGAAGAAGCAGGCCGCCTGATTTCCGGCTTCCTTCGGGGAGCCTGACAAGGCACTGGTTCTAAAAAGGCGTGCGAGGGTTCCTCACGCGCCTTTTCGCGTGCCTGCCTGCTTCCCGGTACTTTTCCTGTGCGGTTCTCAGGGCAGGTCGCGTGGATCGACGGAGAGTTTCCAGAGCAGCGTGCGCTGGAAATCCGAAAAATTGTCGTCCGAGATCAGCCAGACGGTCAGGCGATCCTTGCCCTGCGGCACGGCGGCAAGGCCTTCGAAATTGTCGACCGGCAAGCTCGAGGCGATTCGGGCCACTTCCCTTGCGTGCCAGATCGCGCCGGGACGAATCTCGGCCGGGTCGGCGATGGCGATGCGCCCGGCGAATCGCTGCGGCATCGGCCAGACCAGCCGTCGCATCAGGATCAGCAGGCGGCCGTCGGGCAATTGCGTCATGTCGGTGGGACTGAAGCCCTTCGGCCCATCGAAGGTGAAATGCCACGATTTCGGCCGCGTCGCGGGATCGCCCTCGAACACGACCGCGTCGTGTCTGCGATCCTCCAGCCGGCCCTTGAAAGCCTCGCGCAGCAGGACGAATCGCCCGTCGGCAAGGCGGGTCATGGCTTCCGGGCCCGAGTTCACGCCCCAGTGGCGAATCGCGCCGGGCCGGACCTTGGCTTCCACGTTCAGTTCGGGGCCGAGCCGAACGATGGAATTGGAGCCCTCCATGCCCAGCCAGATCGTCCCGGTACGCGGATCGCGCGTCGCCGATTCGACATCGCGATCGGCCTTGTCGTTCCAGCGGCTGATATCCAGGCTGCCGCTCGCCAGTGCGCCGGGTTTTTGGCCCGGCAAGGTGAAGCGCAAGTATCCGCCCGAATCGCTGACGGCGAGGAGCTGTCCGTCCGGCATCGCAAGCAGCGTCGAATAGCCGCCGAACCCGCGCGACCTGCTGGCCATGTGCCACGCGCCTTCCAGTCGGAATGCGCCGAGGTGATAGTGCTGGTCTGTTCCGGGGCGCGGCGTGAGGGCGACGTAGTCGAACGTCATTTCTGACAGGCGCGGCGCTCTGGGTGAGCGCAGCCAGGTGACGGCTGCAAGCAGGATCAGAAGCAGAAGGGCGATGCTGCGGTGCACAAGGGCTGGATAGTCAATCGCGCGCCCACGGCAAGGCCACTTCGTCGATCAGTTCATCGGCCCGGTGAAAAGCAGGGGATCGAGCCTGTCGGACTGCCACTTGATGCTCCAGTGCAGGTGCGGGCCGGTAGCGCGGCCGGACATGCCGATCTTGCCGATCACCTGCCCCTGCTTCACGTGATCGCCTTCCTTCACAAGGATTTGCGAGCAGTGCAGGAAGGCGCTGTTGAGGCCCATGCCGTGGTCCAGCATCAGCAGGTTTCCTTCCAGCGTGAAGGGTTTTTCCGCCGCTAGGATGACGACGCCGTCCGCCGGAGCGACGAAGGGGGTGCCGCTTGTGCCGGAAGTTATGTCGATACCCGAATGGTAGCTGCCCGGTTCGCCGCGATAGATGCGCTGCGAGCCGAAGCGGCCCGAAATGCGGCCCTTCACCGGCCAGATGAAGCGCTGGCGCCACCCTTGCGCGCCGGTCTCGATCGCCCGCGCTGCATTGATGCGGTCAAGCTCGGGCTGCCGGATCTTCATGAAGGCCTCGGAAGGCCCGCCTGCGCGGCGCGGAATGTTGATTCGCTCGATGTGCCAGTCGCGCGGGGAGACGGTGAGCGTCTGGCGATAGGTCGTGCCGTCCTTCATCCGTGCGGTGAGGATCTCCTCCGGCGCGGCATCGCGGTCGAACGCGGCGAACCAGGCGCCGTCCGGCGCGATTCGAACCGCTTCGCCGTCAAGCCTGAGGTCGGTGGTTCCCGCCGGGGCGACGCCGCGAATCCATCCGCCCTGGGTCATCTCGCCGGAGAAGGCAATTTCGGCCGGGCGCGGCGCTGCAGCCGGAGAGACCGGGGCAGTGGTCGAAGCATGGGCGGAACCGGCAGGTTCGACCATGGCGTTACCGGCAAGGATCAGGCCGCCAGCAGCGGCAAGGCCGCCAAGCTTCAGCCAGGCGAAACGCGTATGGAGGCCCTTCATGCCTTCCCGAGGAGACGCCGGGTGGCAATTTCCGCGGTGGCATAGGGTTCCTGCCGCTCTACGCTCCAGTAGCGCAGGGCTTCGAGCGAGATCTTCTCACCGGTTACGGCGCAGGTGACGAAGTGGCCGGAGCTGATCATGCGGAACCCGTTGGGTCCGTAGCTGAGGGTTGCGGGACGTTCGGCAGATGACATGAGCATGGGTGATTTCTAGCAGAGCCTCGTGGTCAAAACAAATCGCCTTGTCGCGGCCGCTCCGGTTTCGTTCTTTCCGGTCCGGTCGCCGGCTTGCGCGGGGCGGCCACAGCGGGCGCGGGCTTGGGCGCAGGAGGCACCGAATCGCCTGAACCGGTGGTGACCGGCAGGTCCCCGTCACGGAATTCGAGAACCAGCGCCGCTTCCCGGGCTGCCAGTTCGCGGCTGGTCACGGCCCTGCCCTCGGTCGTCTTCACCAGGGCATAGCCGCGCTGCAGCGGCAGGCGCGGATCGAGCTGGGGCAGGACGCGCGAAACCGGGGCAAGGCTGTCGCGCGCCATCGACCAGCGGCGGGTGAGCAGGCGCGGCGTCAGGCCGGTGCGCGTTAGCCTCTCGCTGCTCGCCTGGGCGCGGTGGCGCAGCAGCGCGAGCGGCCTGCCGACCGAGCCCAGGCGCTTTTCGGCGTTCGAAGCGCGGTCCTGCAGGCCGCGGCGCAGGCGATCGGTCAATTCGTCCAGCTTCTGCGTCTTCGCGGCGAGAATCGCATCCGGCTTCGGCAGGCGCTGGACGCGCGCTTCCAGCCTTTCGCGTCCCAGCGTGACCGGCCGGAGGGCGCAGCGGCGCTTGCGCAGGGCCAGCTCGTCGAGCGTCGCCATCAGCTCTGCGCGCACCGGCACCGCGATTTCGGCGGCGGCGGTGGGCGTCGGCGCACGGCGATCGGCGGCATAGTCGCACAGGGTTGTGTCGGTCTCGTGTCCGACTGCGGAGATCACCGGGATCGAGCACTCCGCCACGGCGCGCACGACTGGTTCCTCGTTGAAGGCCCAAAGGTCCTCGATGGAGCCGCCGCCGCGTGCAACGATGACGAGATCGGGCCGCGGCACCGGGCCATCGGCGGGCATTTGCGAGAAGCCGCGCACGGCATTGGCGACCTGCGCAGCCGCGCCCTCCCCCTGCACCAGCACCGGCCAGACGAGCACGTGGCTCGGGAAGCGGTCTGCCAGGCGATGAAGGATGTCGCGGATCACCGCGCCGGTGGGTGACGTCACGACGCCAATGACCTTCGGCAGGAACGGCAGCTGCCGCTTGCGCTCGGGCGCGAAGAGGCCCTCCTCGGCCAGTCTGGCGCGCAGCTTTTCGAGCAGGGCGAGCAGCGCGCCTTCGCCTGCGATCTCCATCGAATCGATGACGATCTGGTACTTGGAGCGGCCGGGATATGTCGTCAGCTTGCCGGTTGCGATGACTTCGACGCCGTCTTCGGGACGAAAGGCGAGGCGCTGCGCATTGCCGCGCCACATCACGCCGTCGATCACCGCCTTGTCGTCCTTGAGTGCGCAATAGAGGTGGCCGGAGGCCGCGCGCTTCACGCCGGAAAGCTCACCGCGCAGGCGCACGAAGCCGAAACGGTCCTCGACCGTGCGCTTGAGCAGTGCAGAAATCTCGCTGATGGACAGCGGCGCGGCGTTGTCCCCGGCCGATTGCTTCGCTACCAGCCCACCCCTACGACCATCTCCATATTCGTCGTCATCGTAAGACTCATCGAAAGGCCGCGGCATGAATATCCTTCTTCTGGGCTCGGGTGGACGCGAACATGCGCTGGCCTGGAAGCTGGCGCAATCCCCGCGCTGCTCCACGCTTTATGCAGCTCCCGGAAATCCGGGGATTGCCGAGGCGGGAACCTGCGTGTCGCTCGATGCCACCGATCATGGGGCGGTTATCGCCTTTTGCAACGAGAAGGAAATCGGTCTCGTCGTGATCGGTCCGGAAGCGCCGCTGGTCGATGGACTTGCCGATTCCCTGCGGGCCGAGGGCATTCCCGTGTTCGGCCCGAGCAAGGCGGCGGCCCAGCTCGAAGGGTCCAAGGGTTTCACCAAGGACCTGTGCGAGCGCGCCGGAATCCCGACCGGTGGCTACGTGCGCGTCTCCAGCGAAGCGGACGGTCTGGCTGCGCTTGAGAAGTTCGGCGCGCCTGTCGTGATCAAGGCCGATGGCCTTGCCGCAGGCAAGGGCGTTACCGTCGCCATGACGATGGAGGAGGCGCAGGAAGCGGTGCGCGACATCTTCGCCGGCCGCTTCGGCGAAGCGGGCGCGGAAGCCGTGATCGAGGAATTCCTGGAAGGCGAGGAAGCCAGCTTCTTCGCCTTGACCGATGGCAGCACCATCGTCCCCTTCGCCTCGGCGCAGGACCACAAGCGCGTCGGTGACGGCGATACCGGCCCGAACACCGGCGGCATGGGCGCCTACAGCCCGGCGCCGGTGCTGACTCCGGCGCTGGAGGCAGAGGCAATGACGCGTATCATCGCGCCGACCGTCCGCACTCTCGCCGACGAGGGCATGCCCTATTCGGGCGTGCTGTTCCTCGGCCTGATGCTGACAGAGGATGGGCCGAAGCTGATCGAGTACAATTGCCGCTTCGGCGATCCCGAGTGCCAGGTGATGATGCTGCGTCTGGAAAGCGATCTCGTCGATATCCTCCAGGCCTGCGCCGAGAACCGCCTGGGCTCGATCCAGCCGCCGCGCTTTGCGAAGGATGCCGCGTTGACTGTCGTCATGGCGGCCAAGGGTTATCCCGGCACGCCGGAGAAGGGCGGCAGCATCGCAGGGCTTGCCGCCGCGGAAGCCGATGGTGCCAAGGTATTCCATGCGGGTACGGCACTCGTGGACGGACAGCTCGTCGCCAATGGCGGACGCGTGCTCAACGTCACCGCCCGTGGAGTCTCGGTCGGCGATGCGCAGGCGAAGGCTTATGCCGCCGTCGACGCGATCGACTTCCCGACCGGCTTCTGTCGCCGCGACATCGGTTGGCGCGAAGTGGCGCGTGAACAGAGCCAGGACTGACCGGAAGGCGGCGATGCTGGAACGTGCCGGTGCCATTCTCAAGCTGGCGGTTGCCCTCGCGATCCTGATCGCGGGCTGCGGCGTCGGATTTTACTACGGCATTTTCCTGCCGAACCATGCCGAGGTGCTGGAAGCGCGGCGCCAGGCAGAGGTCGAGGCGGAAGCCGAAGCGCGCCGCGCGGCGCAGCAGAAGCAGGCTGCCGAGGCGGCGCAGCGTCAGCAGGCCGCGCGGGTTGAGTACGAGGATTGCGTCAATTTCGCGCAGCTCAATTACAAGAACCGCTGGGCCAAGAGCTGCCGCGCCATGCACGAGAGTGATGTGGCGGAGTTCCAGGACTGCCTGGACAACTTCTTCAGCACCGAGGAATCGTGCCGTCGGCGTCATCCGATCCGGCCCGAGCGCGGCTGTGCCCTGCCCTCGCAGATGGCCACCGCCCTTTCCGATGACCGCGACCGCGCCAAGGACCAGTGCCTTGGCAAGCTGCAGGCAAGCCAATCGGGCGGGCTTGGCGTTTCGGAGGATCCGGGTTCGTTCTGAGCCTGTCGAAGTCCGCTGATCCTGAACTTGCCGAAGGATGAAGGTTCAGCTGGCCTCTTCGCCTTCCAGCAGCAGCTTGACCACCAGGGCAAGGCGCTTGGCGTCCTCTCTTGCGAGATGTTCCTTGGGCAGGCGCAGCTTGGCTTCCTCCAGCGCGGCAACGACCTGGGGCCGCGTGAAATTGTGCCGCACCAGGAACTCGCCGAGGAAGTGCACGGCGAAAGGCACAGGTGCCTTGAGGCCGTGTGCCAGCAGTTCGAGCCAGTAGGCATCGAGATCGGCGTCGGCATAGACTTCGCAATCGCCGACGAACCGGGCCATTTCCTCAAGGACCTGCGCGGCGGGAAGACCTTCCTTGCGCAGCATCTCGCGGCTGATTCCGTGGAGTTTCTCGGCCTCCTCGGACCAGTCCCAGTGGCGCCAGGCTTCCAGCGGGCGGATCAGCCAGGCGCGACTTTCTCCGTCGATCCGCGCGATTGCGACTTCGATAGGATAGGATTGGCCGTACTCGGGCAGGCAACTCGCCTCGAAATCGATCAGTGCCGGACAGCTCAATCCGCGGGTGCTCCTCAGGTGAGTTTTTCTGCCATCAGTGCCTGCAGGCTCCGCTCGGGACGGGCTCCATAGTGCGAGATCACCTCGCAAGCGCAAATCGCGCCAAGTTTCAGGCTTTGTTCGAGATTCATGCCACGAACGTGCGCAAAGAGGAAGCCCGCAGCGAAAAGGTCGCCCGCGCCGGTGGTGTCGACGACGCGCTCGATCGGCTCGGCCGATACCTCGGCGCGTTCGCCGCCCGACAGCGCCACTGCGCCCTCGGGACCGCGCGTGACCACCAGGACCGGGATCTTCGGCGCGAGCATGGCCAGGCCCGTCTCGAAATCGTCGTTCTGCACAAGAGCGGCCATTTCATGCTCGTTGCAGAACAGCACGTCGATCTGGCCGTCATCGATGAGGGCGATGAAATCGTCGCGGTGGCGGTCGATCACGAAAGTCTCGGACGGGGTGAAGGCCACCTTGCGGCCCGCGGTGCGGGCAGCGGCGATGGCCTTGCGCATCGCGGCGCGCGGCTCTTCGGGATCCCACAGGTAGCCTTCGAGATAGAGCACGGCGGCCTTGGCGATGGTCGCTTCGTCGAGCGCTTCGGCGGGCAGGTAGTGCGAGGCGCCGAGGAAGGTGTTCATCGTGCGCTGGCCGTCGGGAGAGACGAAGATCAGGCAGCGCGCCGTCGGCGGATCTCCGGCGCGCGCGGGGGTTTCGAACTCGATGCCGCCGGCGCGGATGTCATGGGTGAAGACCTCGCCGAGCTGGTCCTGCGCGACCTGGCCGATGAATCCGCACTTTGCGCCGAGCGAGGCAAGCCCGGCCAGCGTGTTGGCGGCCGAACCGCCGGATATTTCGCGCGCGGGGCCCATGGCGGCGTAAAGATCGCGGGCCTGGTCGGTGTCGATCAGCATCATCCCGCCCCGGGCAAGGCCGAGCTGTTCGATCAGGCTGTCCTCGCAATTGGCGATGACGTCGATGATAGCATTGCCGATGGCGATGACGTCCAGTGTGGGCGCCACGGGGTTGGATGCCATGTAGGGAAGGTCCTTGACTGATCGGATTGGGAAAAGACGATGCGGCCTGCCTACCGCGCGCCCTGTCGCTCCGCAAGCGCGCGGGCGAATTGCCCCCGTTGACAGCGAAGCGACGGCGCGCGATGCGCAGGCCAGCCATGATCATGACATCGTCCGGGGCTTCCCTGCATCGTCTTCGCGGACCCATCGCCGCCTGCATCCTTGCCATGCTCGTCGCCGCTTGCGGCGTGAGCCCGGGCGGGGTCTCGAGCGCGTCCGGCAATGGCGGCGCATCGCGGGTGCCTCCCGTGCGCCAGCCTTCGCGCACGTCGCCGCGCGATCCCAAGTTCCTCAACCTTCCCGGGCTTGAAGGCGTGATCGGGGCAAACCAGAAGCAGCTGGTGCGCCAGTTCGGTAACCCGCGGCTCGACGTGTGGGAAGGCGATGCGCGCAAGTTGCAGTTTACCGGAACCGCCTGCGTGCTTGACGTTTTTCTCTATCCCACAACCTCCTCGCGCGAACCGGTGGCAACCTATCTCGATGCGCGGCGCGCCTCGGATGGGCAGGACGTCGACCGCGCCGCCTGCGTGGCCGCGCTTCGCCAGCCCTGAAATGCTTGCCCCGGGCTCGGGGAAGTTCCGAATTGTCAAAGTTAACCGACGGTGTTTATCATGCCGCCCGATGGCGAAGGGCAGTGTCTTTCTCGTTTCATGCGAACTCGCCGGCGATAGTCCGCCGCTGCGCCGTGAAGGCTACGCCGGCGCCCATGTAACCTGCCTGGTTTCAAGCGAAGACATTCGCGAAGCCATTTGGCTCGCCACCGAAGCCCTCGACGAGGATGAATACGAAATCGTCGATATCTACAGCGCCGTTCGCTTCGATGCGCAGGACTGGCGGGACGACGATGAAATGATCTCGCTGGCCGAGCAGACGCGCAGCGATACCGAGACCCGCTATTCCACGTTCAACACCTGGGGGCATTGAGCCCCCTTCCCGGTTCAGACGGTGAAGCTCTCGCCGCAGCCGCAGCTGCCCTTGGCGTTTGGATTGTCGAACACGAAGCCGGCGGTAAAGTCGTCTTCCTGCCACGACATCGTCGAGCCGATCAGATAGAGCACCGAGGCGCCGTCGATATAGAAGGTGCCGCCCGGCGTCTCGATCTTTTCATCGAGCGCGTTTTCCGCGCTGACGTAGTCGACCGAATAGGCAAGGCCCGAGCAGCCGCGCCGCGGGGTCGACAGCTTGACGCCGATCGCATCCTCTGGCGCGTCGGCCATGAGCTTGGCAATGCGCGCTTCGGCGGAAGGCGTCAGGATGACCGCGGCGGGACGCTGACGAGTCGTTGCTGTAGTCGTCATGGCAGCTTCTTTTCCCAGAATTGCGCCGTTCCCGCTTCGGGGTCGAGCGCGTAGTTTTCATAGCCGAGCGAGGCGTAGAGCGCCTTGGCCGGCGCATTGCCGCCCAGCACTTCGAGTGTGACCTTGCAGGCTCCGCGGGCGGCGGCTTCGGCTTCCAGGGCCTGCATCAATGCGCGGCCGATGCCTTTGCCCCTGTGCGCGGAGGATACCACAAGATCGTGGATGTTGACGAGCGGGCGTGCCGCGAAGGTCGAAAAGCCGGTAAAGCAGTTCGCCATTCCGACCGGTTCCGTCCCGTCGAATGCGAGCAGGGTGAATGCGCCGGGGAAGGCATCGAGCGCGGGCACCAGCCTTGCGCGCACGGCTTCGTCCAGCCCCTTGCCGCCGCCCATCGGGTCGCGGGCATAGCTGTCGAGCAGCGCAACCAGCGCCGCGCCGTCGCCTTCGTAGCCGTAATCGGCAAGGCGGATGGTCAGCCCTTCGGCAGATTGGGAAGCGGCGAGGGTTTCGGTCACAGCATGCCCAGTTCGAGCTTCGCCTCGTCCGACATCTTCGCCATGTCCCACGGCGGATCCCAGACGAGATTCACTTCGCAGTCGCGTACGCCCGGTACCGCGGCCACGCGCATTTCCACTTCGCCCGGCATCGATTCGGCGACCGGACAATGCGGTGTCGTCAGCGTCATCGTCACCGCCACAGCGGATTCGGGTGAGACATCGACTCCGTAGATGAGGCCGAGGTCATAGATGTTCACCGGGATTTCCGGATCGAAGATTTCCTTCAGCGCCGCGATCACGCCGTCGTAGATCTCGCCGCCCGGTTCGCCGGGGCTTGTATCCTGCGGCTTTTCGGCGAGGAAACCTTCCAGGTAGTCGCGCTTGCGTTCGAGCTTGTCGACTGCGCTCTCGGCCGCGGGAGGCGCGGCGTCTTCCACCCGTGCGCGCGGCGGCGGCGTTGCCGAATCGACTTCCTCGACTTCAAACTTGCGGGATTCGTCGCTCATCCGAATATTCTCCTCGTGCGCTCGATTCCTTTCAGGAGCGCCTCGATATCGCTTTCGTCGTTGTAGATGCCGAAGCTGGCCCGGGCCGTGGCGGGAACGCCAAGGTGATCCATCAGCGGCTGCGCGCAGTGGTGGCCGGCGCGAATGGCAACGCCCTCTTCGTCGAGGATCGTGCCCAGATCGTGCGGGTGCACGCCGTCGAGCGCAAAGCTGACGATGCCCACCGAATCGGCGGGGCCGAACAGGGTGACGTCGTTGCGCTGACCCAGTTCCTCGCGCAGGCGAGTGGCGAGTTCGCGCTCATGCGCTTCGGCGACATCGAGTCCGACCTGCTCGAGCCAGTCGATCGCGGCGGCAAGGCCGATCGATTCGACGATCGCGGGCGTGCCGGCCTCGAAGCGCTGCGGCGCCGGGGCCCAGGTCGTCTTCTCGAAAGTGACGCGATCGATCATCGATCCGCCGCCGTGCCACGGGGGCATGTTCTCGAGAATCCCGGAGCGGGCCCACAGGACGCCGACACCGGTTGGACCATAGAGCTTGTGTGCCGAGAAAACGTAGAAGTCGCAGCCAAGCGCGGCCATGTCGAGCTTGATGCGCGGGGCCGCCTGGCAGCCGTCGATCAGCACCTTCGCGCCGACTTTGTGCGCCAGTTCAACAAGATGTTCCACGTGGAGCACGGAGCCGAGCACATTGGAAACATGCGCCAGTGCCACCAGCTTGTGGGCGGGCGTCAGCATCCGCTCGGCGGCTTCGAGGTCGATCCGGCCGTCCGCAGTCAGCGGGCAGACGTCGATTTCGACGCCGGTACGCTCGCGCAGCAGCTGCCAGGGGACGATGTTCGAGTGATGCTCGAGTGTCGAAAGCAGGATTCGGTCCCCTGCCCCGAGGTTCTCGACGCCCCAGGTGTTGGCGACGAGATTGATCGCCTCGGTCGCGCCGCGCACGAAGACGATTTCCTCTTCGCGTCCGCCGATGAAGGACGCGACCCGGCGGCGCGCGGCCTCGAAGGCCAGCGTCATTTCCGCCGAGCGGGCATAGACGCCGCGATGCACGGTCGCGTAGTCGCGGCCCATGGCATCGACGGTGGCGTCGATCACCGCCTGCGGCTTTTGCGCCGTGGCCGCGGTATCGAGATAGTGCCAGCCACCGGCCATGCCGGGGAACTGGTCCCGCACCGAGATCCGTGTAGCCGCCTGGGTGCTCACAGGATGGCCTCCAGCCGGGCCAGCGCGGCCTCGCTCAGCGCTTCCTCGTCCGGTGCGCCGGTGAAAGCTTCGGCGACAAAAGCCTGCAACATCAGTCGTTTGGCTTGTGGCGGGGTAAGTCCACGCGAAGCGAGGTAGAACAGGCCCTGCGCGTCGAGTTCGCCGACCGCACAGCCGTGTGCCGCCTTGACGTCATCGGCGTAGATTTCCAGCTCGGGCCGCGCATTGGCCGTCGCGGTGCGGTCGATCAGCATGGCGCGCACCGATTGCTCGGCGTCGGTACCGTCCGCGCCGCGCGCCACGGCAATGCGGCCAAGATAGGTGCCGGTCGAATGCCCGGCGAGAGCCGAGCGGATCACTTGCATCGATGTCGCGTTCTGCTCGCAGTGGGTCACCTCGGTGACGATCTCGAGCGTTTCGCTGCCCGTCGCCAGTTGCGCCGCGCCAAGCAGGAAGTCCGCGCCTTCGGCCAGTTCGACATCGACGGCAATGCGGCCGTAGGCGGGGCCGGCGGTCAGGATGCGCAAGTCGAGCTTCGCGCCCTTCTCGACGCGGATCGCCAGGTGGCGCGCAACCGCGCCCTCACCCAGTTCGACGATCTGGCGCGAATCCTCCTGGCCTGCCGCGACGACGATGTCCTCGCGCGCGATCGGCCAGACGCCGGCCAGCGCGTCGAAGTCGGCATAGCGGAAAGACTCGTCCTTCCGGGTGGGAAGAGTCGCGGCGAGAGTCATGCAGCCACCGCTTCGTAGCCCTCGGCCTCGAGCTGATGGGCCAGTTCGGGGCCGCCCGACTTGACGATGCGGCCATTGGCGAGGACGTGGACGAAGTCCGGCTTCACGTAATCGAGCAGCCGCTGGTAGTGGGTGATCAGCAGCACCGCCTTGTCTGCGCTGCGCATGATTGAGTTGATCCCTTCACCGCAGACCCGCAGCGCGTCGATGTCGAGGCCGGAGTCGGTCTCGTCGAGGATCGCCAGCTTGGGATCGAGAATGCCCATCTGCACCATTTCGGCGCGTTTCTTCTCGCCGCCGGAAAAGCCGACGTTCACCGGGCGCTTGAGCATGTCCATGTCGAGCCGCAGCAATCCGGCCTTTTCCTTGGCCAGCTTGAGGAATTCGCCGCCCGACAGCGGTTCCTCGCCCCTGCCCTTGCGCTGGGCATTGGCCGCCTCGCGCAGGAACTGGACGAAGGAGACGCCCGGAATCTCGACCGGATACTGGAAGCCGAGGAACAGGCCGGCCGCGGCGCGTTCGTGGGGTTCCAGCTCGAACAGGTCCTGGCCGTCGAAAGTCACCGAGCCGCCGGTCACTTCGTAACCGGGGCGTCCGCCCAGCGTGTAGCCGAGAGTCGACTTGCCGGCGCCATTGGGCCCCATGATGGCATGGATCTCGCCGGGATTGATCTCGAGCGAGAGGCCTTTGAGGATCGGCTTGTCTGCTACGGTGGCCTGGAGGTTATCGATCTTGAGCATGGTCATCCTTCGGCGCTCTCCATCCTGGGAGCGAACTGACTGCGCGCGCTGCGCTTGTCGAACGGCTTGTTGATTTCAGAGACGATGGTTTTCATCACGCTTTCGCGGTCGCCAAGCACGGCTTCCTCGCTGAAGCGCAGGACCCGGATGCCGACATCGGACAGTTTCTTGTCCTGCAGCGTTTCGACTTCCGGATTGGCATTCGCCGGGGAGATCGAAACGACGATCCAGCGCGATGGGCAGGCGAAATCGACGATTGCCGAGCCGACGACGGCCTGGCGCGTGAACTTGACGCCACCCAGTTTCGAGCCGGAAAGTTCGGCCCAGAGCGCCTCCTGCGCCTCGGTGGGATTGCGGCGCTGATCGCGCGCGCGTTCCTTGAGGCGCTCGAGACGGGCGCCGGTGACGTTGAAGCTGCTGCGGGCATCGGCTTTGGGCGCGTCGGCCTTGCTGACGCCGAGAGTCTTGCGTTCGGTCATTAGCCTACGCTTCCTTCCAGAGAGATGCCGAGAAGCTTCTGCGCCTCGACCGCGAATTCCATCGGCAGTTGCTGCAAGACTTCCTTGGCGAAACCGTTGACGATCAGCGCCACCGCTTCCTCGGTGTCGAGGCCGCGCTGCATGGCGTAGAACAGCTGGTCGTCGCTGATCTTGCTGGTGGTCGCCTCGTGCTCGATCTGCGCCGAGGGGTTCTTCACTTCTATATAGGGCACGGTGTGGGCGCCGCACTCCTTGCCCAGCAGCAGTGAATCGCACTGGGTGAAGTTGCGCACGCCATCGGCACCCGCCGCCACGCGGACGAGGCCGCGATAGGTGTTGTTCGACTTGCCCGCCGAAATGCCCTTGGAGATGATCGTCGAGCGGCTGCCCTTGCCGTTGTGGATCATCTTGGTGCCGGTATCGGCCTGCTGGTAATTGTTGGTGACCGCGACCGAATAGAACTCGCCCACCGAATCCTCGCCGTTGAGGACGCAGCTCGGGTACTTCCAGGTGATCGCCGAACCGGTTTCGACCTGGGTCCACGAAATCTTCGAGCGTGCGCCTTGGCACAGGCCGCGCTTGGTCACGAAGTTGTAGATGCCGCCCTTCCCCTGGGCATCGCCCGGGTACCAGTTCTGCACCGTCGAGTACTTGATCTCGGCATCCTCGAGCGCGACCAGCTCGACCACGGCGGCGTGCAGCTGGTTCTCATCGCGCATCGGCGCGGTGCAGCCTTCGAGGTACGAGACGTAGCTGCCCTTCTCGGCAATGATCAGGGTACGCTCGAACTGGCCGGTATTCTCGGCATTGATGCGGAAATAGGTCGACAGCTCCATCGGGCAGCGCACGCCTTCGGGAATGTAGACGAAGGTTCCGTCGGAGAAGACCGCGCAGTTCAGGGCAGCGAAGTAGTTGTCATGCTGGGGCACGACCTTGCCCAGCCACTTCCTGACCAGCTCGGGATATTCGCGGATCGCCTCGGAGATCGAGCGGAAGATGACGCCGGCCTGCTCCAGTTCCTTGCGGAAGGTTGTGGCGACAGAGACAGAGTCGAACACGGCATCGACCGCGACCTTGCGCGCGCCCTCGACGCCGGCGAGGACCTTCTGTTCCTCGAGCGGGATGCCCAGCTTCTCGTAGACCTTGAGAATGTCGGGATCGACCTCGTCGAGCGACTTGGGGCCGTCCTTCTTCTTGGGCGCGGCCCAATAGTAGGCTTCCTGGTAGTCGATCGGCGGCACGTCGAGCTTGGCCCAGTCGGGCGGAGTCATCTCGAGCCAGCGGCGATAGGCTTTCAGGCGCCACTCGAGCATCCATTCCGGCTCCTCCTTCTTGGCGGAGATGAATCGGACGGTATCTTCGGAGAGCCCCTTGGGCCCGAATTCCTGCTCGATGTCGGCAACCCAGCCGTGCTCGTAGTCGGCCACGCGTGCGGCCGCTTCGCGCGCGGCCTGATCGCGCAGTTCAGGTTGGATCGTTTCCTCGGTCATTCCACTTCCTCGACGAGCTGGACCAGCGAAACCTGCGCCAGTGCCCCGCGCAACGCCGCATTCACTTGCGGCCAGTGCGGTTGCATGTTGCAGGTCCCCTCCAGCGTACAGTCGTGTTTTCCTTGTTCGAGGCAGGCGGTGAGCGCGATCGGCCCCTCGACTGCCTCGACGATGTCGGCAATGGAGATTGTCGCAGGCGGTCTTGCCAGCTTCAGTCCCCCACCGACGCCGCGCGAGCTGCGCATCAGCCCCGCGCCGGTGAGTTTGCTAACGAGCTTCTGCACCGTGGGTCCGGGAAGCCCGGTTTCCTCGGCGAGTTGGCCGGCCGACACGCGCGCACCGCCACAATGCCGCGCTGCAGCGGACATGATGACGACGGCGTAATCTGCCATGCTCGAAAGGCGCATTCGGTGTTGTCTTCCGGACCCGGGTTTCAAATCGGAGTAAATCTTTCCAATTTCACCTAGTGCAGGGTCCGGCGAGTTTCAATGGTCGAATGTGAGAGCGCCTGCATCCGGTTTTCCGGGATCTGCGGCCATGCGGCGCGCCGGCATCCGGACAGCGGGATGAAAAAAAGGCGGTTCCCTGTCGAGACAGGAAACCGCCATCAGGTAATAAAGAACTCGTGCGCATCCCGCTACGAGCCCTTCGGGTCGCAGCTCTCCTGTATGCTGCGACCGCGCTAATTTATTGTAGAATTGCGACACGTGTGCCTAACAGGCTGCAGACAACAATCGATTTTTCATGCCGCTGTGCGGCAAAGAAGCATTTGAGATCGTTCTCTTCCAAGCTTATGCGGAGGCCCGTGATTTACGCCCTTCTTCGTCCCGCCCTGTTCCGAATCGATGCCGAGAAGGCGCACGGCCTTGCGCTCAAGGCGCTGAAACATGCGCCGGCCAGGAAGGCGCCGGGTTCAGCAGCTGGCCTTGCGACGCGAGTCGCGGGGATCGACTTTGCCAATCCGGTCGGCATGGCTGCCGGTTTTGACAAGGACGGCGAAGTGCCCGACGCCCTGCTCGGTCTCGGCTTCGGGTTTGCCGAAGTCGGCTCGATCACGCCTTTGCCGCAGAGCGGCAATCCCAAACCGCGCCTTTTCCGCTTGGTCGAGGACTGCGCGGTGATCAATCGCATGGGATTCAACAATGGCGGCGCCCAGGCGGCGGTCGAACGGCTCGAAGCGCGGCTGGGCAGGCCCGGAGTCGTCGGCATCAACATTGGCGCAAACAAGGATTCGGTCGACCGCGTGGCCGACTATGCGACGATGGCCCGGCTCATGGCGCCGCTCGCCAGCTACCTGGCGGTCAACATTTCCAGTCCGAACACCCCGGGCTTGCGCGCTTTGCAGGACGAATCGTCCCTGACCGGGTTGCTCGATGCCGTGATCGAGGCGCGCGGCGCGGTTTGCGGCGAGGATGGACCGCCGATCTTCCTCAAGGTTGCGCCCGACCTCGAACCGGCGGACGTCGATGCGATCTCCCGCATTGCCATCGACCGCAAGCTGGGCGCGCTCATCGTCTCGAACACGACGATCTCGCGGCCCCCCCTCTCCTCTCCGCAGGCCGGGGAAAGCGGCGGCCTTTCGGGTGCGCCGCTGCGCGACCTGGCCCAGCAGCGCCTGCGCGATTTCCGTAAGGCGACAGGTGGAGCGATGCCGCTGGTCGGTGTCGGCGGCATCGCCACGGCCGAAGACGCCTGGGCGCGCATTCGTGCCGGAGCCAGCCTCGTGCAGCTGTACAGCGCGATGGTCTACGAAGGACCGGGAATCGCCAAGGCGATCGCCAAGGGACTGGAGCAGCTGATGAAGCGCGACGGGTTCGCGACCGTCGCCGAGGCCGTGGGAACCGAATAACCCGGACGACCGGACCGCGTCCCTTTCGGCGCGGGCAGTCCGAAACTTGCCCCCGGCAAGTGAACCTGCGGCACTCTAGCGGGTCTTGACGGCGTGAAGGCCAGCCTTGCCGGTCCTCACCTGCCCGCCTAGACCGGCACCTGACGAGTTATACCGGAGCGGATGTCACACATGGATCTTGCCGATTTCGACAAGAGTACGAACATCGTTTCTCTGTTCCTGGCGCGCGCGGACGCCCTGGGCGATGCCCCGATGCTGTGGAGCAAGCGCGGCGGCGAATGGGTTTCGCTAAGCTGGGCGCAAGTAGCGCGCGATGTCTGCCTGATCGCGCAATCGCTGCGGCAGATGGGCCTCAAGGCGGGAGACCGGGTGGTCATCGTCTCGGAAAACCGGCCCGAATGGTGCATCGCCGACCTTGGCGTCATGGCCGCCGGCTGCGTTACCGTGCCGACCTACACGACAAATACCGTGCGCGATCACATCCATATCCTCGAAAATTCGGGTGCCAGGGCTGCGATCGTCTCGACCGAGAAGCTGGCGCGCCAGCTTCTGCCGGCCATCGTCCAGACCGACCTGTGCCGCCATGTCGTGGGGATGGAGCGGGTCCCGGGGATGCAGGGCGGCGTTTACGAGACCTACGATTGGGACGCGCTCCTCACCGGCGATCCGGTGGCGGCGCGCGCCGAAGCTGAGGCGCGGCTGGTGGACGTCAACCGGCAGGACCTGGCCTGCATCATCTACACCAGCGGCACCGGCGGAGCGCCGCGCGGGGTGCGCCAGCATCACGGCATGTTGCTGACCAACATCGCCGGCGCGGCGGAGATCATCCGCGACGATTTCGGCTGGGATGCCGGAGAGACCTTCCTGTCCTTCCTCCCGCTCAGCCATGCCTATGAGCACACCGGCGGGCAGTTCTTCCCGATCGGCCTGGGCGGACAGATCTACTACGCCGAGGGCCTCGACAAGCTGGCGTCCAATATCGAGGAAGTGCGCCCGACGATCATGGTCGTCGTGCCGCGCCTCTTCGAAGTCCTGCGCACGCGCATCATGAAACAGATCGAAAAGCAGGGTGCCCTGCCCGCGCGGCTGATGCATCTGGCGCTGGCCGTGGCGGCGCGCAAGGCGGCCGGGCAACAGCGCTTGACCGACTATCCGCTGGACCTGCTGCTCGAACATACCCTGCGGCCCAAGATCCGCGCGCGCTTCGGCGGGCGCAACAAGGCGCTGGTTTCCGGCGGCGCGCCGCTCAATCCCGAAATCGGCGTATTTTTCGATGCGATGGGCCTGACCCTGCTGCAGGGCTATGGCCAGACCGAGGCCGGTCCGGTGATCAGCTGCAACCGGCCCGCGGCGGGGCTGGCGATGGACACCGTGGGCCCACCCTTGCGCGGGGTCGAGGTCCGGATTGCCGAGGATGGCGAGATCCTGACCCGCGGCGAGCTGGTCATGCATGGCTACTGGCAGAACGAGGCGGCCTCGGCCAATGTCCTGATCGAAGGCTGGCTGCATACCGGCGACATCGGCCATTTCGACGATGCCGGGCGGATCAGGATCACCGACCGCAAGAAGGACATGATCGTCAACGACAAGGGCGACAATATCTCGCCCCAGAAGGTCGAATCGATGCTGACCCTGCAGCCGGAAATCGCGCAGGCCATGGTCAGCGGCGACCGGCGGCCCTATGTCGTCGCGCTCATCGTACCCGATGCGGACTGGGCGCTGGAGTGGAGCCGTCTCAACGACATTCCCTTCGACATCAGGGCCCTTCAGGACCTGCCGGTGTTCCGCAACGCGATCCGCGGCGCCATCGACCGGGTCAATGCCGATCTCTCTGTCATCGAGAAGGTCCGCCAGTTCGTCTTCGCCGACGAACCATTCTCGATCGAGAACGAGATGATGACGCCCAGCCTGAAGATCCGTCGCCACAAGGTGCGCGAGGCCTACGGCGAGCGGATCGACGCTCTCTACCGCAACTGAGGCAGCGTCGGCCTGCGATACCGGGGATGGCCAGTGCCGGCGATCACGGCACGAGCGTGGTGAACAGGTAAGTCGCGAAGATCACGAGGTGGACCACGCCCTGCACCAGGGTGGTGCGGCCAGTGCTCAGCGTCAGCGTCGCCACGACCAGCGTAAGTCCGAGCAGGACGATCGATTTCATCGAAAGCCCCAGCTCGAGATCGAGTCCCATGCCGAGCGAGGTCAGGGCGACGGCAGGGATGGTCAGGCCGATGGTCGCCAGGGCCGACCCGATCGCGAGGTTGAGGCTCGTCTGGACGCGGTTCGCCTTGGCCGCGCTGATGGCTGCGAAGCTTTCCGGAGCAAGGACGAGGGCGGCGATGATGATGCCGACCATTGCGTGCGGTGCGCCCATGGCCGAGACGCCAGCCTCTATCGATGGCGAGAGCGCCTTGGCGAGCATGACGACGCCGATCAGCGCCAGGGGCAGGAGTGCACCTGCGGCCAGCGCCTTGTTGCGCGGGACCTCGACATGGTGGTCGATGCCATCCGGATCTTCGAAAAGGAAGTGGTCGCGATGCCGGATGGTCTGCGCGACGACGAACGTGGCGTAAAGGATCAGCGAGATCGCGGCGACGAAGGCAAGCTGCTTGGCATTGTAGAACGGGCCGGGCTCGCTCGTGGTGAAATTGGGCAGGACCAGCGTCAGGATCGAGAGGGTCGCCACCATCGCCAGCCCGTGGTTGACGCCCGACTGGGTATAGCCCTGCTCGTGATGGCGGCGGCCGCCCATCAGCAGGCAAACGCCGACGATGCCGTTGATCGTGATCATCATCGCGGCGAATACGGTATCCCGCGCCAGCGACTGCGCCCCTGCGCCTTCACTCAGCATGATCGATACGATCAGCGAGGTCTCGATCACGGTCACCGCAAAGGCCAGGATCAGGGTCCCGAACGGCTCTCCCACACGGTGGGCGATGGCTTCGGCGTGATAGACCGCGGACATGATCGCGCCGCCCAGCACTATGGCGAGACCTGCGGTCAGCGCGATGCCCGAGGGCTTGCCCAGGGCGATGGCGGCAAGTGCAAGCAGTGGCACTGCGATCGACCACGGCGCGAGGCCGAAGGTGGGAAATCCCGGTGAAGTCTTTGGTGAGGCATCGGTTTGGGCGTCGGTCATGGCGCCGTTATAGGTGAACCGCTCCGGATAGCCATTGCAGCGATGTGGAAGACGGGAGACCGGCCAGGTCATCGGCCGGACGTGCGGTAACGGCAAAAATCGTGCTAGGCTGCGCGCATGGCAGTTTGAAACACAAGGCAACCGGGGAGATCGAACGCTGGCCTGCAGACCGCAACGCTTAACCACCCTCTTTTATCTGATTATCGCAGCTCTGGCCGCGGCCCTGGCGCCAGGTGCCGCTTCGGCGCAAGAAGAACAGGACCGGCTCGTCGTCGCCACGCGCGAAGCGCCGCCTTTCGCCATGAAGGACCCCGACGGCGACTGGAGCGGCCTCGCGATTGACTTGTGGCGGCGCATCGCTGCCGAGCGCGGCTACGACTACCGTTTCGTCGAATCCGACCTTTCCGGCATGATCGATGGCGTCGCCGATGGCCGCTACGATGCCAGCGTCGGGGCCCTGACGATCACGTCCGGGCGCGAAACCAAGGTCGATTTCACCCATCCCTTCTATCCGACCGGTTTCGGGATCGCGGTCCACAAGTCGCCGCGCACGTGGCTTTCGCTGATGCGTAATTTCTTCACGGTCGATTTCCTCAAGGCCGTACTGGCACTTTGCGCCCTGCTGCTGATCGTGGGCTTCCTGTTCTGGCTGGTCGAGCGGCGTCACAATCCCGAGGAATTCGGCGAGGGCGCCGAGGGGATCGGTTCGGGCTTCTGGTTCTCGGCAGTGACGATGACGACGGTTGGCTATGGCGACAAGGCGCCGCGCACACCGGCGGGCAAGGCTATCGCCCTGGTCTGGATGTTCGCTGCGATCCTGATCATTTCGACCTTCACCGGCATGATCGCCTCGTCGCTGACGGCGGGGCGGCTCTCCGGCGCGGTAACCGGGCCGGACGACCTGCCCGGCGTCAACGTGGGTTCGATCCGCCATTCTGCGACCGACGAATGGCTGACGGGGGAAGGAATCGGCTTCACCGGCTATCCCGATGTCGCAGCGGGTCTTGCCGCACTGAGCGCGGGCAAGATCGACGCCTTCGTCTATGACGAGCCGCTGCTGCGCTACATGGTGCGCAAGGGTGACGATGAGGAACTGGGGATGCTGCCCGGAACTTTCGGGCGTCAGGATTACGGTATTGCGCTGCGACAGGGCAGTGCCTTGCGCGAGCCGGTCGACATATCCCTGCTGGCGCAAGTGGAAGGACCGGAGTGGCGCGACGAGATCCGCAAGACGCTTGGCAAGCGCAACTGACCGTCAGCCGGGGGTGACGGCGTCACCCCCCCATGGCTTTCAGGCGGCTTCCTTCTCGATGAACTCGGGATAGAAGCTGGGTTCGCGGTCCGACCAGCCCGGCGCAGTGGCGGCGGCTTCGCTGATCGAATGGAGCAGCATCTTGCGGCGGTCGGGGCGGATCTGCGGCAGGGCCGCTGCACCGCAGAACGCGCCGGGCAGCCAGGGCCGGGCCCAGGCGCCGAGCAGGCGCTCGTAGAGAAAGCGATAGGCCGAAAACGTGGTGATTCGTTCCTGGGCCAGGTCGAAAGCCGACATGCGCACGAGCTTGCCCATGAAGGTTTCCAGATCCTCGAACCGGCTGTCGTCCGGGCGCATCGCGCGCAGGGCCTTGAGGTCCTGGTAAGCGACGTACTGGCGGCGGATCGAGCTGAACTCGTCGGCGTCGCGCGCCCAGAGCTTGAAAGCGTCCTGGCGGCCAAGCCCGACATCGAGGCTGCGCCGGATGTAGCGCTGTTCGCTTGCAGAAAAGCTGGCGAACTCCCGCAGTTCGCTGATCGTCAGAGTGGCCGTGCCTGCGTAAGACATGATCGTCGTCCCGATGACGCGAAGTAATCCCCCTCGCGTCAACGAGTTAACCATCAAGTGTTTACCAATGCGTTAACTATGCAATCGTTGGCTAACGGAGGCCGGCGCAAGACGTTTGTGCAAGGTTTCCGCAGGGACTCGCGGGATTCAGATGAGTCCCGCCAGCGGGCTCGACGGATCGGCGTAGCGGCGGGTGGCCATGCGTCCGGCAAGATAGGCGTCGCGGCCGGCCTCGACGGCGAGTCGCATCGCGCGTGCCATGCGAATCGGGTCGCGCGCTTCGGCGATCGCGGTGTTCATCAGCACGCCTTCGCAGCCCAGTTCCATCGCCACCGAAGCGTCCGATGCCGTGCCCACGCCGGCATCGACGAGGACCGGGACGCTGGCGCCTTCGACGATCAGGCGGATCGTGACCTTGTTCTGGATGCCCAGCCCCGAACCGATCGGCGCGCCCAGCGGCATGATCGCCACGGCGCCCGCTTCCTCCAGCTGCTTGGCCGCGATCGGGTCGTCGGCGCAGTAGACCATCGGCTTGAAGCCCTCTGCGGCAAGCACTTCGGTTGCCTTGAGCGTTTCGCGCATGTCCGGATAGAGCGTGCGCGCTTCGCCCAGCACTTCCAGCTTCACCAGGTCCCAGCCGCCCGCTTCGCGTGCCAGGCGCAGGGTGCGGATCGCCTCTTCGGCGTTGAAGCAGCCAGCGGTGTTGGGCAGGTAGGTGATCTTCTTCGGGTCGATGAAGTCGGTCAGCATCGGCGCCTTGGGGTCGGAGATGTTGACCCGGCGCACCGCCACCGTGACGATTTCCGCGCCCGAGGCTTCGACCGCCGCGGCGTTCTGCTCGAAGTCCTTGTACTTGCCGGTGCCCACGATCAGGCGCGAGCGGAATGTGCGGCCGGCAACGGTCCAGGTGTCTGCGGAGGTATCGGTCAAGGTTCGCTTCCTTTCGGGGAGGCGCGGTAAGCGGGAAGGGCGGGGGTTACAAGGCTTGCAGGTATCAGGCGAGCCGACATCGCATCGGCGTCAGCCGCCGCCGACGAAGTGGACGATCTCCAGCACGTCGCCATCGCCCAGCGGCACGTCGGCAAGAGTCGAACGCGGCGCGATTTCGCCGTTGTGCTCCACCGCGACTTTCTTCGGGTCCAGGCCAAGGCTGGTGACTAGATCGGCGATGCTCGAGCCGGAAGCGGCCCGGCGCGGTTCGCCGTTGACGGTGAGCGAGAGTTCTGCGGCCATGACCCCGCAGATAGCGTGCCTTCCTGTCAGCGCAAGGCCAAGGCGGATCAGGAGTGGACGTGGCTGCGCAAGTTGGTGATGTGGGCAAGGGCCACGAGGCTGACGCCCAGCACGGTCAGCACGGCTTCGGGCAGGCCGTGGCCCACCGCAATCGCCATGGCCATCAGCGCCAGTCCGAGCCCGCCGACGATCAGCGGCCCGACGCGGCCGTGACGAATCACGCCGAAACCGAGCGAGACGAGCCCGACGACAAGTGCCAGGGCGAGGCCGACCCGGTGGATCGCGGGAGAAAGCAGGACTTCGCCGCCCAGGCCGAGAATGCCGACGAGAACCACGCCAAGGATGCAATGCACGGCGCACAGCCCGCTCAGGACGATGCCTGCACGGTCAAGCCGGTTGCGAATCGATAACAGGGCGCTGCGCATGGCCATGCAGATATGTAATGTTGTAACATCAATCAAGGGGCAATGCGCCGATTCACGCAGCCTCTTGCGCAAGTCGCCGCAAAACCGCAGGGAGTTGCGCCATGAGAGTTGCAGACGGTCGCCCGATAATAGGCACATCAGACGATATCACGCCGATGGTTCGGTGGCTGCTTTGCGTGGCAGCCCTCGTCATCCTTATCGTCGCGGTCGGCGGGATCACGCGATTGACCGAATCCGGTCTGTCGATCACCCAGTGGAAGCCGATCACCGGGGCCATCCCACCCCTGACCGAGGCGCAGTGGCAGGCGGAATTCGCCGGCTACAAGCAGATTCCCCAGTATGTCGACGTGAACGGGCCGGCCGGCATGACGCTGGCGCAGTACAAGTTCATCTATTTCTGGGAATGGGTGCACCGCCTGCTGGCGCGTCTGATCGGTCTGGCCTTCGCACTGCCGCTCGCATGGTTCTGGCTCAAGCGCACGATCCCGCTGGGGTACAAGCCGCGGCTTCTCGCGCTGCTTGCCCTGGGCGGACTGCAGGGTGCGGTCGGCTGGTGGATGGTGTCGTCCGGCCTCTCTCCCGAAGCGCTCGACCGGGTGAGCCACTTCCGCCTTGCCGCGCACCTTCTTACCGCGCTGGTCACGCTGGGCGGCCTGATCTGGACCGCGCTCGACCTTGCGCAGCTGCGTCTCGGCCAGCCACCGGCCCGCGTGACCCGTTTCGGCGGTATCGTGCTGGCCATGCTGGCCTTCCAGTTGTTCATGGGCGCGATGGTCGCCGGTCTTCGCGCGGGCTACGTGGCCGGGGCCGGCTGGTTCAATCCCGGGGCCTGGCCGCTGATGCAGGGCAGCCTCTTCCCCGACGGCGTCGAATGGGGGCTGGGGCCGCTCCACGTCCTGTTCAGCGATCCGTACATGACCCATTTCATCCATCGCTGGTGGGCCTGGGCCGTTGTCGCCGCGCTCGTCGTCCTGTCCCGCCATATGCGCGCCTTGCGCGCACGCGGGACTTCAGTGGCCATCCACTGCGCCTTTGGAACACAGATCCTGCTCGGTATCTTCACCGTGTGGTCGGGCGTCACCCTGTGGATCGCCGTGGCGCACCAGCTCTGCGCCGCCCTGCTCGTGGCCGTGACGGTCTGGGGCGTCCACATTCTGGGGCGGCGCGACATGGTTGGCCTCGGCGTCTGACGGCCATGGCGGGCGACCCGGTCCCGGCGCTGGTCTGGTGCCCGTTCCCCGATGAGGAAGCGGCGCTTGCCGCCATTCACCAGCTGCTGGACGAGCGGCTGATCGCCTGCGGCAATGTGCTGGGGCCGATGACTTGCGTCTTCGTGTGGAACGGCCAGAAGGACGCCGGTCGCGAGACCGGGGCGCTGCTCAAGACCAATTCCGACCTGCTCGATGCGGCGGTAAACCGCCTTGCCGAGATCCATCCCTATGAGGAGCCGGCCGTGGTCGGCTGGCGCTGCGATGCGGCAGCTGCAGGCACCGCCGGATGGCTTGCGGCGATTGCCGGAAATGCCTGACGGTATCATGTTACCTCTCTGCAATCCCGCAGTCAGCTTGACTTAGAGCCGGTTTTCGACGATTCGGCCGCCTTCCCGCGCACCGGGAGATTCGCGCTCATGCGATTCTTGCGGTGCTCGCTCGAAACTATAGGGATAGACCAGCCATGAAGGCGCTCACGAAGGTCACCCGGTCGATCAAGCCGGCCGAGGTGGAAAAGAAGTGGCATCTGATCGATGCCGAAGGTCTGGTGGTTGGCCGTCTCGCGGTCATCATCGCCGACCTCCTGCGCGGCAAGCACAAGCCGAGCTTCACCCCGCACGTCGATTGCGGCGATCATGTCGTCGTCATCAACGCCGACAAGGTCCGCTTCACCGGCAACAAGCTGAAGCAGCAGACCTACTACAAGCACACCGGTTATGCCGGCGGCATCAAGGAAGTCACCGCGGACAAGGTTCTCGCCGGTCGCTTCCCCGAGCGCGTGCTCGAGAAGGCCGTTGAGCGCATGATCCCCCGTGGTCCGCTCGGCCGTGACCAGATGCGCGCCCTGCACGTCTATGCCGGCAGCGAGCACCCGCACGGTGGTACCCAGCCCGAAGCGCTCGACGTCGCTTCCATGAACCGCAAGAACAAGGTGGGCGCGTAATGTCCGATACCGATACCGTCCAGAGCCTGTCCGACCTCAAGGACCTTGGCGAAGTCGCCGCTGCTGACGAAACCGTCGCGGCTGCCCCCGTCTCGAACGCGCCGCTGCGCGAGCAGGAGCTCGACGCACAGGGCCGCGCCTATGCCACCGGCCGCCGCAAGGACGCCGTCGCCCGCGTCTGGCTGAAGCCCGGCACCGGCAAGGTCACCGTCAACGGCCGTGACCAGGAAGTCTACTTCGCCCGTCCGACCCTGCGTCTGGTCATCAACCAGCCGTTCCAGATCTCGGACCGCGAAGGCCAGTACGACGTCGTCGCCACCGTCAAGGGCGGCGGTCTTTCGGGCCAGGCCGGTGCTGTGAAGCACGGCATCTCGCAGGCGCTCTCGAAGTACGAGCCGGCCCTGCGCGCCACGGTCAAGGCTGCCGGCTTCCTGACCCGCGACAGCCGCGTCGTCGAGCGTAAGAAGTACGGCCGCGCCAAGGCACGCCGCAGCTTCCAGTTCTCGAAGCGCTAAGCGTCAGACTGGCTTCACAGCCATTCGAATTCAGGAAAAGGGGAGCGGAAACGCTCCCCTTTTTCGTGTCCGGAGTTCGTCGCGTCCTGCCATCCCGGCGCTGGAAGCCAAGTTGCAGAGCCGGGCAGGGCGACACCCGCCGCGCGCGGCACCGGGCGCATCAGTTGCCTCACTTGCTGCGCAGTACGCCTTCGCCGGGCTTGGGCATCGGCGCCAGATAGCGCAGGATCACGAAGGAAATCGCCAGGACCGAGGCTGCGCCATGAAGAGCGAAGGGAAGGCCGCGCCAGTCGGCCGCGGCGCCCCACACCCATGAGCCGATCGCCATGCCGCCGAAAGTCACTGCCTGATAGATCGACAGGCAGCGGCCAAGGATCTCGTCGGGCGAGCGCATCTGGACGGCCGTGTTGAGGGTGGTGAGGATCAGTACCCAGGCCATGCCGGAAACGAAGGCAGCGGGCAGGGCGTAGCGAATGCCGTGGGTGGCGGCGAGAATCGACAGCGAGGCCACGAAGATCGCGGAGCCTGAAAGGATGATGCCTTCCAGTCCGATCCGGCGGATGATCGTGCGCACGAACGGGGCGGCGCAGATCGAGCCGATGCCGAAGAGGCCCAGCATCAGGCCGAAGTCGAACTCGTCGCCCTTGATGTGGTCGCTCACCACCGTCGGTAGGAGCGCCTGGTAGGCGGCAAGGCAGAAGCCGAGCGCGAAGCCGCGGATGAGAATGCGCCGCAACTGATGCGATGTTGCGCAGTAGCGCAGGCCGACGCCGACCGCGGGCAGGATCGGTCGCCGGTCGATCTGGCGGGGCGGCGGACGCCACCAGAGCAATACGGCAATCAGGCCGATGTAGCTGATCGCATTGACCAGGAATGCGAAAGACACATCCCACAGCGAGATGAGGATGCCGCCAAGGGCAGGGCCGACCGATCGGGCGATGTTGAAGGAGATCGAATTGAGGGCGATCGCCTGCGGCAGTTCCTTGGGATCGACTTGCTGGCGCACCGATGCCTGCCATGCCGGAGAATTGAGTGCCGTGCCGATCCCGACGGTCAGCGTGAAGGCGAGCAACAGCATCGGATTGATCAGGCCGGCATAAGCCAGCGCGGCGAGCACGCTGGAGACCAGCAGCATCCCGACTTGCGCGACCAGCATGACCAGTCGCCGGTCGAAGTTGTCGGCAATGGCCCCGGCAAAGACGCCGATCAGCAGGATCGGAACGGTCGCTGATGCCTGCACCAGTGCGACCAGCTGGTGCGACGGCGTCAGCTCGGTCATCAGCCAGGCGGCGCCCACCGACTGCAGGGTCGAACCGATGTTTGAAAACAGGTTGGCGATCCAGATCGCCCGGAAGATCGGATAGCGAAACGGCGAAAACGTGCCGCCTTCGGCGCCCTTGCCGGATCGCCCGCGGACGGCGTCGATTGCGCCCTGTTGCTCGCTGCTGCCTTTTACCACGACCTTCGGGGTATTCCGGCGCCGCGTCTTGGGCAAGTATCAAGCGCGCCGCTAGTCTCCCTGCGGAGATATCGCATGACTAGAGGATGTAGCGCATGCGGATCGAGACATGGGCATCTGCGCCCTCGACCGGAAATGCCGCCTTGGCAAAGCTCGGCGGTCCCATCCGCACCGGTGCATCGCGGGAAAAGCCGAAGCCCTCGCGCGGGATCATCAGGCTCTTGTCCAGCTTGCCGTTGCCGTTCTCGTCATGGACGAGGGCGATGGCATAGCGGCCGTCGGGTACCGCGCCGAAATCGATGCGCACATTGGTGCCTGCGGGAACGATGCGGGTGAAGGCGTTGGGGTCCTTGGCGCAGTCCGGAAAGGCATCGGGGCGTGTAGTCAGGCAGGCCAGCACCTGCCCCTTGGTCGAGCGCAAGTCGGTGACCGTGGCCGATACGTCCGCCTTTTCCAGCCCGCTCACGGGCGCGGCCGCAGTTGCCAGCGGCAGGCACAGAGCCAGGATCAGGGCACCGAGAGGCCCTTGTCGGTTCCGCACAGATGATCCCAGAATCGGAAGTAAAGCCCGTAGTTGCATCGATAGAACTCGTGATGGCGGTTGTGATGACTGGCCGTTATCAGCCAGTGCCCTGCGCGCGAATGAACGAGCCACCGCGGGAAAATCTCCCAACCCATGTGATTGGTGATTCCCATGACGGTCATGATCAGCAGGACGAGTCCCAGCACGCCGACGTGAATCGGCACGAAGAAGACGAGGGCGGGGATGACGATGGCACCGGTCAGCGCTTCAACGGGATGAAAACTCATCGCCGCCCAGGCCGTCGGCGGCCGGCTGGCGTGGTGCACGGCATGGGCGATCCGGAACGGAACGGGCCGATGCATCCAGCGGTGGGTCCAGTAGAACCAGGTGTCATGGAGGAAGAGGTAGGCCAGCAGCGATAGCGGCATCCACCATAGCGGATAGGCCTGCGGATCGTTGTAGATCCGCGTCCAGCCCCGTTCCTGCCAGCCCCAGGCGACGATCCCGGCGGGTATCCCGTAGATGGCCGCCGAAAGCAGCGACCAGCCGATCTCCCGGCCGATCTGTCCGCTCAGGCCCTGGTATAGGCCCGGGCGGACCCGGCGGGTGATCAGGGCGAACAGGCCCGAGGTCATCAGGTAGCGCACGCCGACGATTGCCGTCATGACGGCAGCGGAGGCGATCACCGCCCAAGGACCCGGACCCAAGCTCGCTGGCATTGCCGCGCCTTATGCCTGTTGGGCGATGGCGTTACTAGCCCGCGCGGCGAACCTTGCCCTTGTGCGCGCCGACGCTGTTCGGCCCGCGGGGACGGAAACGGCGCTTGCGCTCGCCGCCTTCCTCGCTGACGTGTTCGGCGCGACGGTCGGAACGCTGGCCGTCGTGACGGGGCCGTTCACCCTGCGGCCGTTCACCGTGCACACGATCGCCCCGAGGGCGTTCGCGCCGGCGTTCTTCGCCGCTGCGACCATTGCCGCCACGGCTCTGCTGTCCGCGCCGATTGCCGGAACCTTGCGGTTCGGCCGGTGCCTTGCGCGCGGGGGCAGGCAGGCGGGCGGCCTGCTTCTGGAAGTCCTCGGGAAGCGGCAGAGGCGCCAGCTTGATGCGGGTGAGGCGCTCGATGTCGCGGATATAGGGCTTTTCGTCCGGCGCTACGAAGCTGATCGCAACGCCGTCCGCGCCGGCACGTGCAGTGCGGCCGATGCGGTGGACGTACTGTTCCGGCACGTTGGGGATCTCGAAGTTGTAGACGTGGCTCACGCCCGAAACGTCGATCCCGCGCGCGGCGATGTCGGTGGCAACGAGGACGCGCACGGTTCCCTGGCGGAAGCCGCCAAGCGCGGCAGTGCGCTGCGCCTGGCTCTTGTTGCCGTGAATCGCAGCGGCCGGGATGCCCGCGGCGGTCAGGTGGCGCACGACGCGGTCGGCGCCGTGCTTGGTGCGGGTGAAGACAAGGGCGCGGTCGATGGCGCCGTGTTCGGCCTTCTCGGCCGCGTCAGGCGCCAGCCCTTCGCGCAGGCGCAGGGTCAGCAGAGCCTGCTTCTCCGCCTGGTTGATGAACGTCGCATACTGTTCGACGCGCTCGGCCGTGGTCGACTGCGGCGCGACTTCGACCTTCACCGGGTTGTTGATGAACTGCTTGCCCAGTTCGGCGATCGCCTGCGGCATGGTGGCCGAGAAGAACAGGCTCTGGCGCTGCTTGGGCAGCAGTGCGGCGACGCGCTTCAGGGGCACGATGAAGCCCAGGTCCATCATCTGGTCGGCTTCGTCGAGCACGAAGATCTCGACATGGCGCAGCGTCAGCGCGCGGTTGTCGATCAGGTCGAGCAGGCGGCCCGGCGTGGCGACGAGAATGTCGCAGCCGCGTTCCAGCGCACGGGCCTGCTTGCCCACCGGCACGCCGCCGAAGATGCACTGCACCGAAAGATTCAGGAACTTCGCATAGCCGCGCATGTTGTCGGCGATCTGTGCCGCCAGTTCACGCGTGGGCGAAAGGACCAGCATGCGGCAGCCGGCATTGTTGCGCGGCTTGGGATCGGCGGCCAGGCGGTGCAGCGAGGGCAGTGAGAACGCGGCAGTCTTGCCGGTGCCGGTCTGGGCGATGCCCAGCAGGTCGCGTCCTTCCAGCAGCGAAGGAATCGCCTTGCGCTGGATCGGCGAGGGATCGGTGTAACCTTTGGCCTCGAGCGCGCGGAGAATGGGCTCGGCAAGGCCAAGTTCGGAGAAATAGGACATACGTCACTTTCAATAAGTGCGGAGCGCGCGAGCACCGTTGCCCGCGAACACAGCAAGGGTTCGTTTCGGGCGACCCTGCGTGAAGAAGGAAGCTTGGTTCAAAGGCAACCGCTCGGCCGGGGCTGGTCTTCGCGCGGTAGACGCGCAACGACCTCACGCTGCTCTCGGACTGCGGCGGGATTGGTCCCGCGCGCCGGTTACGGCGGGTCCTTTAGGGTGCATTGCAACAAATCGCAAGAAAATTGCGCTTGCCGCTTATCGCGCCACCTGCTCAAGCGCACCCATGACTTGCGTGCCATCCCCTTGCACCGGTGTGTGTCGGCTCGATCCGGGCTCCGGCCTGTGCCTTGGGTGCAAGCGCACGATGGAGGAAATCGCAGACTGGCCGATGCTGCCGGTCAAAGGCAAGCGGGCGATTATTGCGCGGCTCGCGGGCAGGGCGGTTCCTCCGATAAGACATTGATCTAATTACATTTCACCCTTTAGCAGGGCTGGCGGCGATCACCCGCCCCACTGCGAGGTATGCGTGTCGCCGATGTTGACCAGCCGGCGCAGCGATGCGCGAGCCAGGCGCTCGACTTCCACCTTGCGGCGCGCGGCGGCAAGCTGGCGCAAGGGGGCTGGCCGAAGGATTTCTGCGTCGTAGCCGTCGGCGACGATGACCCCGCACTTGTCGGGCAGGAAGGCTTCCCCTTCCAGCGGCGAGCGATCGAGCGATGGGGGCAGGCCCCAGTAGAATCGGTCGCAGTAGTCGAGATAGTCGGTCCACTTGCCGTCGCCCAGCAGGTCAGCCCGACTGACCTTGATCTCGACGATCACGACATGCCCCTTGGCGTCTATGCCCATGAGGTCGGCCCGCCGCCCGCAGCGCAGCGGCATTTCGGTCAGGCACCAGATATCGTTGCGGGCAAAGAGACGCCCGATGCCGCGAACGACATCGGGGGCGGCGAAGGAACCGGGGTCTGATTGCGGGATCACCCCGGATGAATCGGTATTGGCCATCCGACAATAATAGGAACATAATAAGAACTGGCAAGCCGGACAGAACCGGGTCCGGATCGGTCTCAGGCCGTGCGGCGTCCCATGTGCCGGTTGGGCGGCAGGAGTTCGAGAAGGGCATTGCGCGCCTCGATGTACTCATTCCACAGCGCGAGTGCCGCAGCCTGTGGGTTCGCCCCGCGCGCCAGGGCTGCAAGCAGTGCGGTCAGTCCCGGTTCCATGATCGAGGTCAGGTCCTCGATCCCCTGCTCGGCATGCCGGAGCCGCCACCCGCCTGCCTCGCGGATGGCCAGCGGGAAATGCCTGACTTCCTCGACGGCTATTTCGGGCGCTCCGCCAGCAATCGTGGCCACCGCGTTCGCGGCATCTTGCAGCGCCGCCCATTTCAGACCGAGCGTGTTGCCGGTGCTCTTGCCGAAATTCGATCGACCGGGCCGCAGCTTCTGTCTGCCTTGCGCGCCGCCATTCGTACCGTCGATGCCGCGCGCGTTGGAAGTCCTGTCCATTTCCGGCCTAATACCGCTTCGCCGCTTGCCAATTTCCTAACCTGCGATCCAGATCCAGGATGCCTGCTAATCCGGCATCGCCGGCAAGCGAATAGGGGATAGAGTACCATGGTCCCGCCAAATTCGTGATTTGGCGCTGGAAACCGCCTGCGGCCTCTGCTACTCGCCCGTCCACTGCACCCGTAGCTCAGCTGGATAGAGCGCTGCCCTCCGAAGGCAGAGGCCACAGGTTCGAATCCTGTCGGGTGCGCCAGCTTTTCAATGACTTAGCGAAGTGCTGTTCGTTCCGTATGGAATGAGTATGGAAAACATGGGTCTTAATTCTCCTCTCAATAATGCCTGACATTGGCCAAGCAGCCTTGGCAAATTCTGCTCGTTGCGGTTTGAGTGGGCGATGAGCAAAGCCGATTCCGATTCAAATAAAGATCAGTCACCGCTCGCGACCGAGGCCAAGTTCCGGCGCGCAGTTCAGTCGCAAAATCGCTTGGTCAATTTCTTAGCGATCCTAGCAGGCCCAACTGCACTTGCAGTGTGGCTTGGCGTCTTCGATGCCACAAAAGTCGGCACCGGCTGGTTTTGGACCGTCACTTGCCTAATCGTCGCCTTCCAGGCGGCCCTGTATTACGTGACCACCCGATACTCTGAGACGGTCCCCGCACTTCATCTTTCAAATTCGGTTTTGGCGGAGGCTTACGAAGACGCGCTCAACGATCTGGACATTCTCGTTGAAGAAAGGACTTGGCTACAAACCGCCAATCGACTCGGCTCCTACTGGTCAACTTTTCAGGGTCTCATCGAGGAGAAGGCGCCCACGAATGATGAGGATTTCGCAGAGTCCTGTGGCCTCGCTATAAAGCCCATGATCGATGCTGCGGGCATTCTCTTCGGTTTTGGTTTTGACGACATCTGGTCTGTGACCGTTTACTCTTATGATAGAGATACCGAACGACTGATACCAATTTGGTATAAGCGAACAGAAGACCATCCTTCCACAGGGGCGCCGCGAGCCTGGAGGCAGGGGGATGGCCACGTAGGATCCGCGTTCATGCAAAACCGAATTCTCTACACCATTGATATGGCTGATGGTGATGCATCGATGCTTTTGCAGCCGAGCGCAGAGAATGGCCGAGAATATGACGAGAACGTCTATCGGTCTTTCGTGTCAGCACCGATAACATTGGACCTTAATTCTGGACCGGCTCAGTTTGGCGTGCTGGTCGTGACAAGCAATGTCATCGGTCGGTTTGATGATGAGAATCGCGGGATCGTAGGCCACGCCGCCCAAGTCCTCGCGCATCTTTTTGACTGGCGATCCCGCTTGCAGCCGGAATCCAAGTAGATTACATTCTCCACATGAGCAGAGCGAGAACCCATCTAAGCCGCTCCAGCAAGTCTGGCCGCATCGTCGAAGTGCATGTCACCTCTAGCGAACGGCTGCTGCCGAAAGTGAGTTCGGCCTACATCTTGAAGGGCGGTACGGGACAGTCGGCTTATGCCTTAGCCCAAGCTATCGAGCGCCCCGCGCATGTTGCCAAGACCGAACAACGCGGCAAGATAACTCAGAAGGCTTCCTGACTGATCAGGCTTTTGTTGGCCAACCTCCAATGTCACATTCGCGGGTCCTACCCACCGAATGCACCTGCATGAAGCGCTAGCTGACCGCTTTTTCTCCGACTGAGATGCTTTCAGGCAATAGGTTCAGTTAGAAGTTACAGTTTGAGCGAGGGCGGCTGGGCTACTTGAGCTGGGCGAATTCCATGGATCGCAGACAACTCGCGCACATCGGCGATTTTCAATATCCGTTTCAGAGCCTTATGTCTGCGTGAGTTGGCTACGGCTCGGTGCAAACCCGCTCAACTCGTAGGCGGGTGACTTTCGCCCAAACCACTATTCTTCAAAGTTTAGAGAGACTTATGTCCCGAAATCGCGGGGTACGGTGTGCTTGTCAAATTCCCAGATTGCGAGGTGTAGACCGGGGTGACCGCGCTGTTGATCTATAGAGCCCAACATCATGGTTATCAGTGGAGCGTGAGCAACCTTCATCCTGCAAGTCCAAGATACTTGGCGCTGTATCTGGTTGTCGCTAAGTCTCGCGAAGGCAGTAGGGGCGCAAGCGCAAATGGACGTTCAAGGTTATCTATCTGAAATTCGTGCGCTCTACGCCAGTGGCCAGACAACCGAACACAGTTTCCGCCCAGCCTTGGCGAAGCTGTTCGCATCGATCGATCCCGCCATTACTGTCATCAATGAGCCCAAGCATATTACCGATGTCGGCGCGCCTGATTTCGTGTTCCAGCGCGGGGATGTCGCCATCGGCTGGTGCGAGGCGAAGGACATCGGCAAGGACGTTCGAAAGTTCGCCGCCAATGACTACAGCAAGGGCCAGAAGGAGCGATACCGCAAGGGTCTGCCCAATCTGATCTACACGAACGGGCTGGACTTCGAATTCATTCGGCATGGCGAGGCGGTGGATTTCATCACCATTGCCGACCTGATCCCGACCATGCCCGCAAGGCCGGACAGCTTTGCGCTCTTGGAAAACCGGTTACGCGACTTTGCTCACGTTACGCCACTCAGCATCACGTCATCCAAGCGGCTGGCGGAAATGATGGCGGGCAAGGCTGCCATCATCAAAGACATCATGGGCCGCGCTCTGGTGGCCGATATGAAGGCAAAGGAGGCAGGCCAGCCAGCTTCCGACCTGATTGGGCAATATGAGGCATTCAAGGCAAACCTGATCCACGACATCACGGTTGATGAGTTTGCAGACATCTACGCCGAGACAATTGCCTATGGGCTTTTCGCGGCGCGCTTACATGATGACACGCCGGCCACGTTCACACGAGGCGAAGCGCTGGATCTCTTGCCCAAGTCCAACCCGTTCCTGCGCGAACTGTTTATCTACATCGCGGGGCCGAATCTGGACGAGCGCCTGCGCCGTGTGATCGATGAACTGTGCGACGTCTTCTGCGCCACGAACATGGAGCAAGTGCTTCGCCACTTCGGGAAGGTGACGGCGCGGCAAGACCCGTTCTTGCATTTCTACGAAGTGTTCCTGGCCGAATACAATCCGGCCAAGCGCAAGGCACGAGGCGTTTGGTACACGCCTGAGCCGGTCGTGAATTTCATCGTTCGTGCGGTCGACGAAGTGCTGAAATCTGAGTTTGGTCTAGCGGACGGGCTTGCCGATACCAGCCGCATTTCGATTGATTGGGACACAGGCCAAGCGGACAAGAAGGGCAAGCCTGCAACCATCAAGAAAGAGGTGCATCGCGTCCAGATTCTCGACCCGGCGACCGGCACCGGCACCTTTCTTGCCGAAGTCGTGAAGCTCGTTTCTGAGCGGGTAAAGGGCATCGCGCCTGGCCAATGGTCGAACTATGTCGAGCAAGACCTGATCCCGCGCATTCACGGCTTCGAATTGCTCATGGCAAGCTATGCCATGTGCCACATGAAGCTGGACATGATCCTGACCGGGTTAGGTTACAAGCCATCGAACAAGCCGCCCCGGCTGGGCGTCTATCTCACCAATTCGTTGGAAGAAGGCGAGCGTGTGGATCAAACGCTTTTCGGCCTATCTCGCGCCATTGCCGAGGAAGCGAAAGCCGCAAGCGACATCAAACGCCAAGCGCCAATCATGTGCGTGATCGGCAACCCGCCGTATTCTAGCTCCTCACAGAACATGAGTCCCTTCGCTCGCGGACTAGTTGAACCTTACAAGCGCGGGTTGTCAGAGCGAAAAATCAATTTGGATGATGACTACATCAAATTCGTCAGACTAGCTGAGACCTTTATCGTGAGAAATGGACTAGGTATCGCTGCGCTAATCACGAATAATTCTTATCTCGACGGAACAACCCTGAGGGGTATGCGGCAGCACTTGCTTTCCACTTTCGATAGCGTCCACGTATTGAACCTCTTTGGCGACACGCGCTCAGGTGAATCGTCGCTTGATGAAAACGTGTTCGACATCATGCAAGGCGTTGCCATCGTGGTGATGGTTAAAGGCGGTAGCGGAAAGCGCGGATTGCATTACGGTGAGATCAAAGGCCGGAGAGCCGACAAATACGATGCCCTCGGTAAATTGGATTTAGGCTTCGCCGAAAAGCTAGAGACGAAAGCGCCTTATCATTTCTTCATCCCTAAGAATCTGGAACCGAAAGACGGAGAGCACTTTCTGATCGATGATCTTTTCGTAAGTTTGAGCAGTGGCATCCAAACCAAAAATGATTCTTTGACCATCCAATACGATAAGATTGAGCGCGACCAGATTATTGATGACTTCCTCACTCTTGAGGAGGCCGAGTTAAGCAAGCGCTATCGTTCCCAGAAGGTGTGGACAGTGGCCAAGGCACGCGCTGATTTGGCTGCTGGAGATTTCACAAAGTCCGCCATCTTGTATCGCCCATTCGACGTGCGCCATACGGTGCAGACAAAGAGGTCAGGCGGATTCCTGGGGCGGCCAAGGTTTGAGGTGATGCGCCACTTTCGCGCCAAGAACCTCGGTCTGATCGTGAATAAGAAATTTGTCGGCGAAGATTTCTCGCATGCAGGCGTGAGCGACATTCCGATCTGCCACGGCACGTTCTATCTCGGGAACCGGGGCCAGGACTTTCTTGCCCCCCTTTACCTCTATCCTGATGAGCAAGACTTAGACCAGTCGATCCGAGTCAACTACGATCACAAGCTCTACGGGAAAATCCGCAAGGCGGCTGGCCTGTCCGGCACGCCAGCCGCGCCCAACGGGGCAGATGCCTTTCGCCGCGCCACTGGCGATGCTCGCGCCGACGAGGTCAAGGTATTCGATTACATCTATGGCGTGCTGCATTGTCCGGCGTACCGCGAAACCTATGCCGAGTTCCTGCAAATTGAATTTCCGCGCATCCCTTTCCCGCCATCACCTGAGGTATTCCGCAAGGTGAGCGAGCAAGGCGAAGCGCTGCGCCGCCTTCACCTCATGGAAGACGCGGCTATCGGACAAGCCAAGTTCCCGTTCGAAGGCGAAGGCGATAGCGTCGTCGACAAGCCACGGTTTGAAGGCGGCAAGGTCTGGATCAACAAGGATCAGGGTTTCGCAGGCGTCCCTGCCATCGCATGGGATTTCCCAATCGGCGGCTACCACCCCGCGCAGAAATGGCTGAAAGACCGCAAAGGCCGCGCCCTGTCGTGGGATGACATTCGCCACTATCAAAAGATCATCAAAATCCTCGCCGAAACCGACCGGATCATGCAGGGCATTGAGTTGCCATTGAGCGCTGCGAACGCAAGCGACTGATTGGTTTGGCGGGCTTGCTCCCGTCAGAGCATCGTGTCGTTCCGTACGCTCGCAGAAGCCTTCCGGCGAGCATCGATCACGACGATTTCAGAAGTCCGCTCACCGCGTGCTTCAGCGTCCTGTTTCAGCTTTTCAATCTTGCGCAACTTTCGGCCCATGCCGCCAATATCCATGATGACGAAAATCGCTTGGGAGGTGGTCGCTGCCTTTTTGTATATTTCCAGCTGCGTCTTATAGTCATGCTCTACGCGCCCCTTGGAAAGCTTCATCTCGACAAGGACGCGCCCACGAAAGCCGGTGGAGAATTTGAAGTCTACCGGTCCGCCGCCTGAGTTAGTCTCTGGCGAGATGTCAACGTTGTTCACCGCGCACATGACGTTGGCGATTGCGAAGAAGAGCAGTTGACTGGCCCGTTCGTGCCTATGTGCGTTGCCGTGCCAGAGCAGCTCCCACAAGTTGTTGTCTTCGACCAGGCCTTGGAAAGTATCCACGATGGTCATGACCGTTTCGAGGAGCGTCGAAGCATCCTTTGTAGCGGGATTGCTTAGTGCTCCGACATAGGGGGTAGGGTCTTCACTGAGGATTCGCCGGAACTGAAAGTATCCGTCAAGGTCGGCTTTCTCATCATAGCTTTCAGCCGCGGCTCCCACGGCTTCGATCAGTTCGCGAAGTAGCGATTCCGACGAAAGTACGGCTCTCCGCAGCGCTGCCTTCTTCTGTGACAGGGTAGCCTTGGCGAGGTTCCCGAACATGCTGTTCACCGCGTCCCGGATTTCCTGAATTTCCATGACGACACGGCTGACATCCGACCAGTCAGCAGCGAGAGGCAAATCACGAAGAATATCGCGCGGCACCATGATAACGGGCTTGTCCGGTTGGAACGGATTTTCGGGCAGATTGCGATTGTCGTATTTCTTGCCGAAGGCGCGAACAGGGACCTTGTTGGCTGCACAAAATTCCTCAGTCACCTGACACAGAACGGGCAGAAGGAAATTCGTCGTCATGTCGCTAAGCGTGTCAGGGCCAACCCCCTCTTCAAAGAGAGGCATAAGCGGGATCATGCTTGGGTCTTTTACCCCAAGTGCAATAATCTCTTTGGCCGTTCGAAGGATTCCGTTTCTCAGCTTTGGCGGCCGGGAACTGCCGCTTGTTCCTGCACCACCATAGCCCAGCCCGGTCTCTGACCGTTCTGACAAGTCGAGCGCATTGAATGCCCTGCGCCAAGCGACATCGCCTTCCTTCGCTGAAATGGATAGCAAGCTGACCACGTTCTGAAAGCCGCCTTCAAGATCCTTCCGTCCCTGCTTTTTCATTCTCGTATTCTGACTCTTCGGGACGAGCAGAGGATCGATGAAGAGCTTTGTGTCGCTATTGAGCACCGGATCGAGCAACTTGGCTTTGGCGAGCGCTGTGGTGCTCACGCCGAAGTGCTTTGAGAAAAGCACCGGGTTCACGAGTGTTTTTCTGGCTGCCATGTCTCAATCCTCTGCCTGTGCGTGACCAAGGATAGTCAACAAGCGGGAATGGAGCACTACCTATGGTAGCAGCTATGTGTGCATTGGAATCCGATACGAAGAGGATTGGCTGTTTTCTGCCATTCCTGGCTCTCGCCGTGTGGCTATCCAACACGGTGATTAGTTTCAGTTCTATCAGTTTCAGCCCAATGACTTGGAATCCCGCACCGGCAAACGACCAGAGTTTCGGTCCTTCCGGTATCGTTTGAGCGCTCTCATTCCTGCTTCCATGCGCTTACGTGCTTTTGTGCCGGGCGCTGGTTCAATTCCCGCATACTCGTTGGTCGGGCCCGAATGGCCAGGGTAGGCAATCCATGTCAGTCGCCAGCAACGGGCGCGAGACGCTTCGCCCGCCTTCACGTGAAAGCTCGCGTCCTTGGTGACGGCAATGAAGCCCATTGCTTGCAGTTCATCGAAGGCGTTGCGAACGGCATTGATGTCCACCAGGCCAAGCCGGTCCGCAGCATCCCGAACACTGAGATAGAGACTCCCGTTGTTCCGTCCATTATCGAGCATTGCCAATTCGATCATCAGGGCGCGCGCGGTAGGGCTCAGGGCGCGAAAGGCTGGTTGGTCGAGTAGGTCATGGCCTAGCCTGACAAATCGACGCCATGGCTGGTTATCATTCCGGCCCGTCTTGTTGGGCTTGTTTCTGTTTCGCATGCGCACGGAGAGAACCTCCCTTCCGAGGGATGAAATCGGTGGGCGAAAGCAAGGCGACCGATTCCAGCCGCCCTGCTAGGTTCGCCAGTTCAACCTTTGATGATCTCTCGGATTTCGATGGGTGAGAGGATGAAGTATCGCGCATGAAATCCGCCAAGGTGCGGCTCTAGCGTCGATTGAATCTCCAACCCGTGCCTCTCGCGAAGTTCCGAGACATGAGATGGGAGATACCCCTCCCAGCCCGACATGTCTGATCGCGTAAAGCCTTCGTGCCTCTTTTGAACCAAGCCGATGAGCGCGCGCGCATTCTTCCCTCTGACAGTGCGGAGTCTACCGTCAGGCCAGACATAAATGACTGCCATCGGCTTGAGTGGTAGCTGATTTGCGTGATAGTCGGCCCTTGGTCGAGGGCTTGCTAGGTTGTCGACGTTCGCCCCCAGAGCCGCTGCAACGGCGCTGGGGGCATCTTTCTTGCGGTCATCCATTGGAAGCCCCCCCGCCTTGTGTCGGAAGGCTTGAGGCCCAAGCTTCTGCGTCGGCGACTGCGATACGAGTTGCGCGGCCGATTTTCTTGATGGGAATGCGATTTGTGGCAACAAGGCGGTAAAACGCGCTGTGGCTGATTTTGTAGCGATCCTTGAATTCCGCCACGGTCAAAAGTTCCGTCATGGTAGTTTCCATGCCCATGCACAGACGGAACGATATGCCGCCGTGCTTCAGGGCATGGCCGGGAATGAGTGCTTGGAATTTCGCGGTCTATTTTGGCGGATATTTCGCGGTCGCTTTGCCGCCGATTGGCTTCGGTCCGCGCTTTCGGGGACCAGCCAAGGTCCGAACCCTATCGCGACTGATTTGATGCGAAGGGAAGGCGTTCTGTGCTTGCTTCCATAATTCTTCGATTGGCACTGCCTCGACTTCATCTTGCTCAGTCCACCAGCGCCGCAAATCTGCTTCAGGCAATCGCGGTCTATCCGCTCGCCGATTGCTCACTTGCGTTGGCAGTGAGGGCCACAGCCGTTCAAGGTCGACCCGGCGAAATACGACAGCTCCTGGGTGTCGCGGAGCAGACAACGTAAAGCGTTTACAATCAAGCTCGAAGCCGGGCACCTCGCCAGTCTCAATCGGTGCCTCCGATAGCTTATCGTATGCTGCAAGATTTCCGTCGTTCACGGCATCCCAAAGCTTCTCGAATGCCGAAATGGTGCATTTGCAATTTTCCCATGCTTCTTGCTCGACGTTGGAATGCGCTCCGCAGGCGCAATGGTGGAGAGAGACGAATCTGATTAGCCAACCGATCGATGCGCGCTGTTTGAATTCTTCAAACACGCGCTGGCCGTTCCAAGCCTCTTCGCCATCGATCCTTCGCCATGCGCCATCGCAACCGATTTGAGCGACCTGCTCGTATTCTCCAGTCGCCACCCAAGCCAAGGCTTCAGGCAGATTCCAGTTAGTGATTAGCCCCTTTGACTTGGCAACGAGGGCAGGTGTGACCTTTTCCCAAGAACGGGGGCCATCAAGCGCTTCAACGTCCTCCCTTCGGACAACTAAGCCGCCATTGAACAGGAATTCATGCCATTCCTGCCGCCTATCAGTCATGCCTTGAACGATTGCCCTTTCACGATCCCGGTCCCGGTCAAACCAAGTCACGTCATCTGTAACCTGGTCCCACTCCGGCAATTCATGTGGTGGTGACCGGCGGGTAGCCTTCACTCGCACTTGGTTGTCACGAAGCGCGTGGGTCACGCGTTCCTGCGCTACATCAAATCCACCGGATCCCGGTTCGAGGATTTTTGCCGCTCTGGCGATAGTTAGCCAAACCTGCACCGTCATTCCCACGGTAGGGTCATTTCCATGGTAGGGGTGCTCCTCGCTCAAAGGGCCAGTTCCCCGAGCGCCTTGACCGCTGCATCGCTGGCAAGGTGCCCGTAGTGGCGCTCGATCATTTCGGCGCTCGTGCCGGAAATCTGCGCGATGGTGAGCAGTGGCAGGCCCGCGCTTACTAGGTCGGTGATGGTGCTATGCCGCAAGGTGTAGGCCGTGGCATCGGCTGGCAGTTCAGCAGCAGTCACGGCGGTTGCAATGGGCCGCTTCCAGCTATCCTTGTCCCATGCCTTGCCGTTAGCGCGCATGAAGAGCGGAGCGCCTGGTAGCTTGTTCTTGGCCTGCTTGGCGAGCAGTTGCGCTGCCTCTTGCGGCAACTGAATGCGACGCGGTTTGCCAGTCTTGTCCTTTCCGATTGTCAGTTCCGAAGTGCGCTTGTCGAAGTCGCCTGCCGTGAGCGCTGCCATGGCACCGGGACGGAGTGGCAAGAGGCACAGGGCGCGGACAAACGCCGCTGCCTCTGCATCGGTGCTTTCGATCAGTTTCTTGCGCTGCTTACGATCAAGATAGAGCGTACGGCGTCCATTGGCGTTGGGAATCGCCTTCAAGGCTTCCTGCCATGCCGCTTCGCTATTCGGTGCGCCGGGCGACAAGACCTTGCTCAATGCCGCTCGCAGCACGGCCATGTCGCGATTGACGGTAGATGGTGCCCGCTCGCGCTCGACCGGCTCGCCCTTCTTGCGTCGGCTCACCAGTGCAGGTTGTGCTTCCAGCCGCTCACGCCATTCTTTGACGTGACGGCGGCGTAGCTTGTCCAGCTTCACCTTGGCGATAGAGTCCTCGTAGACGTATCGCCTGAAGCGCTGTTCGGCTTCTGGCCGCTCTTGGGCATACTCACGGCAGGCATCGGCGACCGTCTCGATCTTGGCGCGGATTTCGCCGCCCGATTCCACAAGCTCGGCCAGCTTCTCAGCTTCCTTCTTGGCCGCTGCGAACATCTCGTTTCCGGGGAGAGTGCCGAAATCGCCAAGGGATTTCACTTGGTAGCGGCTGGCGTCCTCGTCATAGACGCGGGCAATCCATGTCCCCTTGCCTCCGCGCTTGGAGGGCCTGAAGCCGAGAAAGCAACCGGCACGGAGCCTTTGCCAATGCGGCTCGCGTTGAACTTTCAATCGCTCCCGGTTGCCGACTTTGCTCAGGTCCAATGCCACTGCCAATTCCCTCATTCCGTTTTGTATGGAATGCGTATGGAATACATGCAGGGATTATCAGAAACAAGGAGAGATAGAAAATAACGCTATTTCAGGGCCTTCGGTGTTCCAGGTTGTCCCGCATTGTACGGAAACTCTGCACTCAGAAGGCAGAGGCCACAGGTTCGAATCCTGTCGGGTGCGCCATGACCGTTCAGTTCTGGGCACCAGGTTCGGCGCCTTCCCAGACGCTGCATGTCGATGTCCGCCAAGACGGCGGAGGCCCGCTCTTTGCTGCGGCTGCCGCAGACGTCGAAAGCGATGGTTCGGCAATGCTGTCCTAAAATGCACACCGGTCTTGCCGTGGCATCCAGGTGTTCGTGCCGCCGCGCCCCGAGAACAAGATCTGCGCCGGCCCGGAAACGGCCTGCGCGAAATGTCGTCCCAAACCGCTCGACCCACTCGTCACCGTGGCCTTGTGACCTTGAAGGTCAAACATACCTTCAAACGTTCCCAATCCTCTCCGTTGAGGCCCTTTCGTATCGTGCATGATATCACAACTCACCTTATGGTGCGTTTAGCCAAGCGGAGTGATCGCGGTAGGCGCAAGTAATGGATGCAACGAACCACATACCTTGCGTAACCAGTGAGAAGATGGATGCCGTCACGCTTGTGCGGATCAATCGACCGGAAGTTCGCAATGCGCTGAACGGGGATGTCATGTGCGCATTGGTGGATGCCTTCAGTGGCTTCGACGCGGACCCGAACCAGTCATGCCTCATTCTCACGGGAAATGAAGCTGCATTTGCCGCGGGTGCTGATATCACCGAGTTGGAATCACGCGGCTTTGCCGAGGCATTCGGTGACGATCCCTATGCGCCATTTGAAAAGCTCACTCGCGTTCGCAAGCCCTGGATCGCCGCGGTCTCGGGCTACGCACTTGGCGGTGGCTGCGAACTGGCGATGATGGCCGACATGATCCTGGCTGGCGCAAGTGCGCGGTTTGGGCAGCCCGAGATTCGCATGGGGATATCTCCGGGGATGGGTGGCTCGCAGCGACTGGCACGCGCAGTTGGCAAGTGGAAGGCGATGGAAATGTGCCTCACGGGCCGGACGATGAGCGCCACCGAAGCAGAGCGCTCTAATCTGGTGACGCGGGTCGTGCCAGATGACGAACTTCTAGATGCGGCGCTGGAACTGGCCCAAACTGTCGCGGCAATGCCGCCGTTGGCAGTTTTGGCGAACAAAGAACTGGTGAACCATGCATTTGAAACCCATCTGTCGGCAGGGCTATTGTTCGAGCGTCGCACCTTCGCAGGGTTATGTGCGACACGCGACAAGGAAGAGGGGGTCGCAGCCTTTCGCGAGCGTCGGCCCGCGTCTTGGCAGGGGCATTGAAGGGCTAGCGCCAGCTCGGCAAGTAGCCGAGCTGCGCGGCCTTGAAGATCGTCTGGTCACGGTTGACCGCGACCAGCTTGCGGGCAGCATTGGCGATGTGGAAGCGGATGGTGGCCCTGCTAAGGCCGAGGATCATTCCCGTTTCCTCATTGGTCTTGCCTACTGAGGCCCAGTGCAGGCATTCGACCTCGCGACGCGAAAGTCCGGCCGCGCCGGCCATGCGCGATGGGCCTTGCATCGCTTCAACATAGGTCGAGACAAATTGTCCTGCCCAAGTTGCCAATGTCTGCGAATGGCGATCGAACGGTTCCCGCAGATCTTCGCAGAAAGCGTCTGGCGACAGGATGCTGACGACGCCGAGTTGGCCGAGTGGCAGGTGTACCGGAACTACAATGGCCGAATGGGTGAGAGCACGCGCCGCGAAATTCTCAAGGTTGATTTCGGGCAGGATCTGGCGTCCCCCATAGTCGTAAATCCCGGCAGCGTTGCACCAGAACGGCGCGGCGCGCACGCGGCTTGCCGCGATGAGGGGGGAACGCAGGGCAAGTCCTCCATCCAACCACCATCGATCAGGGCCTGCTGCGCTGAAGACACTAGCGGCCAGAGCAGTGCCAGCGTCGCAGACCATCGGCCGGGTACCGGAGATGTCGTGGCTCGCGGTTACGTGCAACTCGCATGTCGCCCAGATTGCATCGCGCAGCGCCTTGGCAGCGGGAAGCACATCTTTCGGTTCACGTATTGTCACTCCTTCGACCACTGATTGCTTAATGGTGTGGATCGGAGCAGCACCGAACTCTGGCATTGGGAAGGTCCTTTGCCAGTGGCCTTCGCTCACGAATTGCCCCGCTCGTTCACGGCAAGGCCGAAAAGGCTAGCGCCACGTCGAATGGAGGCTTGATGGATCTGGATGAGCCTCCAACAATCGGGTTGTCGAAGGCCGACAATTCGGCCGCTACGGTGTCGAGGAACACCGAGACGCAACCGATCCGACCTTCGCGGGCTTCGAGGAGCACTCCGTACTGCTGATTGCCGTTGGGGCTCTTTGCGAGCCCTGCCGCTCCGCCGGCATCGGCTGCAACGATACCTTGCCAATCGAGCCCCTCCGAGAAGATCGAGCCCAGCACGCAAGGCTCGCCCCAAGTTCCCGACCATGGGGTCGAACCGATGATCCGTATCTCGGCGTCGTTGCAGAGCGTTGCCTTGAGCCGCCCCATGTCCGCTTCAGCAACTGCGGTCAGGAAATCCTCGGCGAGTGCAACCATTGCGCTCCGGTCAGCCAGTGGTTCACGGATCGGTTCGTCGAGAATGAAGGGCCGGTCGGGGGATGTGCGACCTGTCACTAGCGAGTGCTTCATCAACGCTGTCTCGACCATAACGGTATCGAACATTTCAACGATCTCCCGGATCAGCCCATTCTCGAACCGGAATATCTGGAGATAGAACTGGTCGTAGCGACCGACGCCCTTCGCGGGCAGCCCGCCGTGAAGCAGGCCTACAACGAAAGGGCCATCACTCAGGACGAGCCGCGATCCCTTTACGTAATCTTCGGTGCCGACGATGAGCGATCCCAGAACATGCTCACCCATGTGGGCGTAAAGGGGTTCACGCTGTTCGAACCGGCCGGACACCAAGCTCGTGCCCGACATCCAGCAGGTGACTTCTGGATCGTGAAGGGAGACGACGTGCGCGAAGTCTCCCTCTTCCATGGCGCGATAATAGTCGCGAATGACGTCGGCATTACTGGCGTCTGGCATGGGCGTCCTCAGAACTTGTAGCCGACCTGGATCATGATCTCTCTCGGGCGCTCGATGTAGCCGATGATGTCCGCGTCCGTCGACGCGTTGGTTCCCGCGCCTGCACCGGTCGCCGGTCGATCGCTGCCGCCGGCAATGACGTACTTGTCAGTGAGGTTCTTGCCAATCAGTGCGAACGTCCACCCTTTGTCGGGCTGATAGAAGCGGATCGCCGCGTCCATCTTGACGAAGCCCTTCTGGAGGGTGCCGGGTCCTTCGGTCTCGCTGAAGAAATACTTGGAAGTGCCGTTGACGTCTCCGGACAGCGAGATGTTGAAACGGTCGGTCACCGGTGCGTCATAGGTAGCACCGAAGTTGCCTGACCAGTCGGGCGCGCGAACCAGCGGTGCACCACTGAGATCCTGCCGGGTGAAGACACCGTTGCCATCGGGCTGCAAGTTGCAACCGTCCGCAATTGTCTGTCCGGCATAGCAGGCCGAGAGGAAGTCGCGATAGCGCGCCTTGTTGTAGCCGAGGCCAGCGCGCAGCGAGAATTCCTTGCTGGCCTTGTAGCGCAGGTTGACTTCGGCGCCTTTGGTGCGCGCCGAACCGGCATTGAACACCTGGTAGGTGATCTTCGTACCATCGAAGATGTCGACCTGGAGGCCCTTGTAGTCATAGAGATAGATCGCGCTGTTGAGAGAGAGCGCGCCGCCCATGAATTCTCCCTTGAACCCGATTTCTCCGCCTTTCACCTTCTCGGGGCCGAAAGTGAAGTCTGATGCTACCGTGCCGACCGAAAGGATGGCCGGAAGACCGAAGCCACCCGACTTGTAGCCAGTCTTGTAGGCGGCATAGAGTGTAGAGTTGGGCGATGGGTGCCAGGTGAGGGTGGCTTCGGGCGACACATTGTCGTCCTTGAATGTGCCATCGAACTCGGTGAGCGGGAAAAGCGATGACAGAAGCGGGTGGACGTAAATGTTGCGCTGCGCGACGGTCTTCTTTTCCTTCGTCCATCGCAGGCCGCCCGCCAGTTCAAGATTCTCGAGGATGTCGAAGGTCAGTTGTCCGAAGGCGGAATAGGTCTTGCCGTCGAGCGTGCCGGTCTTGGAAATGCTGGAATAGTATCCGGTCGCCGGATCCTGCGGCAAGGCAGCGATCCGGAAGGTCTGGCCATTTTCCAGTGAAGTGTCCTGGTAATACAGTCCGACCATGCCATTAAGTGGACCGTCGAATGTAGTAAGTGCGCGGAATTCTTGGGAGAACGATTTGTACTTTTCGAGTTGCGAGCCGAGATTGTAGGCGAAGCTCGATTTCTCGAAGCCGTTCTGAAGATAGCCGAGACGATAGCGGTAATATCCGGTGACCGAGGTAAGGGCGACGGCGTCCGATTTCCAGTTAGCAGTCAGCGAGGCCAGCAGCGGCTTGTAGTTTGAATAGGGCAGGCCGTCCTTGCCGGCGATATAGCCGTTCGTCAGTTCAGGGGGTGTATAGGCGGAGACGACTTTGCGATTCTTCTTGCAGTCGGCATAGGGATCGACGAGCCCGTTGACCGGACCGCCGCCGCAATAGACGATTTCGCCGTTCGTACCTTCGCCGTTGTCCTTCGAGACACCGGCTGTGACCTTCAGGTTGAGATCGAAATTGGGCGAAGGCGCATACTTGAGTGTCACGCGACCGATGATCTCGCGCTGCTTGGGGCCCCACTTGTCAGCCGCAAGCATGTCGAGGCCAGTGGCGGGCTCACCTCCCGCAATCGGTGCGGCCGGGATGCTCTCCATCCAGCCGCGCATCCGGCGCGCCTGGAATGCGACGCGCAAGCCCAGAGTGTCAGTCAGGGGAGCCGACACGAAGCCGTTGCCAACCCACTCGTGCGCCTTGAACTCGTAGCCGACGTTGACGCCGGCGGACAATTCATCCGTTGGATCGGCCGAGCGCATCGAGATTACGCCGGCTGGGCTGTTCTTGCCGAAAAAGAGCGCTTGTGGACCCTTGAGTACCTCGACCTGCTGGATATCGAAGTAACTTTGCTGGAGCGACCGACCGCGGCCAGTCTGGACCCCATCGACGTTGATGGCCACCGACTGATCGAACCCGGTGTCGAGTGTGGAAGAGCCGATGCCCCGAATAACGAATGAAGAACCGCCGCCACTCGCTTGCTGGGCCACGCGGACTTGAGGAGCCATTTGCGCGATATCGCCGAGGCTATTTGAATTGTAGCGCGCAAGGTCCTTCTGGCTCATCGCCGTTACGGCAACAGGAACGTCAATCAGGCGTTCGCTGCGCTGTCGAGCGGTGACGACGATTTCGTCCCGGGTTACAGTCTCGTCCTGCGCAGTTTCCATCTCCTGCGCATGGGCCTGCGAGGCCGATAGCGCGCAAGCCGCCGCTGAAGCAAAAAGTCCCGTCCTGAGCGTGAGCCCGTGCATCGTATTCTCCCCGTTTTTTATTGACGGGTATAGTGGATAGCGGCCCACCCTGCGTCTCATACCACCTGACCCAACGGGTGGGTGGCTGCATGCCGGTACCCACCTGCGGAAGGATCCCAAGAAAAAGGCATCTTGAGACATCGAACATGGCGAAGGGGGCGGAAAACGGGGATGTGCTGCTCGGACGCTTCCATGACGATTTTTGACCAGCCCGATATCCTTGTCGACGGTGCTGGCATCGCATCGATGGGGGAACCCTCGAAACCCCGCTCGACGAGTCTTTTGGATCAGCCAATTTTGTTCGCAGCTTTCTGCCCCGGTGCCACTTGGGCTGGCTCATCCGCCAACGCTCCGGGGGGCTCTTGGCGGTTGTCGGTCATGACCGTGGTCGCGCCCTTCGCAGCAAAGGCCATGACGATGGCTCCGCCGATCCCCCGCGTCGCCCTGCTGACGAGATACACGCGGTCCTCAGCTTTCCCATCGGGCTCAGTAGTCCATGCGCGCCGAACCCGGCTCGCGCGGTTCCTTGAGAGGATTGCCGAATAGCGCACGTTCGGCGAGGGCGGTGTCAAAGAAAGCGTGCATTTCGATGACCTTGCCGTGCTTGAAACGGAAGATCTCGCAATACGTCTGGTCGTAGTTGTCGCCAGTCCTTGTCGGCCCGCCTCCCTCCATGATGGCGACGACGCGCTCGTCGTCCGCGCACATGATCTTCCAACGCCTGGCGAAAGTGATGCGCTCGGGAACGAGTGCGCCGTGAACCTTTTCCGCAATCAGGTCGTCGGTTACCACTTTCTTCCCTTCGAGCAGTCCGGAGGCCGGAGTCGTTCCGAGCATGTGGATGACCACGTCATCGTGATACATGGCTTCCACCGCTTCCCAATCTCCATCGTGCATGAGTTGGAAATAGCGGTTCAGGAGATCGATGTTCTGCTGTCTCGACAATTCTGGTCCTCTCGTCGTTCGCGTCCCGCGCAATCAGCCGGACCGGATCAGGTTGCGGCAGTGAGCGCCATGGCAGCCAGGATCTGTTGCTTTGTCGGATTGCTGCGTAGCATGAGCCCGCCACTGACGTGCAGGTTCTCGCCCGTCATGAAGCAGTCGTCCTCGGCCAGCCAGACCGCGGCGGCGGCAATCTCGTCGACTGTCGCGGTGCGCCCCAGGGGAGACGTGCGGTCGAATTCGGCAACCACTCCGGGGTGAGCCCAGACTTCGGCGGTCATCGGCGTGCGCACCGCTCCAGGGCTGATCGAGTTGACCCTGATCCCTTGCGAGCCAAACTCGTCAGCGACACTACGCGCGACTTGGTCCATCGCCGCCTTCGTACCCCGATAAGCCGCATAGTCGTCCAGCATGATCGTGGACGCGGCCGAACTGATGCGGATGATAGAGCCGCCATGGTCCATCGCCTCGACCATGACCTGCATGAACTGAAACGGCCCCCTGAATTGAAGGTCGAACAGGTCCTGCAATTGCTCGCCAGTAGTTTCGAGAAAGGGCATGGCAAAGTTGGCGCCGGTGCAATCCACCGCAATGTCGATCCGGCCGAGCGTTGCGCGCGCCTCGTCCGCCAGTGCTTCGATTGAACTTTTCGAGCGTATGTCGCAAGTCACCGCCGTTCCGGCGAGTTCCGTTGCAAGGTTCTCGATTGCGGCAGTGCTGCGGGCACTGACTACCAATTTCGCGCCCTCACGCGCGAAGCGCCGCGCGATGGCTTGGCCCATGTTGCCCTGCCCGCCGGCCCCCAGTATGAGGGCGCCCTTGCCCGTCAGACGCCCGCTCACTGGGCGACGACCCAGCGCAATGCGCGTGACACGATCTCGCGAAACGGGGGAGAGTCCCATGGCCCCCTAGTAACAGGCCCCTCATCCATAAGTGGTCGAAAGTCATATTTGCCGCTGCTGTGACCGAGGGCCAGATAGAGGACCGCGCCTGCCCCATGCTCGCGCAGGTACATTTGCGGATGCAATACCGGGTCAGGCCAATCCGATAGGACATAGCCGGGATTGCTGCCGCTGAAGCGCGAGCCGAGTAGCACGCGGGCCGGACCTGTGAGTTCGAGGATGTACGGTTCGTCCTCCACTGTGAAAGGATCGATACTCGCGACCAGGGGATCGTCTGGTTCTGTCACCTCGACACTCATCTGCTGCAAAAGCAGGTGCGCGAGGAAGCGGCTGCCGAGCAGGTTGGTGAACCGTGGATTTGTGTCGGTCGTATCGACCTGCCCCGGGATCTCGATTCCCTGTGCCACTATCGGCGGACCGTCGGTGAATCGGATCAGGGCATTGCTGGCGTGCATGGCGAACATGCGTCCGCCCCGTTCGAGGAAGGCCTCAAGAGTGTCGATTTGCGCGTCGTCGGGCGAGACGTTGCAAGTGTAGACGACAAGGGCATCTGCCTGCGCAATCCGGTCGAGCGCGGAGAAGTCCTCGCTCACGCTGACCCACAGACTGTCGTCACCGGCAAGTTCCTCCAGCAGTCGCAGGCGTACGAAATTAGTGTCGTGCGTGGGGGCTCCGCACACCAGATGCAGCCGTTTCATGGTCATGTCGAATCCTCTCAGCCGTGCGATCAGGTGCCGTCGTGCGCATCAGCCTCGACAGGATTCGTCGCGATCAGGTCGCGCAAAGAATAGCCCCGGATAAGCTCGTCGATGTTGTGATGAAAATGCTCGATGCGTCGTTCGTCACTGCTGAGTATCGCATCCGTAAAGCTGCGCGAACGCTGCCCCTTCTGAACATGTTCGACGAGCTCGACATCTTGGCCTAGCACTTCGTTTACGATCGGGTGCTTGCGTACGCCCCACTTGAGCACGTCCTCAACCGATTCCTCACCGCCACGCACCACCCGATGTTGATATGGCGCTACCGTTTCTCCGTCCTCCAATGGCGCGCACATGATGAAGTCGAAGTACATCTTCTCCGGATCGCCGTCAGGGTGTGGGCGATAGCGCAAAGTGACGTAGAATTCTGGGAACAGATTGAAGTGCGTACTCGGGAAGAGCATGTAGTGGTAGGCGTCGCTGAGCTGACTGTCGCTCAGGTTCTCGTAAGGGAAGACGACTTGGCCCTGTTTAGCGCGCTTGGCCACTTGCACCGAACGGCGCACTTCGGTCGCCTTGCCGGTGAAGGTTGTCGGGTCAATGCCATTGGCCGTGAGCAGGCTCTCGAGCGCGGGATTCAGGGCTTCCTGTTCACTGTAGAGTTTGCTGGGCCGGCCATACTCGTTGACCATGTAGCTGTGTATCCCGAGGAGCGTAATTGGCGCATCCTCGTTGCCCCAGGCAAGGATTTCCGAGTGCAGCGTCTGGAAATGATAGCTTTCGTTGAAAGCGTCGAACGTCGTTTTCCAATTGCAGCCGAATTCAAAAGTCTTGTAGTCGACGATCGTTGCCTTCTCCATCCGATAGGCATCGAGCCGCGAGGCGAGGGGACCGAGATATTCGCGCAACGAGGGAGCTTCGTCGTCCAGCGTGTACCAGACCCAGCCAGCGAAACGCTCCGTGCGGAAAGTGCGCAGGGAAGTGCACGCGGGATCGGAGATTACCTTCTGGTCGAAGCGCTCCCGATAGGGAACGTGTGAAAGGCTGCCGTCGAGTTCGTAGGTCCATCCGTGGAAAGCGCAGGTGAACTTCGGCGCAAAGGATGGCCCGTCCTCGCCCAGAAGCAGGCGATTGCCCCTGTGGCGGCACACGTTGTAGTAGCCGCAGATCTCATCGTCCCCGACTCTCGCGAAAAGCAGGCTTTCGCGGCCCAGTGTGTGGATGAATACATCGCCTTCTTCCGGGATTTCCTCTTCGCGCGGCCCCATGTGCCAGACGCGGGTCCAAAGATGCTCCCACTCCTGTTCGGCTCGTTCGGGAGACCAGAACCACTCGGGATTGATCCGGAAGGGTTGCGTCTCGATCATTGCATTACTCTCCCCGTAGCACTCGCATGCCATGTACCTTGTAACGCCGTTTGTGGACGTGTGCGGGGCGCGAGGACACCACCCTGCATGCAGGGTGGTGTCATGGGTAGGTACCGTTGTGGATGTGTCAGGCCAGATCGATGTTGGTCAGGTCCGCGCGCCTGCGCACATTGACCTTTTCGAACACGTTCTTGAGGTGCCACTTCACCGTGTTCTCGCTCACGTCCAGTTGCTCGGCAATCTGACGGTTTGTAAGCCCTGCGCGTACGAAGTGGACCAGTTCGATTTCTCGTTCGGTCAGCGCGTTTCCCGGCTGGGCGAGTGAATTCTTCTCATCGAATTCGGGTTCCGCCAGACTAGGGTCAAAGGTCTCGCGCAGCTGCTGGACCAGCATCGCCTCGCGGCGCCCTCTCGGGGCCATGCCGCGTGCATGCATCATGTCGAGTACTGCTTGGATCGCGTGGCCGCCATCGACGAACGTGCGAACGATGCCGTTGCCTGCGGCTTGGCGAATGAGCCGACGCAACAGGCGGATTGCCAGGTCGGTGCGGCCCAATGCGTTGAGAGCGCTCACCCCGAGCACCGCCCAGTGTAATGCGCGCAGGTTCCAGCCATCCGATAGATCGAGCCGTGCCGCGCGCCGCAATAACTCGAGTGCGCGCTCGGGCGCTCCCAAAGCAATGTACAGGTGGGCCTGGGAACCGTGCACCGCTGCCTCGAGATAAGGCGCCAGTCGGTCGTCGTCGGTTATGGTTCCGGACAACTCCGAAAGTGCGCGCACATAGGCCGCAGCCATGCGAGTATCGTGATGCATTACCGAGATGACGACTTTTTCACACAGGACGTCGACACGCACGCGAGGCAGCCGCACTGCCGGGCCGGCGTCGAGCACGTTTTCGAGCACAGTGATGGCCGCGCGATACTGGCCGTTGTTGGAGAGGTTGCGGGCCTTTGCGCGGTAAGCTTGGAAGCGCGCGTCGGTGAATAGGTGGGCGTGCAGCGACCAGGCATACGATTCGATCAGTTGAGTGACCTTCCCGGTTTCGTTGCGCTCGTAGAGAGCACCGGCCAGCAAGCCTGCGGCCATGACGGTGCCGGTTGACTGGGCGCTCATGTCCCTTTCGGCATGTTTGAGCGCCCAGTTGAAATGGGTCTCGGCATGGCGGACCTGTCCGTCACGCAAGTCGATAAGGCCCAGGATGCAGCGCCCGTAGAGCGCGCCATAGGGGCTCGTTTCATAATAACTTGGTAAATAAGCCCTCTCAAGCGCCATCCGGCCCTCGATCGGCGCACCTTCGTGAGCAAGGCAAAACGCCAGCGAATTGTCGACGACGTTGCTAAACCAGTCGTGGGATTCAGGCCAACGCCGCTTCCAGCTTCGACCTAGCGCGCTACCTTGACGAAAGTCGTCGCGCATCGAGGCGATCATGATCCGCAGAGCCGTTAGGTTCCTCTCGTGCCCAGCGAAATTCGCGAGATCGCATTTGAACGTTGTGTCGAGCGCGGTGAGCAGCTTCTCGGCCTCGTCGAGCCGGTAGAGCAGCGCCAGTGCCCAAGCGACTGCCAGAAGGGCGGTCGGATGCGGCTGAAGATCCGAAATCGAGAAGCGATCTAGCCAAGCCTGTAAGCGCAGGACCTCTCCGCGGCTGATCATGTCAAAGCCGCACCGCTCGATCAGGGCAACAGCCCGCTGACTGTCGCCGCTGTCCATAGCGTGCGAGGCCGCCAGGGCAAAGTTGCCCCGCTTTTCGAACCATCCGCACGACCGCCGATGTAGCGAAGCCCTCTCCTCGGTGTCGACAAAGCTCTTCACTGCCACGACGTCGAGCAAAAGTGGGACGGTCGTATAGGTCACTTCGGGGCCGAAGGGATTGCGCTTGAGCAGCCCGTGCATGAGGTATTCTTGAATGTGGAGCGGCGCCTGGGGGTCCGCTGATAGTTCGAGCATCAAGCCGTGCTCGAGACGATTTGGGATCAGCATGACGTCGAGCGCGCCACGCGCCTCGTCGCTCAGTCCCGACAGTAGCTCCTCCTCGAAGTACTCCTGCAGGTCGCGCCCGATGATCGCGAAAGCGCCGGTACTGCCGCTCGTTCGGTTAGGGGGAGGGCGGTTTCGCACGAGCAGGCGTACCGCTGCGACCCAACCACCTGATCGGCTCCAGAGGTCACGCGCCTCGGCAAGCGACAGAGCGGGGACCGAAAGTTCCGCCACCATTTCGTTGAGTTGCTTGAAGCTGATGGCGAGCGCAGCGTCGTCCACTTCGAGGACCGCATCTGCATTTCGCAGGCGTGCCAAGTGAAGCCGCGTTGGTCCTCGAGCGGCAATTACGAGACGTAGGTTGTTGGGCGCATTGTCGATGATTCGCTGCAGTTCGGCGATGCCCGTTTCTGTGAGAACATGAATGTCATCTAGGAAAAGGGCGACCTCGCCATCGCGAGCTGCGATCTCGTTAAGCGCCACCGCAATAACGGTATCCGGTGCGATCGCGTGAGCGGTCAGCAAGGCCGCCGTGGCGCTGCGCTCGCCAAGAACGCGGGAGACCAAAACCGCTGCCACGTCCATAAAGAGCGATCCCGACGTGTCCCTGCCTCGCTGGAGCCGCAACCAACAGCAAGAATAGAGAAATGACTGCAGGTTGGTGTGGATGCGCTGCATTAGACGCGTCTTGCCGCTGCCGGGGGCTGCGGTGATCAGAACGACACTATGAGTGGTTAACTTTTCCGCAAGTCGCGCAATGCCCGGTGGGGCAATCCACTTGCCTTTGAACCGGGGCGTTTCAGTCGCCCCTGGCATTAATGGACTTTCTCCCATGGCATTCTCGCGTGTCTTTTTCGATTCTTATGGTTAGCCCATCGAACACCGATGCCCAAGTCTGCGGTATCGGGTCACGGCGGCGAGGTTCCTCCTGCCGCTGCCTTGGCTCGGAGCACGTCCTTGTGCACCTTGCCAGCTCCGGTTTGCGCGAAATCCTCGCGACAATCCAAGGAATCTGGAACTTTCTGCTTGGCAGGCCAACTAGCCACCATGTGCTTCACCAGGTTTGCAGTCAGAGGGGCTTTTCGCCTGCCACTCTGAGAGGCGATCGGTATGCGAGGCGTGGCTAGCTGAAAGTTGCGCGGCACGTTTGGGCATCGGATAGGCATGCCGGTTGGCGCATAACGAGCCAACTGACCTAAGTGTCAAACAGTCAGCCTTATGCGAGACCCTGTAATCTAAGTAGGTCTCGATCGCGAGGTCTGGCCACTTTCAGGATAGATCTCTGCTTCGAATCCGTCCGCTGCCGGGCGAACAAGTTTGGCCCCGCCATTGCCGCAAACATTCGCCGTAAGCGTGGACGAACCGCTCAGCTCGATCGGATGCCCCCCGGCGACCTAGGTCAACGTCGATGTAGCGCGCATACGCGACGCCGAGTTGGGCCAAAGCTTGGGAAGCATGTTCAACTTCACGGTGACGGCCTTTGGTAATGGCGGCGATTGCCGCTTTTGCGCCAGTCTCGGCGTCCCCATGGTGAGTCTTCCAGCCGATTTATCGCGATTCAGGCACCCTCGTTAATCAGTACATTGCGCGCCAGCAGCAGTGAACCGACCGGCCCGGCGTTGGCGCCGAGTGCCGGGAGGCAGATCATGGTTTCGATGGCTGCAATGTCCAGATCGGGCAGGTAGCCGGCGAGTATCGCGGGCAGCCGGTTTCGTGCCCGCTCGATGAGGTGCGGCTGGCGGGTGGCGACGCCGCCGCCGATGACGATCCGCTGCGGGGAAAGCGCGAGGAGCAGCGTGGACAGGAGTTCGGACAGGTCATCCCCGACTTCGTCCCAAGCAGGCGAGGCGGGATCGAGCTTGCCCGGATGCACCGGCAGGCGGGCTTCCAGGGCGGGGCCGCTGATAAGGCCTTCGATGCAGTCCCCATGAAAGGGGCAGGTGCCTGCAAAGGTTGCGCCCGGCGCGCGGCGGGTGCGGATGTGGCCGAGTTCGGGGTGGAGAAAGCCATGCACCGGCCGGCCATCGATCACGATTCCTGCGCCAAGGCCGGTGCCGATCGTGATGTAGACGAGGCTGGAACAGCCTTGAGCCGCCCCGAAGGCATGCTCAGCAAGCGCCGCCGCATTGACGTCGGTATCGACGGCGATCGGGCAGGCGAAGCGTGCCTGCACCATTTCCAGCACACCGGTGTTGCTCCAGCCGGGCTTCGGGGTGGCCAGGATGGTGCCGTAATCAGGCGCATCCGGCGTCACCCGGATGGGGCCGAAACTGGCGATCCCGATGGCGGCGAGGGGGGATGCGGCCTGCCATGCCGAGAGATGGGCGTGGGCAGCCTCCAGCGTTTCATCGGGGGTGGTGGTTGGCAGGGCATGGCTTTCGAGGATGCGGGTGCCATCGCCCAGGGTGACGATGGTCTTGGTGCCGCCCAGTTCTATGCCGGCAAGGCGCGGAGGGGACGCCTGTGTCATGTGAGCGCGGCGCTCTCGCCCGAAAGCGAAAGCTTCAGGAAGGGAGCGAAAGTGCCGCCGAAGTGGGTGCGTCCCTCCGGCTTTTGCGTAGCCGTGGCATCGTCGATGCCCCAGTAGTCGGCGAAGCTGGTGACGGAAAGGTCAGGCAGGACCCACCAGCTATAGGCCTGAAAGGGCTCGCTTTCTGGATTGGCAAAGACGAGACCGTGGCCGTTGAGCAGGCGCCAGGGGCCTTCGATGCGCTCGGCAGTCGCGCCGTAAAGCCCCGTCGGCGCGGTGATCCCGGGGGCGAAGACTTTCGCCTGGGTCGACCAGAACAGATAGAGGCGGCCCGCATGTTCGACGATGTGCGGCCTTTCAAGTTCGTTGTTGGCATCGGTCGCATCGACCAGCGGAGCGAGCGGACGATAGGTGCCGCTGGTATCGTCCAGGCGCGCCAGTCCGACAAGCCCGTTGAAGGCGCGGGGCGCCGCGGCTGCCGAACCGGTGAAGAGGAGGTACTCGGCTCCGTCCGGCGCACGCCAGGGAAAGGGATCTCGGAAGGCCTTGATCTCGCCGATCCGGCCTTCTGTTTCCTCGGCGGCCATGTAAGGGCCTGCCGGTTCCAGGACCTCGCGCGGATCTGACCACTGGCCGAACGGGGCGTCCGGGTCCTCTGCCAAGCTGCAGCGGGTCACGAACAGGCGCTGGCGAAAGGTGGTGGCGCTCTCGCCGCGCTCGCCGACGACCGTGAAGTAGAGGGCCAGATGCGCGCCCTCGACCCGCGCCGCGCCCGACCATTCGCGGCTTCCGGCGGTGAATCCCTCGGGAAGGGTTTGGCCGAGGTGCCGGAAACTGTCGCCCTCGCGGAAGAAGTGATGGATGCGGGCAAGGCCATGCCGGCTTTCCGGATCGTCGGCCCTGGGCGCGGTCAGGGCAAACCAGAGTTCGCCGCCGTTCCAGGGGACGGGCTTGCCGCTCGCGTCGGCAAGTGGCCAGGCATCCCAGACGTCGATGTCATCTGCAACGCGGCGCACGTCCTTTTGACCGAGAACGGGCGCGCGGCTGCAGGCTGCAAGGTCAAGGCCGGCCAGGTCCCCGGCTGTCCAGGACAGTTTTCCGTCATCCGTCTTGGCCGGATCGGTGTTCATGCGTTCGTTTTCCTTGCGTTGCATCGGGGCTGAGGTCGAGGGGGGCGGACATGGCCGGGCGGAGGAGAATGTCCAGCCATGTCTGCTGGCTCCAAGGTCAGAACTCGTAGCGAAGCGAGGCGGAGATCGTGCGCCCGTTGATCGACCTTGCCCTGACGTAGTTGTCCACGCCCGGGGTGATGGATCCTTCCTCGGCTTCGGTAATGCCGGTTGCGTTGAAAAGATTGTTTGCGTTGAGAGAGACCTCGATCTTGTCCATCGGACGGAAGTTCACGAAGGCGTTGACCTGCGTGTAGGCAGGGAACACCAGTTCGTTGCTGTCCTGGGCATAGGCCTTGGTGGTGCCCACGATGTTGAGACCGGCCCGAACCACGTCGAAGTCCACGGCGGGCGTGATCTGGTAGATCAGCTTGGCCTGGCGGCGCGGCGTGTTGCCCTCGTTGGCGGGCGTGATGGCGTCTTTGGCGATCTTGGCGTCGGTGTAGGTGGCACCGGCACGCAGGTCGAAGATGCCCGAGCGATAAGCCGCTTCAATCTCGACGCCGGTGGCCTTGTAGCTGCGGTCGAGGAAGCGCTGGGTGGTCGCCTCGAAGTTCTGCTCCTGCGTCTTGGCGTGGAAGCCGGTTACGAAGAGGCCGAACGGTCCCGAGCGATACTTCACGCCCAGTTCGTACTGGTCGACGAAGTCGATGGCATCTTGCTTGCGGACCGAGCCGTCGGCCTGGACCACGCCGAACAGCAGGCGGTCGGCATTGGCGCGTCCACCTCGACTGATGCGGGCGAAGCCGGCAATGTCCGAGGTGAACATGTAGTTCGCACCGATCGACCAGGACCAGTAGCCGACTGAGTAGCGGACCGGGCTCGGGCTGCCGTTGTCGATCAGCGAGACGCTGCGCTCGACCGGCTGGATCGTGCCGTCCCCGTTGACATCGAAGTTCGCGGTCTGGAGCGTGCCGGCGTAGTTGCCGCGCGCCTTGACATGGTCGTAGCGCACGCTCGCGTCGATGGTCAGGCCACCGGTTTCAAAGGTGCCGGCCAGGTAGGGCGCGTCGATGTCGTAGCGCACGTCATAGCTGCGCTGGCAGCAGTTGCCCCAGAAGGGTACGCCATAGGCATAGAGCCCACCGCGCGTGAGGACGCTACCCGCGCCGTCGGTGACGTCGAGGAGCGCGGCGTTGTGCCCGTCCACTGCCATCAGGTAGGAATTCCAGACCCAGTCCATGTCGATGTTCTGGCGAGCCTTGTAGTAGCCGGCGGTGATCGAGCCCGGACCGAAGTCCTTGGTCAGCTTGAGGTCGTTGGTGAAGCTCGAGAAGTCGTTGATGTCGACGTTGAAGAGATGCGTGCGCATGACGAGAGCGTTGCCCGCCAGGGCCTGTCCGGCGCTGGGACCGTTGGCATAGACCAGTCCGTAAGTGCCGGCGGCCCCCGTCAGCAGTTCGCCTACCGAGTTCGCGATCCCCTGGCCCGCGCCAACTTCGGCGGGGAAGGGCGAGACGAAGCGGCCATGGACGTCCGAGTAACGGAATCGTTCCTCGAGCTTCAGGCCGTCGGCCACGTCGAACACGGCTTCGAGGCCGACCGAGGTGACCACCGGGTGCATGCCGTCCTTGATGTCGGTGGTGTGGAGCGCATTGTTGCCGTCCAGGCCGATATCGGTGGTGAAGTACTTCGAGTGCGGCGTCTGCGACTTAATGTCGAAGCCGGGGAGCGAGCCGAAGTGCGGGTTGGCATTGGTGCCGGTCACCAGTGTCGGCATCGGCAGATAGCCGATCGCCCGGTCGTCGAGGCGCTTGAGATAGAGGCGCACGTAGCCGCTGTCGAAGTCCTGCGTGAGATTCGCTTTGACCTGATAGCCCTTGTTGCCGGTATAGCCTGCGTCGCGCGGCCCTTCGCCCTGGCGCCAGAAGCCGCCGATGTTGAAGCGCGTCTTTTCTGCCAGGTGGCCGCCGTAGTTGAAGTCGAGGCGGTAATCCTCGTAGTCGAGGCCGACGGTCGCCATGACCACGCCGCCCTCGTCCTTGCCATCCTTCGAGATGAAGTTGATGACGCCGCCGGGCGAATTGGACGCCAGCGTCGAGGCCGAGCCGCCGCGTACCGCCTGGATGGAGGCGATCGTCTGGTCGGCGCGCAGGAAGATGTCTGCATTGCCGAAGGCGATGTCTCCGAACTGCATGACCGGCATGCCGTCTTCCTGCAATTGCAGGAACTTGGCGCCGCCCGAGGCGACCGGCAGGCCGCGCACGGCGATGTTGGCATTGCCGTCGCCGCCGGTGGATTCAGAGCGGATGCCCGGGATCTGGCGGAAGATCTCTGCGGTGGTGCGCGGTGCCGCTTCGGCGATCGCGGTTTCGTCTAGCGCGCTGACCGAGATCGAGCTTTCCAGCCGATTGGTGGGGCGCGCCGAAGCCGTGACGATGATCTCGTCAAGCCCGAGTGCATCCTGAGAGCTTTCGTCAGCGGCGGTATCCTGAGCGTGGAGGCTGGCAGGCAAAGTCGTGACCGCGGCCACACTAACCGCAAGCAGTGTGCGAAATTTCATCGATCCTCATCCCATTACGTTGTGTTTGTGCCAGTCCGTCATACCCCTCATTCAATCGATTGCAATATATTTCTGCAATCGATTGAATTTTTGTCGCGCAACCGCTACCAAGGCGCCTGGCCAGCGTGAAAAGCGCGGCTGATGAGAGGATTGCGGGCATGATTGAATCGCAGAAACCAAGGCTCTCCCTGATTCGGATCGTCGAGATGAATCTGGGCTTTTTCGGCCTGCAGTTCAGCTTCGGGCTGCAGCAGGCGAACATGGGGCCGATATACGGCTATCTTGGCGCAAACGAAGCAACGATGCCACTGTTATGGCTTGCAGGCCCGGTCACCGGCCTGGTCATCCAGCCGATCGTCGGCGCCATGAGCGACCGCACGCATTCGCGCCTGGGCCGCCGGACGCCTTACTTCCTGGTTGGGGCCATCCTCTGTTCGGCCTGCCTGTTCCTGATGCCCTTTTCCTCGGCCCTGTGGATGGCGGCCTCGCTGCTATGGCTCCTCGATGCGGGCAATAACATCACCATGGAACCCTACCGCGCTTATGTCGCGGATCGTCTTGCGAGCGAGCAGCACTCGGTCGGATTCCTGACGCAGAGCGCTTTCACCGGCCTTGCCCAGACGCTGTCCTACCTTGCCCCGTCGCTCCTCGCCGCAGTGATCGACCGCAACCTCCTCGATCCCAATGGTATTCCCGTCATCGTGCGGATGGCCTTCCTGATCGGTGCGGTCCTCTCGATCTCGACCATCCTGTGGTCGATCCTGAGGGTGCGCGAACTGCCGCTCAGCCCCGCGGAGCGCGCCAAGCTCGACGCAAGTCCCCTGACGGCAGGCGCCACATTGCGCGAAATCGGCGATGCCATCCGCGAGATGCCGGCCCCGATGCGTCAGCTCGCGCTTGCCATGCTGTGCCAGTGGTATGCGATGTTCACCTACTGGCAGTTCATCGTTTTTGCCGTCGCACGCGCGCTTTACGGGACCCATGATGCCTCGTCGGCAGGATTTCGCGATGCCACGCTGACGGCGCAGCAGGCCGGTGCCTTCTACAATGGCATTGCCTTCGTTGCCGCGCTTGCTCTCATCCCGCTGGTTCGTCGATTTGGCGCCCGCGCGGTGCACGTCGTTTGCCTGAGCGCCTCGGGGGCCGCGATGCTGGCCATCCCCGGTGTCGATAGCACCGCGTTCCTATTCGCCGCGATGATCGGCATCGGGTTGGGCTGGGCAGGCATGATGGGCAACACCTATGTCATGCTGGCAGGTTCGATCCCGCCCGAGCGCACGGGCATCTACATGGGCATATTCAACATGTTCATCGTGATTCCCATGCTGATCGAGAGCCTCACCATGCCGCTGCTCTACGGCCCGCTCCTGGGCAGCGACCCGCGCAATACGCTTTATCTTTCCGGCGGGCTGATGCTGTTGGGGGCAATCGCGACGCTGCGCATCCGCCTGCCGCGTTCCGGCGAGGCGGCGGGCGCCACTTCTCAAGAGCATGGCGGGGGATGAATTTTGGTTCCCCTCGCAGGCCTCGTGGGCCTATGTCCTCGGTCATGAGCCCAGGTAGCACACCAGATGTAGATCCGGACCCGAAAGAAGGCGCCGAAACCGCGAAGGTGAAGACGCTGGCGGATCTCGGCAAGATCGCCGGGGTGACGGCGGGGACCGTTTCGCGAGCGCTGGCGGGCTCGGAGCTTGTCAACAAGCGTACGCGCGAGCGCATCCTCGCACTGGCCCACGAGCACGGATTCCAGCTCAACCAGATCGCCAGCAAGCTGCGATCGAAGCGCACGGGAATGATCGGGGTCGTCATTCCGCTGGGACACGAACGCAACCAGCACATTTCCGATCCGTTCTTCATGACCCTGCTTGGCCATCTTGCCGACGAGATCACCGAGCGTGGCTACAGCATCGTACTTGAGCGCGCGATACCGGAGGAGAAGCCCGACTGGCTGGATCGCATCTGCGGTTCGGGCATGGTCGATGGCGTCATCCTGATCGGCCAGTCCGACCAGTTCGAGACGATCGAGCGGGTTGCCGAGGCTTATGGTCCGCTGGTTGCATGGGGGAGTCACCGTGAGGGGCAACTTCACTGCGCAGTCGGCACCGACAACCGCGCAGGCGGAGAGATCGCAGCACGGCGACTGCTGGCAGGCGGGGCGACGCGCCTAGCATTCCTGGGCGAGACGACCGGCGTCGAAATCGCCGAGCGCTTCGCGGGCGTGAAGGACGTGGCGGATCAGGTCGGGGTCTCGCTGGTCCACTTGCCGTGCCACATGTCGTTCGAACTCATGACCGGCGAACTGGAAAGTCTGATGGCCCGACGGGGCGCGGACTTCGACGGCATCATTGCAGCGTCGGACCTCATCGCCATGACCGCCCTCAAGGTCCTTTACGGTCAGGGCAGGCGGGTCCCAGCCGACGTACAGGTGATAGGCTACGACGACCTGCCGCTGGCCGGGCAGACAATGCCCCCCCTGACCACGATCCATCAGGACATTTCCGGCGGCGCAAGGGAGATCGTCCAGCGCTTGCAGTCAGCCATTGCCGGCAAGGATAGCGCCTCGCTGGTCATGGCTCCCCGATTGATCGAACGCGAGACAACCCGCCGGCCCGCTTGAAGCGCCGTCACCCGTTGCAGCGGCAAGTCGCGCTGTCGTCATCAATGCGAAACAAAACTCGTGACGGGGGTGCTCCCGGCCCCGGCACGACTTCATTCGGAATGTCCGGTCCAACCCGTCTCGCTTGTCTGAGCATCGGGTACCGCTTCGCTTTTGGGCCGCCGTGTGGAGTTGATTGTGACCAGGAACAGACCACGCGCTCCGGGATTGCCGACAGATTCGTGCACTGGCGGCCCTTCGGCATGACCGCAAACACCTTGCCATTCGGGATCGGTGCCGGCGAGCGGCGGGCACTGGTCGCCTTCCTCGTGCGCAAGGCGGGCAGCGAGATGCTCGCCGAAGACATCGCGCACGATGCGATCATCCGCCTCGTTGAGTTCCAGAGGCGCGAGAAAGTGCGCAACAGCAAGGCGCTCCTGTTCAAGATCGCGGTTAACCTGCTCATCAATCACCAGCGGCGCGAAAATCGTACGGTGGAAGGCGTGACCGACGAATTCGTCGACGATCGCCCGACCCAGGATCGCACTGCGCTCGACAGCGACAGGCTTGCCCAACTGCAGCGCGCGATCGACGCCCTGCCACCCCTGCGGCGCGAAGTGCTGGTCCGCCGCCGTCTGGAAAACCAGTCTTACGAAGAGATCGGGCGGGCGCTCAATCTTTCGTCTGCGGCCGTAGAGAAACACGTGGTACGCGCACTCGCATCCTTGCGCGCGTACCAGGACAAGCACGTGTTCGAGGGAGTATCGCCATGGTGATCCGCATTGGAGCCTTCCGTCATTACGAGGAGCGGATCGACGAGATCCAGGCGCAGGCGGCGTTCTGGGTGGCGCGCGAGAACAGCGGACGAATCCGCGAGGCCGAGCGCATCGAACTGCGCGAATGGCTGGCCCGCAGTCCGGCGCACGAGCTGGAATATACCCTGGCCGACAGTCTATACGCCGACGAAACCCTGATAGCTGCCCTACGGACGGCGCCGCGCCTTGCCGCGCAGCGCAGGGCAACGCCGGTCGAGGGTGCGCTCGATCGGGTGAAGCGGGGCCTTGCGGCAATCGCGTGGCCCAAACTCGTCGCGGCGAGCTTGTGTATCGCGCTTTGCTTCGCGTCCGCCAGGGTGCTCTTCCAGCCGAAACCTGACGCTCCGAGTGAAGATTCCCGACTGGCCGGGGGCATGGTGCTGGAAACCAGGCCCGGTGAACGTCTGCTGGTCCAGCTTCCCGACGGCAGCCGTGTCGAACTGGGCGGTGATGCCAGCGCGGAAGCGCGTTTCACGCCTGCGGAGCGTCACTTTGCGCTGCGCCGGGGCGATGCGCATTTCGATGTTGCCCATGACAAATCGCGGCCTTTCCTGATCCAGACAAGGCGGGCCGGGGTGCGCGTGGTGGGTACGCGCTTCCTGATCAGCCAGTTGCGCGACGATACCCGCGTCGACGTCTATGACGGCACGGTCGAAGTCCGACCCGACCGCGACGAGACTTCGAAGCTTCTGCTCAAGCGTGGCTCGCGGGTCACGATAGGCCGCGACGTCACGCTCACCCACTTTGACGCAAGCGACGAGAACGATTGGCGAAATGGGTGGGTCGATGAAGCGCAGATCTCGCTCGGCGAACTGGCCGAGCTTGTAGAGCGGCGTAGCGGCGAACGTATTGTTGTAGATCAGGGGCTTTCACACTTAAAAATTTCGGGTCGTTTTCGGATAAACAGGCCGGACGAAATCTTCGATAAACTCGGTAGAGTCTATGGATTTAAGAGTTATCATAAGGGTGATGCATATTATTTGATCAAAGTTGATTAGTGTAATAAAAATGAAGCAATAAGTACTTGAAACTTTAATAAAAAATATTGTCCGGATCCTCTGTCGAGCGCTGTCTTGTCAGTCGAACAAGCACTAGCTGTTGTTGCGGAGGAATTGTGTTCAAGACTTTACGAATGTCCTTGCTTGCCTCGAGCATTCTGCTCGCGGGAACTTCCGGCGTCGCGCAGGCTCAGGACCGGGGGCAGGCTGCGGCCACCTATCAGGTGAAGCTGACGGCCCAGCCGCTTTCCGAAGCCCTGCGTGCGCTCTCGCGCCAGACCGGACTTGAAATCGTCTTTCGTCCTGAACTCGTGCGTGGGCGTAACGCTCGCGCCGTTTCCGGAAAGTTCAGCGCGCAGAACGCGCTCGACCGCCTGCTTCTGAACAGCGGACTGATCGTCCGCTACGCCAATGGCACTGCAATTCTCGAGCGCGCTCCGGCACAGCGGCAGCCTGCCGCGCTCGTCGCCCCGGCGAGCGCCGCTGCCACCGTCGGCGCGAGCGAGGACAACACGTCCGAAATCGTCGTGACCGGCACATACTCGGCCTCGATTTCGGACGCGCTCGATCGCAAGCGTTCAGCGAACAATGTCGTTGATTCCATCGAGGCGGTCGACATTGCCAGCTTCCCTTCGCAGAACCTCGCCGAAGCCCTGCAGCGCCTGCCGGGCGTCACCATCGAGCGTGACCGCGGTGAAGGTCTCTTCGTCAAGGTTCGCGGCCTCGGTGCCAATTTCCAGGTGACCCTGCTGAACGGCCAGTCGATCGCGGTGAACGAGAACGTGCGCGATAGCGGCCAGAGCGGCCGCCAGTTCCGCTTCGACACGATTCCGGCTGAACTCGTTGCCGGCGTCGACGTCGTGAAAAGCCCCTCGGCCAATCTCGAGGAAGGCGCCATCGGTGGCATCGTCAACATTCGCACCTTCAAGCCGCTCGATCTGGATTCGGGCAAGCTCGTCGTCAGCGCCGCAGGCAGCTATGCCGAGAAAGCGGATCGCGTCGATCCCAACTTCTCGACGCTTGCCAGCTGGAAGAACGACAGCGAGACTTTCGGCGCGCTCATCGCGGCGACCTATTCGAAGCGCTCGACCCGCCAGGACCGCCTTACCGGCATCAGCTGGGGCGTCGATGAGCTCGATCTGGACGGCGATGGCACCGGCGATGGCGAATATCTCCACCCCTGGTCGCTGCGCCCGACGCTCGAGCAGGAAGACCGTGAGCGCTATGCTGTCAACGCTGCAGTGCAATTCGCACCGAGCGACGCCGTCAATCTCGCGCTCGAAGGCTTCTACACGCGCCTCAACGACTACTACGACGAACTGACTTATTCGGTCGGTTTTGATCCCGAGACGCTCGAGGCGGGCAGCGCGGTCGTCAAGGACGGTGTTGTCGTGGGTGGCATCAGCCAGTCGGACTCGCAGATCAGTCGCGATATCTCGGACATGGTCCACCAGAACTGGTTCGTCGGTCTGAGCGGTGACATCAGGGCCGGCGGCTGGACCTTCCATCCCAAGGCCTACATCACGCGGGCTCTGTCCGATACGGCCGGGCCGATTACCCGTACGCGCCTGAGCGGACCGATCGGGCGTGTCCGCTTTACGATGCCGAAAGCCGAATCCGGCGCGATGCCGACGGTCGAACTGCTCGACAGCAATCTCGACCAGGCGAGCCTGTTGCCGTTCCGCCGGATCGAATGGCGTCCGCTCAAGTCGATCGACAAGGAACACGCCTACGGGCTGAGCGTCGACCGCCCGGTCGATTTCGGTCCCTTCGTCTCGGTCGACTTCGGCGCCAAGTACCGCAGCCGCAGCCGAGACTACGACCGCCGAGACCTCAAGATCGAGACGCTGAAGGGGCAGCACTTCGACGGCACCTACTTCAACCAGTTCCCATACAGCGACTTCCTGTCCGACATGCAGGGCAGCCTGCCGACGAGCTGGGTGCAGCCGCGTCCGGATCCGTTCTGGAACGAGTCGGATACCAGTGCCGTCGCCAACCCGGAGCGTACCCGCGCCGACTTGCGCAATTCCTACCAGATCGATGAGCAGATCACTTCGGTCTACGGCATGGCGAATTTCGATTCATTCGTCGGCGCGCTGCCGTTCCGTGGCAACATCGGCATGCGCTATGCACATACCCGCCAGACCTCATCGGGCCATGCGGAGACCGGCACCGAGGCGCTGCCGGTCAGTTTCACGAGCACCTATGACGACTTCCTTCCGTCGGCCAATCTGGTGGTGGAACCGGTGCGCGACGTCGTCCTGCGCTTCGCGGCTGCCCGCGTGATCACGCGCCCGTCGCTGGCCGACCTCGCGCCGCGCCTGACGCTCAACTCCTCGGGTCTGATCTTCGAAGCCAATGGCGGCAATCCGCAGCTCAAGCGCTTCCAGGCATGGCAGTACGATGCCGGCGTCGAATACTATTTCGCGCCGCGCAGCGCCCTGATCGCAAGTGTCTTCTACAAGGACATCGGCACCTTCGTGTACAATCAGGTGACCGACTTCACCGTCGACGGCAACGTCTATGCACTGACCGCACCGACCAATGGCGGCGAAGCATGGGTCAAGGGCCTCGAGCTGGCTTTCCAGCACCAGTTCACCTTCCTGCCAGCGCCGTTCGACGGTCTCGGCCTCCAGGCGAACTACACGGTCACCGACAGCCAGGCGAGCTATAACGCCACACTCAAGGACGATCTCGCCGGCATCGCCAAGCACAGCTACAACATCACCGGCTTCTACGAGAACGGACCGTTCGAAGCATGGCTGAGCTATAGCTGGCGTGGCAACGTCCTGCAGTCGGTCGGCACCAACGATCGCCTGTCCACGAACTCCAAGGCGTTCGGCAGCATGGACGGCAGCATCAGCCTGCGGGTAACCGACTACGCGCAGATCTCGTTGCAGGGCATCAACATCCTGAACGCGAAGCAGCTCGACTACGTCGATGACAACTGGCTTGGCGGATACACCGACTATGGCCGCACCGTGCGCCTTTCGGCACGCGTGAGCCTCTGAGTTTGAGCCTCTGAGTTACTGACGCGCGGGCACCCGGTTCTTTCCTGAAAGGAAGAGGGCCGGGTGCCCCTCGTTCCGGGTTTCCCGGAGAGGTTGGAGGAACACCCATGCGTAAAGGCATCTTCGTCAGCCCGCTGCTCGCCATTGCCGCGCTCATCCTCGCCACTGCCGCAAGCGGCCCGCAAGTGAGCGGCGTCGGAGCAAGCCGCAAGGGCGGTGCGCGCGAGTGGCTTGCCGGGGATCATCACGTCCATTCCGAATTCAGCGCAGGCTGGCAGCTCGACCCGGCGCATCCCGAGGCCCCGCCCAAACCGGTCCTGGGCGGGGACAGCCGCCATACCGGATTGCAGAACGCGCAGATGGCACGCCGCTTCGGTCTCGACTGGATGGTCGCGACCGATCACGGCGGTCCACGCCACTCCGAACTGAACTATCGCATCGCCTGGCCGGTGATCGAGGATGTGCGCAAGGCGGTTCCCGATCTTATCGTGTTTTACGGGCTTGAGTTCGATACGCCCGGCGGTGAGCATGCGACGCTCATCATGCCGCGCGATCCCTCCGAGCGCGAGAACCTGCGCTGGATCGAGGCCGGCTATGCCGAGCGCGACGCCTGGCCAGCCGACCCGTCGCGCGATACGAAGCCCAGAATGCTGGAGGCCCTGCGCATGATGGAGGGTTTGACACCCCGGCCCGTTCTGCTTGCCAACCATCCCTCGCGCACGGCCACAGGCCTGGGCCTCTGGGGCCTTCATGACCCGCAGGAATTCCGCCGATGGATGGATGCGGCACCCCATGTCGCAGTAGGCATGGAAGGCATTCCGGGCCATCAGGCTGCAATGCCGGAAAATGGCAACGACGCCGCCCATGGTTCTCGCGGCCTTTACGGTGGCTACCCGACGATGGGCGGCTTCGATCAGATGACAGCGACTCTGGGCGGCGCATGGGACGCAATGCTGTCCGAAGGGCTCCACTGGTGGATAACGGCGGGGTCGGACTCACATGGTCACGTCAGCGAAGGCGGGGCGGATTTCTGGCCCGGCGAATATGCGAAGACGTGGGTTCACGCGCAGCGCGATCCGGCTGATATCCTCGATGGTTTGCGCAAGGGGCGCGTCTTCGTGAGCACCGGAAATCTGGTGACGGGGGTTTCGCTCTCTGTCGCCGGAAAGCCGGTCGAACTGGGCTCGACGACTGCGCTGCCTGCGAATGTGCCCGCGGTGCTGACGATCGAGCTTGCCGGGGCTGCTGGCGAGTCGGGGATGGCGGCGGATGATGTGCTCGATCATGTCGATGTCATCGTCGGCTCCGTGGGCGCAGCAGGTAGGACCGATACTCAGGTTGCCCGCCGATTCTCGTTATCCAGGGCCCGCGGCAAGAGCGGCAATGTCACGCTGGATTACCGGATTCCGGATTTCACGGGAAAAATCTATCTGCGCCTTCGCGGCACCAATACCCGGCAAGGCGAGCCGGACGTCGACGTTCCGGGTGAAGACCCGCGCGCCGACCTGTGGTTTTACACCAACCCGATCTTTCTTGCCCGGGAATGACGCCTCGCCGCTTCGATCGCGGGGCCGGCAAACACAGCTGCGGCTGGGCCTCGCCGCCGGAGGGCATTTGGCCTTCTCGTTCAACATTGTAATCCTCCCATTCTTCCCTGCTGGATAGGGATTTGATAATCCGCAAGTTTCACGGAGGAATCTGAAGCTTGTGATCCGTTTGATGCTCACGCTCATGTTATGCGCGTGCCCCTTGTCTGCGCAGGCAAACGAGGTGGAGGGGCGCAGGCTGTTCGTCGATCCCAAAAGCACGACGGCCAGGGTGGCGGAACGCCTGACAGGCCAGGCACGCCGCGATGCCCTTTCGATGGCGCGTATTCCTTCGGCATCCTGGTTTACCGACGGGACGCCCGAAGGGGTCGAACGCAAGGTTCGTGCCCTCGTGGATCGCGCTGCCGCGCGGCGCGAGGTGCCGGTGCTCGTGGCTTACAACATCCCCTATCGCGACTGCGCGCTCTATTCTGCCGGGGGCGCGAAGGACGGCGCAGCCTATCGTGCCTGGATTCGGGGATTTGCCAAGGGTATCGGCGATCGTGAGGCGATCGTCATTCTCGAGCCGGACGGGCTGGGCGTTATTCCCTGGCACCGGACGCTTTCGGGAGAGCTTGAGAATTGTCGACCCGACGGCATCGACGAACGTGCCGCCGATACGCGCTTTGAACTGTTGCGCGATGCGGTTCTGGTTCTGTCCACTCTGCCGAATGTCGGCCTCTACCTGGATGGTACGGGGAGCGGCTGGCTGTCTCCTGCGGAAGCGTCAAGCCGGCTGATACGCGCCGACGTAGCGCGGGCGGATGGCTTTTTCCTCAATGTCTCGAATTACGAAAGCAATGCCCGTCTGGTCCCTTACGCGCGATGGATCAGCGATTGCATCGCGCTGGTGAATCGGGGCGGGCTGGAGCCTCGCCAGTGTCCCGCGCATGAAAAAGGGGTGGACGACGATAATCTCGCCGCCGCCTCGGCACGAACCGCCGCTGCCTACAACCAGTTGTTCGGGCAACTGGGAGTCGCTCGCGATCCGGCGCTTCAGAAGCGGGCGGTGATCGACACCAGCCGCAACGGGCGTGGCGGTTGGTTGCCTCCGCAGGGCAAGTACCGGGATGCGGAGGTCTGGTGCAATCCGCCCGGGCGCGGGCTGGGGCGGCGACCGACGCTGGAGAGCGATGAGGCCTATGTCGATGCCTATCTCTGGATCAAGATCCCCGGTGAATCGGACGGCGAATGTCTGCGCGGGCGGGGCGGTCCAGCCGACCCCGAGCGTGGTGTAGTCGCGCCGCCTGCGGGGTCCTGGTTCGCAGCTCAGGCGCGGGAACTCGTCGAACTTGCAGATCCGCCACTGATCGCGAAGTAGTCTGTTGGGGCAACGGGCAGGCGCTTTCAGGCCGGCGGCGGAACGGTCGAAGCGCGGATGAGAAGTTCGTGGGGGTGATCGCGGCGGCGCGGTTCCTGCACCTCGCTGTCGCCGTCGAGCGCGGCGATAAGCCGGTCGGCCGCGTCCCACGCCATTTCGCGTACGGGCTGGTTCACCGTGGTCAACTGCGGCCAGGCGGTGCGCGACACTTCGGAATTGTCGAAGCCGGCGACGGACACCTCCTGCGGAATTGCAAGCCCCAGCTCGCGCGCCGCGGCCATCGCGGCGACGGCCATGTCGTCGTTCTGCGCCAGGATCGCGGTAGGCCGGGGCGAGCGGCGCAGCAGCTCCAGCGCGACCCGGTAGCCGACATCGAACGTGAAGTCGCCGGTGACCACGAGGTCCTGATCGATGGCAATGCCTGCTTTTTCGAAAGCGCGGCGATAGCCGTCCATTCGCCCGATGCTCGCGGCGTGGGAGGGATCGCCCAGAATGATCGCCATGCGCCTGTGTCCAAGCGTCAGGAGATGTGCGGCGACCGCTTCGCCCGCCGCTACTTCGTCCATTGCGACGACGAGGCCGCGATCGAGCTCGCTGTGCGGAGTGATTCGCGCATAGGGCAGCTTCTGGCGGTCGAGCATGTCGAGCAGCAGCGATTGGTCGCAGGCCGGAGGCGCCAAGAGTACCCCGTCGAGACCGGCGCGCAGGAGCAGCTTGCCGAGTTCTTCCTGGCGGCTCGTCACCTGGCTGAAAGGCAGTACGACGAGGCGGTAGCGCCCGGTTTCCAGACGGCTGAGTGCGCCGTTCTGCAGCTCGACGACGTAGCTGGGGCTGGGCCGCTCGTACGTCAGGCCGATCAGGTAGGAACGCCGTGCGATCAGGCTCTGCGCGGCGATATTGGGATGATAGTCGAGCGCCTCCGCGGCTTCCTTGACCTTCTGGCGGACTTTCTCGCTGACGTGAGGAGCATCGTTCAGTGCGCGCGAAACGGTCTTGGGCGTCACGCCAGCGACCCGCGCAATATCGACGATCGTTGGTCGCTTTGAAATTGTGCCCTCCAATCAGCTATTTAGGCGATTTCCCGGATCGCCGCCCCCAAGCGTGAAACCTTCTTAACGGCTCTATTGACTTCTGTCGACAATCGACAGTAAACGTTGACCGCAAGGCCGGTAAACGTTGACAATTTTGTAAGGTGGGAGGGGAAATGAAACTGCCGCGCAGCGCCGCATTGGCGTTTGGTACGACGTCGCTGGTGGCCATGGCTTCCGTTTGCTTCGCGAATCTCGCCGTGGCGCAGGGATCCGGTCCGGATGCGGGCGCCGGTCAGGCGCATTCCCAGGAATGGCCCGCCCGACAGGCGACGATCGCCCTCGATCCCGCCGTCGAAAGCCGCATCGACAGGCTGATCGCTGCCATGTCGCTGGAGCAGAAGGTCGGACAGATCATCCAGGCCGACGTCGGCAGCGTGACGCCCGAAGATGTCTATCGTTACCACCTCGGTTCAGTGCTCAATGGCGGCAACACAACGCCAGATGGCAACTACAATACGCCGGCCAGGAAATGGCTGGCGGCGGCGGATGCCTTTTACGCTGCGTCGATGAAGCCGAGCGGAAAGCTCCCCCGCATCCCGATCATCTGGGGCAGCGACGCTGTCCATGGCCATAACAATATCGTCGGCGCAACGCTGTTCCCCCACAACATCGGCCTTGGCGCAACGCGCGATCCGGAACTGATCCGCCGCATCGGCGAAGTAACCGCGATAGAAATGCGCGTCACGGGTCTCGACTGGACCTTTGCGCCGACGCTCGCCGTTGTGCGGGACGATCGCTGGGGGCGTACTTACGAGGGCTTTGGCGAGACGCCCGAGATCGGCGCCAGCTTTGCCGCGCCGCTGATCGAAGGCCTGCAGGGCAAGCTGGGCGACAAGGACTGGCTGCGCGGGCCGCATATCGTCGCCACGGCCAAGCACTTTCTTGGCGATGGCGGCACCAGCGGGGGCAAGGACCAGGGCGACACACAGATGTCGGAAGATCGCCTGCGCGACCTGTTCAGCCCGCCATACATTCCGGCGCTGAACGCGGGCGTACAATCGATCATGGTCAGCTTCTCTAGCTGGAACGGTGCCAAGATGCACGGCAACCGCTCGATGATGACCGATCTCATCAAGGATCGCTGGAACTTCGACGGCTTCCTGGTCGGCGACTGGAACGGTCACGGCCAGGTCGATGGCTGCACCGCGACCGATTGTCCCCAGGCAGTCGCGGCCGGTCTCGACATGTATATGGCGCCCGACAGCTGGAAGGGCCTTTACCAAACGACGCTGGCGCATGCCAAGGACGGTACGCTGCCGCTGGCCCGCCTGGACGACGCGGTGCGCCGCATCCTGCGGGTCAAGATCCGTGCCGGTCTGTTCGAGGCGGGCAAGCCTTCATCCCGGCCCTATGGCGGGCGCTTCGAGCTGCTCGGCAGCAAGGAACACCGGGCGGTGGCGCGCCGCGCGGTGCGCGAATCGCTTGTCCTGCTCAAGAATGCCGGCAGCGTACTCCCGCTCAAGGCTTCGGCTAACGTGCTGGTGGCCGGAGACGGCGCCGACAACATGGCGAAACAGGCTGGCGGCTGGACGCTGAGCTGGCAGGGAACCGGCACCACGCGCGCCGATTTCCCCAATGCCCAGACCATCTGGGAAGGGATCGATGAAGCGGTCGAGGCTGCGGGCGGCAAGGCGACCTTGTCGGTGGACGGCAGCTACGCGCAAAAGCCCGATGTCGCGATCGTCGTCTTCGGCGAAGATCCCTATGCCGAATTTCAGGGCGACCGTCCCGATGTCGCCTTCGACGATGCGAAGAACCTCGCGCTCTTGCGCGCGCTCAAGGCCAAAGGCGTTCCCACGGTTGCCGTGTTTCTTTCCGGACGCGCGATGTGGGTCAATCCGTTTCTCAATGCCGCTGACGCGTTCGTCGCTGCCTGGCTGCCCGGTTCCGAAGGCGGCGGCGTAGCAGATGTCCTGTTCGGCAAGGCCGACTTCCACGGCAAGCTTCCCTACAGTTGGCCGAAGTCGAGCGACCAGACCGCGGTCAACTTCGGCGACAAGGACTACGATCCCCTCTTTCCCTATGGCTTCGGGCTGACGTTCACCGACAATGGCGCACTGCCGACGCTGTCCGAGCAGCGCGCAAGCGCGGCGGTTGCCGACCCGGGAATTCTCTTTGCCGCGGGCCGGCCGGGCAACGGCCGTAGACTGTTGCTGGGCGCACCGGGGTCACTCTCGACGAACCCGGGGCCCTCGCTGATCGAAGCGCGTGCGGTCGATCGCTCGGCACAAGAGGACTCGGTTCGACTGAGCTGGACCGGCGCGGGCAATGCCATGGCCGCTATCGTTCAGGACCAGCCGGTGGATCTGTCGCGCGAGGCGAATGGCGAACTCGCCCTCGAGCTGGAATTCAAGGTCAACTCCGCTCCGAGCGCCGATGTCAGCCTGCTGATGACCTGCGGGGACAAGTGCGTCGGAGGTTTCCCGATCCGCAACATGCTCGCGCAGGCTGCGGCCACGCAGAAGTGGACGCGCCTGGCGATCCCGCTGCGCTGCTTCGAGAAGGCCGGCGTCGACATGAGCCGCGTGGACAGGCCGCTTTCGATCGCGACGGCCGGCCGTCTCGACCTGACGCTCTCCTCGGCGCGCATTCTCGCGCCGTCGGGCCCGCAACTTGCTTGTAAATGAAATCCAACAGGGAGGATGAAATGACTCGGCGTAATTTCCGGCGTACCGCGCTGCTTGCATTGCTATCGTCGGTGGCGGCCTTTCCGGCCCACGCGCAGGAGCGCGCGACCACAGACACGGTGAGCGACGACAGCGAAGCGATCATCGTTACGACAAACCGCCGCGCCGAGAATCTGCAGGACGTCTCGGGTGTCGTTCAGGCGCTCGGCTCCGAACAACTGCGCCAGGACGGCATTTCCGAACTGCGCCAGTTGCAGGTTGCGGTTCCGGGGCTCAGCATTGCCAATCAGGAAGGCAATATCGAGATCTTCATCCGCGGCGTCGGCTCGGCCAACAATACGGAACTGGGAGATCCGGGTGCAGCGCCGCACCTGAACGGAACATACATTCCGCGGCCGCGGGGCCTGGGCCTGATGTTCTATGACCTTGACCGCGTCGAGGTGAACAAGGGCCCGCAGGGTACACTCTATGGCCGCAATGCGCTGGCCGGAACGCTCAATATCATCACCGCGAAGCCGCGCCTTGGCCAGTTCAGCGGTTATCTGCAAGCCGAAGCCGGCAACCGCTCTTCCAATGCCGCAGAAGGCGCGATCAACATTCCGGTGGGCGACACCTTCGCGCTGCGCGCGGCGGGCTATTACATCAACCGCGACTACGGCTTCAGGAACGCTTCCACCGGTGAGCCCGCGCGCGGTCTCAAGCCGGCCGGTCTCGAGGAAAACTACGCAGGCCGTCTGTCGATGCTTTGGGAGCCGACCGACAAGCTGAGCGTCTCGTTCGTCGGTGACTACGGCAAGGAAACCGGCACCGGCTATCCCGGCGCGAATATCTACAGCGCAGTCGTCGCAACCGGCCTGCGCCCGGAAGATCTGGACCTCAAGGACGTCGTCTATCGCGGTCTCCAGGGCGACATGACGAACGAGCTCTGGGGCGTCCAGGGCAAGATCAACTATGATTTCGGAACCTTCAGCGCCGAGCTGACAGGCAGCTATCGTTCGGTCGACTTCTACCAGATCAACGCGTCGAGCGACGGCATCAATTATCCGGGCCGCGATCTCTCGGCGGTCCAGTACGACAATTTCTCCGGCAACTTATGGCAGGCCAAGTCCAAGAGCCAGGTTTATGAAATGCGCCTCTTCGCCAATGACGACCAGCGCCTGCGCTGGAACGTTGGCGGGTTCTATTTCAAGGAAGACCAGGCCGTGGGCTATCTCGCGCTCTCGGATCGCGGCTACTGCTGCTATTCGGCGACCGAATTCGTGATGCCTGACGTGAACGGCGAAAGCTACGCCTTCTACGGTGACGGCACTTACGACGTGACCGATCGCCTGCGCGTCATCGGCGGCCTTCGCTACACCAAGGAGAAGAAGTCGCGCTATGGCATCGGCGGGAACTGGGCACTCACGCTCGGCGGTGAAGACTATACCTGCTGCTTTGCGACGCGTATCGGCACCGAGGGTTTCCGTCCGGCGCTGCTCGACCGGCCCAACTTCGACGTCAGCGGCATCACCTCGAACCAGGACATGGCGCAGTTCCTGATCGAAGGTACCATGACCCCTGGCCTGCGCGACACGCTGATTGCGCAGATCGGCGCCATTGCCGATGGCAGCAACCCGAACGGCACCTGCATCGATCGTCCCGACATCGACAATGGTTTCGTCGATTGCCCCACCAACAACCCTTCGGATCGCAATGGCGGCTTCAGCTATGCCAACCTGACAATTCCCGGCCAGCAGGTGGGTAGTTCGAAGTTCAACTTCGTCGACTGGCGCCTGGGCGTCGAATACGACCTCAGCGACGACAACATGGTCTATGCCAAGGTATCGACAGGTCACAAGTCGGGCGGCTTCAACGACAGCTTCAACGGGTCGCTCATCCCCGAGACCTACAGCCCCGAGAAGCTGATCGTCTATGAAGTCGGCAGCCGCAACAGCTTCGATTTCCTGGGGCGCAGGGCAGTCTTCAACCTGACCGGCTTCTACTACGATTACTCGAACCAGGTGTTCCAGGACCTGACCTGCATCAACCTCGACACGAGCCAGACTCCCGCCGTCTGTAACGGGTACTCGCTGGTCAACCGCAACATCGGAGCTTCGCGCATCTACGGTGCGGAGGCCGAACTGCGCTTCAAACTGCCGGCTCACTTCGGTGTCGACGTGAACGCCGCCTATCTCAATACCAAGATCACCAAGGGCACGGTCGCGGACGTGCGCGCCAAGGACGACGAGGCGGGCGGCATCTCGCCGCTCATCAGCCTGGTGGGTAACCGCTTGCCCCTGGCATCGAAGATGAACGTCAGTGCGCGGCTGTCCCAGTGGTTCGACATCGGGTCGGCTCGCTTCGACTGGCAGGCCCTGCTCAACTACCGTTCGTCGTATTTCCTGAGCCAGTTCAACGAAAGCGACATCGTTTTCCTGGACGGGACCCGCCAGAATGCCTTCGAAGCCGGTTTCCCCGACCGTCAGAAGGGCTTTGCGACGGTGAACCTCGGAGCTGGCCTGACCATCGACAACCTGCGCCTCGAAGCTTGGGCAAGCAACCTCTTCGACAAGGAAGTGTCGCAGAAGTCGCTGGTCGGTTCGGCGCTCAACATCCGCTTCCTCAACGATGCGCGCAGCTATGGTCTGCGTGCGCGGATAGACTTCTAAGTGGGGCTCAAGCCGCCTGCAGCGCCGAATCGCGCTGCAGGCGACTGCGTCCCAGGATAACAGGCCACGAATCAACTCACTGGCACCCCTCGGTCAGGGGTGCCGCACGCCGCAATCGTGAGATGCGGCATTTTTTCGGCGTTCGCGCAAGGCACGGTCACCGTCTCGCTTCTCTGGACCGCCTGGTCGCAGCCGAGCCGCTGTTTCGTCCGCCGCTGCGATCTCCCAACGACCGATTCCGCCGACGAACCGCCCGTGCCGGTAGGCCGACCTCCCGGCGACGTGCCTGACCGATGGCTCAACGCGCCGGCCTACTGTCTCGCGAAACGTCGGGCGGATCGCTATCGAGGGCGCTGGCAAAGGGGGCGGGGGCAACTCGCGTGAACTAACGCGCCTTGCGTGGCTGGCAGCCGCAATCGATCTGCGGCTGGTCCCGTTTCCCAATCGTTTCAGCCGGTTCCTTGCAGCTGCGGACAGATGCGGGCCGTTGTCGACGCGCGGTCATCTCCACCTTGTTGCAATTGCCTCTCGCGGTTTAGCTGCTATGCGAAATTCCGTGTCGGACCTCCCTTCATACCGTTCCACCCTTGCGGCCATGGCGCTGGCGCTGCTGCTGGCGGGATGCACCGCGAACCCGGCCGAGCTGGGAGGATTGCAACCGGCCGCCGAGCCGGTCGAGGCGGGAAGCGAAGCCGCGGCGGCAGAGAGCGGGGAGTGGATGCCGCTATGGTGGCAGACCGCAGGCGATCCGGTTCTGGCCGATCTTGTCGAAAGGGGCCTGAAGGCCAATCCATCCCTCGTCTGCGACAGCCTCAGCCTGCAGGCCAGGGAACTCCAGGCCGATGCGGCGGCAAGAAAGTTGGGATCGCGCATCCAGCGCCTGTTCAATGCCAGCGCGAAGAATGCCGACGAAGCGGCCAGCCAGGCCCGAGCCTATCGCCATGCCGATCGCCGGGCCCATGTCGCGGCGGACATCGCTGCCGCCTATTTCGAAGTGCGTCGGCTGCAGGAAACCTTCGGCCTGCGCGCAAAGATGCTCGAGCAGTTCAACGACAATGCGGAAATCGCCGGCTTTCGTCGCGAGGCGGGACTGGCGCCGGGCCTCGATTCGGGGTTGGCCGGTTCCTTGGTTTCGGTGACGCAAAGCGATCTCGATGCCTCCCGCGAGAAGCTCGAGGCCGCCAAGCGCGAATTGGCGCGGCTTACCGGCATGGAACTCGAAGGGCTCGCGGCCACGCTCGGCGATGACGGGAAGGTTCCCGATATCGCCGCGAACGTGGCGGGGACGACTCGTCTTTCGGCGGCGCACCGGGCGGACCTGCTGGCACTGGAGAACAGCCTGATCGCGGACATGACGCGCCAGAAGGTCACGCAGGAGGATCTCGATGCCGTACTCTCCGGCGATACCGAGACGGCACCAGCGGATTCGCCCGCCGCCCTGGCGATCGCCAAGTATCGCGAAGCCCAGCGCGATGCCTTTGCCGAGATGACGCGCGACCGCGAGGCGGTTGCGGCAGCGGCCGTGCGACAGGCGAAGCTGGAGAACAGCGGGCGCGGCGCCCGTATGACGGCGAAGGATGCGCGCCTTGCCTATCGCTCGGGAACCGGGGACTTCTCGACGGTTTACGTGGCGGAGGCAGCGGCGCTCGCCGTCGAGGAAGCGAGGATCAGGGCGCGGGCGGATCTCGCCGCGGCTTCGATCCGCCTGTGGACGGCGCAGGGCCGCGGCTGGAGCGAGGCAGACCTTGCGGCCCCTGCTCCGGGTGTGGGCGTCTTGCCCGAGGTGACGGTCTGTGAGTGACAACGCGCATCATTCCCCGCTCGATATCTTCCTGGGCAAGACGCCGAAGCGCGCCCGGCGGCATCTGCTCAGCCTTTTCTTCCTGACGCTGGCGGCGATCGCCGTGGGCGTGCTGCTGGTGCGGTTCCTGACCGGGACGGACAGCCCCTATTATTCCGCACCGGTCGAGGTGGGGAACTTCGTTCCCCTGCTGGCTGAGCGCGGGACGATCCGGGGGCAGAAGAACATCACTATCAAGGCGCGGCTGGACGGCATCGTTGCGGCCGTGCCCGGACCCGCCAAGGGCAAGGTCAGCTTTGGGCAGGTTCTAGCGCGCATCGACGCCGATCCGGTCAGGCAGTCGCTGGAGATTGCCAGGGCCGATGTCGCTGCTGCGCAGGCCTCACTCGATGCGGCGCAGGTATCGGTGCGGGAAACCGCATCGCGGCTCGCCCGCTTCGAGAGTGTGTGGCGCCGGTCGAACAAGCGCGTTCCCTCGCTCAACGAACTGGAAACGGCACGGGCCGACGCAAGCAGGGCGCGGCAGGAGGAGGCCGCCGCCCGTGCGCGGCTGGACGCGGCGCGCTTGCGGGTAAAGGAAGGCGCCGGCGAACTGAAGGCTGCGGTCGTGCGCGCGCCGATCGACGGTTGGGTGGTTGCCCGTTATGTCGAGCAGGGCCGCCGCGTGCGCGAAGGCGTGCCGCTGTTCGCGCTGAGCTCCGGTCTGGAGCAACTCTCGATCACGGTCCCGGTCGCCGGCAACGAAGTCGCGGAACTGCAGCCGGGAGCCAAGGCGAGCGTGCGGCTGGAAGATAACCCCGAGGAAGAGCTTTCCGCGAGACTGGAGCGGATCGAATCCGGTGCCGGTGGGCGCCGGGCGGTGTTCGTGATCGAACATTCCGCCCATCGGGTCACGCCCGGTTCGGCGGCATCGCTGGAAATCGAGCTTCCTGAGCGTAGCGACGTCTTGTTGGTGCCCAATTCCGCCCTCGAATTCGCACCCGAAGGCTCGGTTGGTCGCGATCGTGACCGCATCTATCTCCTGAGCGATGACGGCGAACCGCGCCGTGTCTACGTAACCAAAGGCGGCAGCGACGGCCGGCGCACGGAGATATTTGCAAAGGGTGTGGAGCCCGGCATGCAGGTCATCACCGGCTGGCGCGATGCGCCTGCGCAGGACGGCGAGCCGAAGTGACCGACCGATGCCGTCGCCACGGCGGCCCAATGCGAAACAAACGGTCGTCCCGCGCGTATTGCTGCCCGAGCTTGCGATAACAGCGAAGGTTGAGTGCCCTGTCTGACCAGTCCGGTGCCCAAGCACCTCATCATGTGCCCGCAGAAGGCTATTCGCTGACCCGTCGCGGCGCGTCCGGCCTGATCATGACTCTTCTTGGAATGGCCCTGCTGCCCGCGGGAGCGCTCGCGGCGCGCGGCAGGCTCGGCCCGGCGCGCCCCTTTTCGCACGAGGCGCTGGCTTCGCGCGCCCGTGCACTGGCGGCGCGGCCTTACGTCGCCCCGCCCGCCTCGCCAAATGCCGTTTCCGACTACGACGAGATGGTCAAGCTGACTTACGGCGAGGCGGAGGCTATCGCCGGGCATGTCCGCCTGTTCCCGGCCAGCAAGGCGATCGCGCCTCATGCCGTCATCATGCATATCCTCGAAGCGGGCATGGCGCGCGAGATCGTCGATACCTCGCGGCTGTTTCGCGGCGGCAAGGATGCCGATGCCTCGGGCTTCCGGGTGATGGATGCCGGCGGCCATTCCGACTGGATGGCCTATATCGGCGCATCCTATTTCCGTTCTTCGGGTTCGCGCGACCAGTATGGACTTTCCGCGCGCGGCATCGCCGTCGATACGGGGCTGCCGACCGGAGAGGAGTTTCCCGCTTTCCGCGAGTTCTGGATCGAGCAGCTTGGCGAGACGCGGCTGCGGATTCATGCATTGCTGGATGGTCCGAGCCTTACGGGGGCTTATGTCTTCGATTGCTTGAAGGGCGATCGGGGCGTCGTTCAGGACGTGACGGCCTCGCTGTTCTTCCGGCGCGACATCAGGCAACTGGGCATCGCCCCGGCCTCCAGCATGTTTTGGTACGACCAGTCCGGCCGGCGTGGCGACTGGCGGCCCGAGATCCACGATTCGGATGGGCTGGCGATCCAGTCCGGCAATGGCGAGCGGGTCTGGCGGCCCTTGGAGAACCCGGACGGGGCCACGCTCAGCGCCTTTCGCGCTGACGACTGCCGGGGTTTCGGCCTGATCCAGCGCGACCAGAACTTCGACCACTACCAGGACGACGGTGTGTTCTACGACCGCCGCCCTTCGCTCTGGGTCGAGCCTCGGGGCGACTGGGGCGCCGGCGCGGTCATGCTCTACGAGATGCCGACCGACGGAGAGACGCTCGACAATATCGCGATGTTCTGGTGCGGAGACGAACCGGCGAAGGCGGGCGGCAGCCGCGATGTGGCCTATCGCCTGACCTGGACCTCGAACGATCCCAGCGCCGATGCTGCCGCGCGCTGCGTCGACCTGTTCGAAGGACCGGCGGGCATTCCCGGAGCTGCGGCTATCGAGGGCGGACGCAAGTTCGTGTTCGACTTTGTCGGGCCCGGTCTGGCCGGGCTGGATCGTTCCAGCGGCGTGGAAGCGGCGACCAACCTGCCTGCCGAGGCGCTGATTTCCGCGCATGCCTACCCCGTGGTCGGCCAGGAGAACCGCTGGCGGGCGATGCTGGACGTGCGCCCCGGCGCAACAGCCCAGAAGGAATTCCGGCTCTACCTCAAGCACGGCGATGCCGCGCTCAGCGAGACTGTGATAAAGGTGCTGAAGTCATGACGTCATCCTTGCGCGAGCTTCCCGAGGAAGCGCCGCTGGAAATGCCGGTCCAGCGGCTGCACGGCAATCCTCCCGGCTCGATCGAGGTCGAAACCCGTCCGCATGGGCTGGTCGTCAAGCGTCTGCTCCTGATTGCACTGACCGGGGTCATCGGCCTCGCCGCATCGAGCGAACTGCGCTTCACCTTCTCGCGCGACGGTCTCGATCCGTTCGAGATCGTGCTGCTGCTGTTCTTCGTGCCGCTGTTCTGCTGGATCGCTTTCGGCTTCGTCAGCTCGGCATTCGGCTTTCTCAAGCTGATCAGCGGCGAGCATCCCGGCTTCACCGCGATTCCCAGCCCGGCATCCTCGCTTCGCCACCGCACCGCCGTGCTCATGCCGGTCTACAACGAAAGCGTCGAGGCGACGTTCGGCCGGGTACGGGCCATGGCACAGTCGATTCACGAGGCCGGCGGGGGCAAGTGGATCGACTTCTTCGTGCTCAGCGATTCGAACGAACTGCACGGCAAGCGCGAGCTGGCCGTGTGGCGCGAAGTGGCGGCCGAGGCGCAGATCAAGGTCTATTACCGCAGGCGCGAGAAGAACATCGCGCGCAAGCCGGGCAATATCGCCGAATGGGTCCAGCGCTTCGGCGCGGCCTATGAGAACATGCTCATCCTCGACGCGGATTCGCTGATGAGCGGCGATGCCATCGTCGGCATGGCCGCGATCATGGAGGAACGGCCATCGATCGGCCTGCTCCAGACCGTGCCGATGATCATCAATGCCCGAACCCTGTTCCAGCGCTGGATGCAGTTCGCCAGCGAGGCCTATGGTCCGATTTCGTCGGCCGGCCTGCTCTGGTGGTCGGGATCGGAGGCGAACTTCTGGGGCCACAACGCCATCGTTCGCACCCGCGCCTTTGCCGAGAGTTGCGGCTTGCCTGAGTTGCCCGGCAAGCCTCCCTTCGGCGGTCACATCCTCAGCCACGACATGGTGGAATCGGCGCTATTGCGGCGGCGCGGGTGGGCCGTGCACATGGTCATGATCGGCGGCAGCTACGAGGAATTCCCGCCGACCGTCGTCGACCATGCCATTCGCGACCGGCGCTGGATGCAGGGCAACCTGCAGCACCTGCGCCTGCTCGACGCTTCGGGCCTCAACTGGGCGAGCCGCCTCCACCTGCTGATCGGCGCTTCGGCCTATCTTACCTCGCCCGGCTGGTTCCTGCTGATTCTTACCGCCATCGCCCAGGCGGCCTCGCGCGGGACCGACGGCTTTGTCGGCGCCGCTCCGCCCAGCGTGCTGTGGCTCACGGTGCTGCTGCTGTTCGGGCCAAAGCTGATGGGCACGATCTGGATGCTGTCCGATGCCGGGCGGCGCAAGGCATTCGGCGGTGTCGGCGGAATCCTCAAGTCCGTGGCGCTTGAAGTTCCGCTGGCGATCCTGATGGCGCCGGTGACGATGGTGACGCAGACCAAGGCGGTTCTCGGCCTCCTGCTCGGCATTCCTTCGGGCTGGACCACCCAGGCCCGCGAAGCGCGCCGCATCCCGGTGCGCGAGGTGATCCTCGACTTGCGCGAGCATATCGGCCTCGGACTGCTTTTCGCTGCAACCGCGCTTATCGATCCGGTGACGGCGCTGTGGCTCTCGCCGCTGACTCTCGGACTGCTGGCCTCGCCCTGGCTCGTCAGCCTCACCTCCAGCGAGCGGCTCGGCACGCAGGCGCTGGACCGCGGCTACTTCCGCGTGCCGGAGTGCGAAATTGCGCTGCCCGAGGAGCAGGCGCCGGACGATCCGGCCGATGCACCCGGCGCGGACAGGCCCGGGATCGGCTTGGGCCACCCCTGACCGTTGCAACTGCGGGCAAGTCTGCACATCTAGGCAGGGCAAGGCCCCCTGCGTTCTGCGCGGGGCCGATCTCGCCACACCTGTTCGCCGAAACGGCGAAGGAGCCCAATGCAATGTCCGATCCTGCCAATCCCCTGCTGCCCACCGCCGAACTGCCGCGCTTCTCGCAAGTTCGCCCAGAGCAGGTCGGCCCGGCGGTAGAGCAGGCGATCGCCGATCACACGGCGGCAATGGCAGCGATCAAGGCCGAACCTTCGCCCGATTTCCAGAACGTGTTCATGGCGCGCGAACTGGCCGATGCCGCGCTCGACCATGTCTGGGGCATCGTATCCCATCTCAAGATGGTGGCCGAGACGCCCGAACTGCGCGAAGCCCATGCCAAGGCGGAGCCGGTCGTTGTCAGCTATGCCATGGCCCTGGGTCAGGATGCGGATCTCTACCGTGCGATTGCCACCCCTTCGGTACGCGAATCCGCGCCTGACGATGCCGGTTGCCGCGCCGTCGACATAGCCCTGCGCAAGTTCGAGCTGGCCGGCGTCGCGCTGGAAGGCGAGGCCCGCCAGCGCTTCGCCGAGATCGGTGTCGAGCAGAGCCGCCTGTCCAGCGCCTTTCGCGACGCGGTGATGGACGCAACCCGCAGCTGGACCCGCGAACTGAGCGAAGCCGAACTGACAGGTCTGCCCGAAGTCGAGCGTTCGATCCTTGCCGGTGCCGCGGCGGCGCAGTACAAGAGCGGCTGGCTTGTCACGCTGGATGCGCCCGCCGTCCTTGCCATCCTGACCCACGCCGATGACCGCGCCTTGCGCGCAGAGGTCTATCGGGCCTTCAACACCCGCGCTTCCGACCAGGGGCCTGACGCCGGCAAGTTCGACAACAGCGAAACCATGCTGAAGCTGCTTGAACTGCGGCAGGAGCAAGCGAAACTGCTGGGCTTTCCCGACTACGTCGCCTGTTCGCTGGCCCTCAAGATGGCCGAGAGCGCACAGGAGGTGGAGGATTTCCTCACCGGCCTCGCCGATCGCTGCAAGCCCAATGGTGCGCAGGAGCTGTCCGAACTCGCCGCGTTCGCCAAGGAGCTCGGGATCGAAGACCTCCAGCCCTGGGACGTGGGCTGGGCGAGCGAGAAACTGCGCAAGGCGCGCCACGATCTCGACGAAGGGGAGATCCGGCGCTTCTTTCCTCTCGACCGTGTGGTCGACGGCCTGCTCGAACTCGTCGCCGAGACGTTCGGAATCGAGGGCCGCGTCGTCTCGGGCGTCGACAGCTGGCACGAAAGCGTCGAGTACCTCGAGTTCACCGACAAGGGCGTGCCGGTCGCGGGTCTCTACTGCGATTACTTCGCGCGGCCCGGCAAGAGCGGCGGCGCGTGGATGAATGGCTTCCGGCCGCTGCTGCGCCGTGCGGGGGAACGGCAGAACCCCATTGCCTTCCTCACCTGCAATTTCGCCGCGGCGGAAAAGGGCAAGCCCTCGCTGCTCACGCATAGCGATGTCGTCACCCTGTTTCACGAGATGGGGCACGTCCTGCATCACCTGCTCAATGAGATCGACGTGCCCTCGCTCGGCGGCGTCGCTGGCGTCGAATGGGATGCGGTCGAACTGCCGAGCCAGCTCATGGAGAACTTTGCGTGGGAGCCGGCGGTGCTGCGCCGCATTTCGCGCCATGTCGATACCGGTGCGCCGCTGGGCGATGCCCTTATCGATCGCATGCTGGGTGCCCGCCAGTTCCAGAGCGCGCTCAAGCTCGCCCGCCAGCTGGAGTTCGCGCTGTTCGACCTGTGGATGCATCGCGAGACGAAGCCGGCAGCGGATACCGTGGCGCGCTCGCTCGAAGCGGCCCGCGCGCGTGCGGCCCTCGTGATACCGCCGGAATGGCACCGTTTCGGCCATGCCTTCCAGCACGTTTTCGCCGGCGGCTATGCCTCCGGCTACTACAGCTACCTGTGGGCGGAACTGCTTTCGGCCGATGCTTACGAGCAGTTCACCGAGATCGGGAAGCCTGCCGAGGCCGGGGCGCAGTTCCGCCGCGAAGTCCTCGCCACCGGGGGCAGCCGCCCCGCGCTGGAGAACTTCGAGGCCTTTCGCGGCCGCGCGCCCACGCCCGATGCGCTTCTGCGCCAGAAGGGCCTGCTCGCGGCCTGAGCAAAAAAGAGGGAGGAGGCGCGTGCTGCGCCCCCTCCCGGCATTGTCTGCATACCGCAAGGGCCTGCAGTCTTGAGGGTACCTGTCAGAGCGCGATCACGCCGCCGTCGTCCTTGGTGATGGCGATCACGGCCGAACGCGGGCGCACCGTGGCCGCTGCCGAACCGGCCTGGCTGTCGGGCCAGTGGCTGGTCGGAGCAGCCGGAGTGCCGTCTTCGCCCGGGTGCTGGATGCCGACGAAGAGCGTGCGGCCGTCCGGGGTCATGTCGATGCCGGTGATCTCGCATTCGACCGGGCCGGTCAGGAAGCGGCGCAGGTTCGCGGCGCTTGCCGCCGCGCCAACGACAGTGGCCTGCTGCGCGGTCGAGCCGTCCGAGGCCTTGTTGGTGATCGTCTTCGCGCCGCCGTCCCCGACCGTGCCCGGCATCGCGGCCAGCAGCATGCAGTTGGTGCGGTCGGTCATTGCGCCGTCGTCGGTCTCGATCCACAGGAGCGGATTGACCTGGCCTGCCGGATTGGTCTTGCGCGAGAAGTAGAGGCCGTCCGGGCTCGAGAAGTCGTTGTCGTTGGTCAGGCCCGAGATGTTGACGTTGGTCGGATCGGCGTCGGTCGAATCCGCGCCGAAGAGATAGATGTCCCAGGCGAAGGTCGTGGCCGCCGTGGTGTCGCCGTCCTCGCGCAGGCGAATGATGTGGCCGTTGGGGTTGCCGTAGCTGACCGAGCCCGAAAGTTTCGGATCGCCGTAGTGGCGCGGGTTGGCCGCATCGGTGCCGTTGAGCGGACGGTTCGAGGCGTTGTTGTTGGTGAGGGTGAGATAGATCTCGCCGGTCATCGGATTGCCGGCGGTCCATTCCGGACGGTCCATCGGCGTGGCGCCCAGTGCGTCCGCGGCAAGGCGGGCGTTGATCAGGATGTCGGCCTGATCGGCGAAGACGTACTCGGGAGCCGAACCCGTGGCGGGACGGTTGGGTACCTGGCCGAAGACCAGCGGCAGCCATTCACCGGTGCCGTCGGCATCGAAGCGCGCAACATAGAGCGTGCCGTTATCGAGATACTTGTCGCCTACGGCGAGACGGTCGCTGGCATTGCCGTCGGCCGCATCCCAGCTGGCGTTCGATACGTACTTGTAGAGGTACTCACGGCGGGAATCGTCGCCCATGTAGACGCCGACAGGCTGACCTGTGGCGATCTGCACGAAGGCGCCTTCATGGCCGAAGCGGCCCAGCGCCGTCCGCTTGCGCGGCGTCGATGCCGGATCGTAGGGATCGATTTCGACGACCCAGCCATACTGGTTCGGCTCATTGCGATAGTCCTGTGCAGCGCTCGCGCCCAGGATCGTCGCGTTCCACTTGGCGAACATGTCGTCACTCGGCGTTGCCTTAGACCACGAGAAGTTGCCGCTGGTGCTGGTCACGCCATAGCGGGAAAGGGCCGTCAGCTCGCGGGGCGTGCGTGCGGTGGCGTCACTGGCGTCGCGGCGGAAGTAGAAGGCCCAGTTCTCTTCGCAGGTGAGGTTGGTCGCCCAACCGCTGATGCCGTTGGCGCAGTTGTTGATCGTGCCGCGACCGGCCGTGCCGTCGGACGAGTACTTGGTGACCAGCATCGCCGAACCTGCGGCGGGCCCATGCAGGCTCATCGGCGTGTTGGGCGTGATGCGGCGGTTGAAGCTGCTGTCCTGTACATAGCTCCAGGTCCGGTCGCCCGCGTCCTTGTACTCGGAAACGCTGACGCCGTGTGCTTCGATTTCCTTCTTCGCTTCCGCAGCCGGACGCGATCCGTCGCCATTGGTCGTCGGACCGTTGGGGTGCAGGTATTGCACGTTCAGGTTTTCGTGGTTCTGGACCATGAGGCCACGCGTCGAGCTGGTATCGTCGCGCGATCCGGCTGCATTGAGGCCGAAGAAGTGCAGTGCGTCGCCGTGATCGCCGATGCGCTGGGCGAAGTTGTCGTCCGATCCGTCGTTGGCATAAGCCGAAACGCCGGCGGCCAGAGGATCGCCAAGGCGCGTCATCACTGTAACCGAGTAACCTTCCGGCACTGTCACGATGTCGTTGAGGTTCTTGGCAACGGCGGCAAAGCCGAGCACGGCCGGAGACACGCGGACCGTGGTCGATGCCGTCTTGCTGACGCCGAAGAGATTGGTCGCCTGATAAGTGAAGACGAAATCGGTCGCGGCTTCCACGGCGGGGGCGATGAACGTCACTTCGTCCCCGCTTCCCATGATCTCGACGCTCGGGCCGCTGCTCTGGGACCAGCCTGAGGACTTCAGACCTTTGATACCGGTGGCGTTGCCGGTCAGTGTCACAATGCGTCCGGCGCTTGTCGCGGCATTGTCGCCGGCGCTGACCACCGGGCCCTCGCCGTTGCTGTCATCCGAGTTGCACGCTGCAAGCATGGCGGTGCCGAACAGGGCCAGGCTCGACGCCTTGGCGCCGCCGAAAATGGTCTGGCGACGCGAAAAGCGCTCGTTTGCCAGACTTTCCAGCGACGGGGTGCGGCTGTCGTTGGTATCGACATCGCCATCCGAATAGGGGGAGGGAGGAAGCAGGTCGGTCATGGTTGCCCCGATGTAGTTGATCGAAGCCGGTTTCCTATGTTCCGATTGTGACATCCCGGGGCCAGTTCCGCGACCGCCAGGCGACGGCACGATGACATTTTTGGGAAAGGGTAAGCCTTCGCCTGCAGGTAATGTCCGGTACGCAGCCCTTGAATCGGCTTCGGAAGGTCCCATCTTGTTGAAGGGCCTGTTGAAGGCTCGGTCTTTTCGGCCACATCCACGCTTCATGAAACTTTTTTGAAAAAAGGGTTTGACCGAATCGGGGGTGGGACTTAGAGGGCCTCTCACCGCGGCGGAACACACGGTTTTCTGCTACGGTCGCCAACACAG
>NC_015580.1:1055000-1307500 GCF_000253255.1 Novosphingobium sp. PP1Y | reverse complement strand
CGCTATTCCGCCTCGGCCCTTCGCGATGACGGCTTCGACCTGCTCGTCAACCACTTGCGCGATGGCGGAAGGCAGGACGGCATGTGGCGAACCGTGGCACGGCTCTTACGATACGGCGAACCTGTCCGGGCGTTCCGTCTCGCAGCGACCCTGGCCTTGGTGCGCGCGGCATGAGCGTGCGCCGGGCCGCCTTGTGGTCGATGGGCGCGCAGTACGCGACCTTCACGATCCAGTTCGCCGCCAGCGTCATCATCTCGCGGCTGTTCCTGCTGCCGAGCGACGTGGGCCTGTTCTCTGTGGCGCTGGCCGCCGCCATGCTGGTATCGATCTTCCAGGACCTAGGAATCACCCGCTTCATTTCCGGTCAGCCGCAGATGGAACCCAAGTCCCTGCCCTTCTATGCAGGCGTCGCGGTGTCGATCGGCTGGACAGTTTCGGCGCTGGTCGCACTGGCCGCGCCGCTGGTCGCCCACTTCTATGGCGAGCCTGATCTGGCTCCACTACTATGGCTGATCGCCGCGTCCTATCTCATCAGTCCTTATGCGACGGTGCCAGCCGCGCTGCTGGTGCGCGAAATGGACTTTCGCGCCCTCTTCCACGTCAACGCGGGCAGCGCCCTCGCCGGCAACGGCACGGCGGTGATCCTGGCTGCCTGCGGGTTCGGCGCCAGCTCGCTGGCTTGGGGCGTGCTAGTCACCGCTCTCGTTCGCGCCGGCATCGCCCAATGGCAGCGCCCGGTTCGCCCGCGCCTGCCGCGGGTCTTCTCCTCCGTGAAGCCCATGCTCGGCTTCAGTTCCATGTCCTTTGTGCTGAGCGCCAGCGCTGCCGTGGGGCAACGCTCACAGGACCTTATCGTCGGGCGCCTGCTGGGCATCGCCTCGACAGGACTGTTCAGCCGGGCCAGCGCCCTTGCCGGACAATTGACGACGCTCGTAACCGGCGCGATCGGTTCGGTCTTTTACGCCGCCTTTGCCCGCAAGCGTGACGCAGGCGAGCCGCTGGCCGAACCTTACCTCCATCTCGTTTCCTGTTACACCGCGCTCAACTGGGCGGCGATGGTCGGATTGGCGCTGGCCGCAGAACCGCTGGTCATGCTGCTCTACGGTCCGAACTGGATGGGCTCGGCCTCACTACTGCGCTGGACCGCTCTGGGCGAAATCTTCTTCGTCGCGGTTCCGCTACAGATGGACGTGCCCCTCTTGCTCGGCCAGATCCGCCGTCTCGTCTGGGTCAACCTGCTCGACACCGCTGCAGCCGTGATCATCCTCACGGCAGGCTGCTTCATCAGCCTCGAGGCCGCGGGCATCAGCCGGGTGGTCTACGGGTTCGTCTGGTGGGCGATCTATGCCACCTACCTCGGTCGCCTGATGGGCTTCCGCTTTCGCGACCTGCTGGGGGTCTATCTGCGCAGCGGGATCTGCGCGCTTGCCGCAGGCGTGCCGCTGATCGTCGCCGGCTTCTACGGCCTTGGCGGTGCATCCATGCCGTTTCTCACATTGCTCGGCCTTAGTGGGCTGGGCGTACTCCTCTGGCTCGCGACGCTGGCACTGATCCGTCATCCCGCCTGGCTCGAGATCCGCATGCTCGTGTCCGCGCTCGCCCGCCCGATCCTGTCGCGTGCGGCGGCCTGAGCGCTGGAATACAGCCGCCGTGCGCATGGCCTATCTCATCCTCGCCCATGACAACAGGGCGCAGCTCGACCTCCTGATCGAACGGCTCCTCGGCCCTGGTGGAGAGGACTTCGCGGTCATCCATGCCGATCGCGCCTCGCCGCTTTGGCCGGAGCTGCAGGCATGCCTGCCGGAAGCCACCGGACGGGTACGCCTCGTGGCCAATCCGGTCGCCGTGCGCTGGGGGCACCACAGTCTGGTCGAAGCGATTGCGAAGCTGGTTCGCGAGGCTGTCCGCCTCGGCTGCGACGGTGCGCACCTGATCAGCGGCGCCGACTGGCCGGTGACTGCGCGCGAGGCCATTGCTCAAACCATGCGAGAGGGTCTCTGCCATATCGAAGTCCGCCCCGGACACATGGAAGAGCGCATGCAGACCTTCCGCCTGGACACGCGCTGGCTGCGGCTCGATCCCGCTCGCGATAGACGCGCCTATGCCGCGACCTGGGAATTGCGCCGCCTCGCGCGCTGGGCTGACGCCGCGCGCAATCGGCTCGGGCTACCACGCTCACGCCCCTATGGCCTGTGGGCGTACGGTTCGGGCTGGTGGTCCCTGCCCGCAGACGTGCTGGCAATGCTGGACAAGGAAATGCCGCGCCTTCTAACCTCGGGCCGTCTGCGCGGAACCGTGTGCAGTGACGAACACGTGGTGCCAACGCTCGTCGCCCATGCCTTTCCCGAGCGCATTGCCGCCCACCGGCGCTATGTCGATTTTCCCGCGGGTGCATCGAGCCCGCGCATGCTGACCGCAGCCGACTTGCCTGCCATTGCGTCCAGCGGCGCCTGGTTTGCCCGCAAGGTCGACGTAACCCACGAGCCGGACTTCCTGACGCTCCCCGATTTCCACCCTGCTCCCATGGCGCACCCAGCCTCGATGCGCGGGAAATTGCCTGTTTCCGGGCAGGCCTGAGCGACCCGTCCAACTTGGTGTTCCACCGCATTCGTGGTAACTTCGAGGCGATATAAAGAATACGCAAATCACTGCCCGGGAGCAGGAGATGACAGGCACAGCGCTTGCCCTTGCGGCGGCCCTGATCGCGCACTCCGCGATTGCCGCCACGCCGGCACAATCGGTCCCTGACGACAGCGATGCCGCCAGCGAAATCCTTCAGGCCCAGCCCGATGCCGATGACCGCATGACCGTCGGCGTCGCGATCCATGGCCAGGGTCCCTATCAATTCCTCATCGACACCGGATCGCAGAACACGGTGCTTTCGACCGCGCTCGCCAGTACGCTCGGCCTGCGGATCGGCCCGAGCGCCAAGGTGATCAGCCTTGCCGGCGTAGGCCAGGCGAACACGGCGCGCGTCGAGTCCCTCGATGTCGGGGGGCGGACTTTCCATGACCTGACGGTGCCCCTGCTGCAGGACCGGCACATCGGTGCCGACGGCATTCTCGGCACCGACAGTCTACAGCACCAGCGCGTCGTCCTCGATTTCGACCGCAACACCATCCAGATCGGCGATCCCCACGATTTCGACCGCGGCGGCAGCTACGAAATCACCGTTCGCGCGCGCAAGCGTTCGGGGCAACTGATCATGACCCAGGCCACGATCGACGGCATTCGCACCTCGGTCGTCATCGATACCGGGTCCAGCAGCACGATCGGCAACCGGGCGCTGCAACGCGCCATGCGCGAGCGCAAGGGAGGCAGCGGTGTCCTGACATCCGTCACCGGACAGACGCTTCCCATCGATTTCGGCCTGGCCCAGAAACTCAAACTGGAGTCGCTCGAAGTCGCCAACGTGCTTATCGCCTTCGCCGATGCCCCTGCCTTCGAGGCGCTGCATCTGGAAAAGCGCCCCGCCATCTTCCTGGGAATGCGTGAACTTCGCGCCTTCCGGCGCGTGGCGATCGACTTCACGACAAGAAAGATCCTGTTCGATCTGCCCGGTTGAGATTGCCTAACCGCCAAGTCTCCCTAAATTGCGGCGATGCCACCCGATACAGCCGTGAACAATTCCAATGCCCGCCATGACGGCTGGCGCACGCTCCTCAGGTTCCTTCCCTACCTCTGGCCGGCCGACAACAAAGCCCTGCGCTGGCGGATCGTGTTCGCCTGTATCTTCATTCTCGCCTCGATCGGCACGCAGCTTACCCTGCCCTACCTGCTCAAGTGGGCGGTCGACGCGATGGGCGCTACCGGACCGAAGCTGGTGCAACTGGCGATGCTTACGGTGCTGGGCTACGCGGCGGGCCGCTTTGCGCAGACCGGCTTCGACAACTTGCGCAACATCGTCTTCGAGCGGGTCGGGCAGGATGCCACGCGCTCGCTGGCGGAAAACGTCTTCGGCCAGCTTCATCGCCTGAGCCTGCGCTTTCACCTCGGGCGTCGCACCGGAGAGATCACCAAGACAATCGAGCGCGGTACCAAGAGCATCGACACGATGCTCTACTTCATGCTGTTCAACATCGCGCCCACGGTGATCCAGCTCGCGGTCGTCGCGGTCATCTTCTACATCAACTTCGGATGGGGCCTTGTCGCGGCCACGGCCGTCGCGATTGCCGCCTACATCTGGGTGACGCGCACGATCACCGAATGGCGCACCAAGCTGCGCGAACAGATGAACCGACTCGACGGACAGGCCCTGGCCCGCGCCGTGGACTCGCTGCTCAACTACGAGACGGTGAAGTACTTCTCGGCCGAGCACCGCGAGGAAGAGCGCTATGCCCAGGCCACGCGCGCCTATGCGGCTGCCGCGGTCAAGAGCGAGAACTCGCTCGGCATGCTCAACATCGCGCAGGCGGTGATCGTCAACCTGCTCATGGCCTGCGCCCTCGCCTATACCGTCTGGGGCTGGTACCGCGGCCAGTACACCGCCGGGCAGCTCGTCTTCGTGCAGACCTACCTGACGCAGCTGTTCCGCCCGCTCGACATGCTGGGCATGGTCTATCGCACCATCCGGCAGGGCCTGATCGACATGGCCGAGATGTTCCGCCTGCTCGACGAACCCCAGGAAGTCTCGGACAGGCCCGGCGCGCCGGCGCTCGTCATCCGGCGCCCCTCGGTGGTCTTCGACAATGTCGTGTTCGGTTACGAAAAGGATCGCCGGATCCTGCACGGCCTCTCCTTCGAAGTTCCGGCAGGCCGCAACTATGCCATCGTCGGCCCGTCGGGCGCAGGCAAGTCCACGCTCGCCCGCCTGCTGTTCCGCTTCTACGATCCGCAGGGCGGGCGGATCCTCATCGATGGACAGGACATCAAGGAAGTCACCCAGGCATCGCTGCGCGCCGCAATCGGGATCGTCCCGCAGGATTCAGTGCTGTTCAACGACACCATCGGCTACAATATCGGCTATGGCCGCGACGATGCCACCCAGGCCGATATCGAGGAAGCCGCGCGGGGCGCTGCGCTCATGGGCCTGATCGATCGCCTGCCCCAAGGGTTCCAAACCGAGGTGGGCGAACGCGGCCTCAAGCTGTCTGGCGGAGAGAAGCAGCGCGTCGCGATTGCGCGCACCCTGGTCAAGAATCCGCCAATTCTCCTGCTCGACGAAGCGACCAGCGCGCTCGACACCCGCACCGAACAGGACATCCTGGCAACGCTCCACCGCGTTGCCGAACACCGCACCTCGCTCTCGATCGCGCACCGTCTCTCGACGATTGCCGATGCCGATTCCATCCTCGTCCTGCAGGAAGGCAGACTGGCCGAAGGCGGAACGCACGGGCAGCTTCTGCGGGCGGGCGGGCTCTATGCCGAAATGTGGGCGCGCCAGGCCTCCGAGACCGACGAACTGGGCGAAGCCGCCGAATAGGACCCGCCCGGGCGCGGTCCGTGACCCGGTCCCTTGCAGCGGTGGTGCCCCCTGCGCCCGATGGCCTTCCCGACACGACGGGTTGCATTCGCACCCGCAACACGGCAAAAGCCGCGCCACTCGCTTGGACCCGGTGCAATTCCGGGTGGCTATCCCGGCCGCCGATCCGCCGGGCAACATCATACATGTTCACTGGCACGCCCGCGTGCTTCGCGGGTCGCGGACATGTGCTTGATGCGGATATTGCATGACTGAAACACTCTCCCGATTCCGCCAGGACTGGTTTGGCAACGTCAGGGCCGACGTGCTTGCCGGCCTCGTCGTCGCGCTCGCGCTCATCCCCGAAGCCATCGGCTTCTCGATCATCGCCGGCGTCGATCCCGCCGTGGGGCTGTGGGCCTCGGTGGCGATTGCCATCGTGATCTCGTTCACCGGCGGTCGTCCAGGCATGATCTCGGCCGCGACCGCAGCAGTCGCCGTGCTTGTCGGGCCGCTGGTTCGCGAACACGGCGTGGAATATCTCTTCGCCGCGACGATCCTGATGGGCGTGTTCCAGATCCTCGCCGGCCTGCTCCGGCTCAACCTGGTGATGCAGTTCGTCTCGCGCTCGGTGATCACCGGCTTCGTGAACTCGCTCGCCATCCTGATCTTCATGGCGCAGCTGCCGCAGTTGATGAACGTGACCTGGCACACTTACGCCATGGTCATTGCCGGGCTCGCGATGATCTACACCCTGCCGCGTCTCACCAAGGCGGTCCCGTCCCCGCTCATCTCGATCCTGGTGCTTTCGGTGATCTCGATCTCGATGGGCCTGCCCGTCCACACCGTGGGCGACATGGGCGAACTGCCCTCCGGCCTGCCCTCGTTCGGCCTGCCGCAAGTGCCGCTAACGCTGGAAACCTTCCAGATCGTGGCGCCTACCGCGCTTGCCATGGCCGCCGTTGGCCTGCTCGAATCGCTGCTGACCGCGCAGATCGTCGACGACATGACCGACACCGATTCGTACAAGCGCTATGAATGCCGCGGCCAGGGCATCGCCAACATCGTCGCCGCGCTGTTCGGCGGCATGGGCGGCTGCGCGATGATCGGCCAGTCGGTGATCAACGTGACCTCGGGCGGCCGCGGCCGCCTGTCCACCTTCGTCGCCGGCTTCTTCCTGTTCATCCTGCTGGCCCTGCTCGGCCCGTGGGTCGGCCAGGTTCCGATGCCCGCCCTCGTCGCAGTCATGATCATGGTCTCGATCGGCACGTTCTCGTGGAACTCGATCCCGAACCTTCGCCGCCATCCGTGGCAAAGCTCGGTGGTCATGCTCACAACCGTCGTGTTCGTCGTGGCCACCCATGATCTCTCCAAGGGCGTGATTGCGGGCGTGCTGCTGTCCGGCATCTTCTTCGCCCAGAAGGTTCAGCGCCTGTTCCGCGTCGAACGCACACAGGAAGGCGACACGGCGACTTACCGCGTTTCGGGCGAGATCTTCTTCGCCTCGGTGCATCGTTTCATCGAGCAGATGCAAGCCGGCCAGGAAACCGCGCCCAACGTGATCATCGACATGACTCACGCCCACCTGTGGGACATCTCCTCGGTCGGCGCGCTCGACAAGATCGTCGGCAAGCTCGACCAGGGCGGCGCCAGCGTGAAGGTGATCGGCTACAACGAGGCGAGCAAGGACATCGTCGACAGGTTCGGCCTGCACGACAAGACCGGCTTCGAACTCGGCACCGTCCCGCACTGACAAAACAAAAAGGCCCCCCGCCGCACTGCGCGACGGGGGGCCTTGCTGTTACTCGGCGACCCTTTACTTGACGACGTCGGCCTCGTGCCAGACGACGGCCTGAGCCGCCTTCATGCAGTTCTCGGCCGTATCCCAGGAAATCGTCGGCGAACCGTAGAGGCGCCAGCCCTGCGCCAGCGCCTCTGACACGCGCTCGCAAAAGGCACGGTCGTCCTTGCCGGTCAGCAGGCGATAGATCGGGCGGTCTTCAGGTGTCTGGTACATGTCGCGGTCTCTCCTCAGAGAATATACTTCGACAAGTCCGCGTTGCCCGCAAGGCCTTCCAGCTTGTCGCGAACGTAGGCCTCGTCGATGGTCACCGTTTCGCCGGTGCGGTCCTCGGCCTCGAAGCTCAGCTCCTCGAGCAGCTTCTCCATCACCGTCTGCAGACGGCGGGCGCCGATGTTCTCGACGCTCTCGTTCACCTGCGCAGCGATCTTCGCCACTTCCTGTACCGCATCGGCCGTCACGTGGACCCTGACGTCCTCGGTACCGAGCAAGGCGCTGTACTGTTCGACAAGGTTGGCGCGCGTCTCCGACAGAATGCGCACGAAGTCCTCCTCGGTCAGCGCCTTCAGCTCGACGCGGATCGGCAGGCGGCCCTGCAGTTCGGGCAGCATGTCGCTCGGCTTGGCAACGTGGAACGCGCCAGAGGCGATGAACAGGACGTGGTCGGTCTTCATCGGACCGTACTTGGTAGCAACGGTCGTGCCCTCGATCAGCGGCAGCAGGTCGCGCTGCACGCCCTCGCGCGAGACCGAGCCGCCGCGCACGTCGGAAACGGCGATCTTGTCGATCTCATCGATGAAGACGATGCCGTTGGTCTCCGCATTGGCAAGCGCGGTGCGGGCCACGTCGTCCTGGTCCATGCGCTTTTCGGATTCTTCGTCGACCAGCTTGTCCCAGGCTTCGGGCACCTTCATGCGCCGCCGCTTGAGCTGGTTCTGGCCGAATGCCTTGCCCATGATGTCGGACAGGTTGATCATCCCGACCGATCCGCCCATGCCCGGAATCTCCATCGGGGCAGACGGGCTGTCTTCCACCTCGATCTCGACTTCGGTTTCGTTCATCGCGTTTTCGGTGATGCGCTGGTGGAACGCGGCGCGGGTCGCCTCGGAGGCTCCCTCGCCCACAAGCGCATTGAGCAGGCGATCCATCGCCGCCTTCGATGCCGCCTCGCGAACGGACTCGCGACGACGATCCTTCTCCAGGCGGATCGCTTCCTCGACGAGATCGCGCGCGATCTGCTCGACGTCGCGGCCGACGTAACCGACTTCAGTGAACTTGGTCGCCTCGACCTTCACGAAAGGCGCTTCCGCCAGCTTGGCGAGGCGGCGGCTGATCTCGGTCTTGCCGCAGCCGGTGGGGCCGATCATCAGGATGTTCTTGGGCGTCACTTCGTCGCGCAGGTCGACGGGGAGGCGCTGGCGCCGCCAGCGGTTGCGCAGGGCGACGGCGACGGCCTTCTTCGCTTCCTTCTGACCGATGATGTGTTCATCGAGGGCGCGAACGATGGCCTTGGGCGTGAGGTTGTCTTTCATGCTTCCCCGGGATCTCAGATGGTCTCGACCGTCACGCGGTCATTGGTGAAGACGCAGATTTCGGCCGCGACCTGCATCGCGCGGCGGGCCATGGCCTCGGCGTCGTCCTCGTAGGGATCTAGGGCGCGGGCCGCCGCCAGCGCATAGTTGCCGCCCGATCCGATCGCAGTGATCCCGCCTTCGGGTTCGAGCACATCGCCGTTGCCGGTCAGCACCAGCATGGTGTCCGCATCGGCCACGATCATCAGTGCTTCGAGATTGCGCAGATACTTGTCGGTACGCCAGTCCTTGGCGAGTTCGACGGCCGCGCGCATGAGCTGGCCGCGATATTGCTCCAGCTTGCGCTCAAGGCGTTCGAACAGGGTGAAGGCATCGGCCGTCGCTCCGGCGAAGCCGGCAATCACCTTCCCGCCTTCACCGATCCGCCGCACCTTGCGCGCGTTCGGCTTCATCACGGTATTGCCCATGGAAACCTGGCCGTCGCCGGCAATGACGGTCTTACCGCCCTTCTTCACGCCGACGATCGTCGTACCGTGCCACTGGATCAGGCCGTGGCTCGCCCCATTGCTATCCATGCCGGGGATATATGCCCGGTGCCGCGAGGTTCAAGCGGCTGGGACGAAGCTGTCCGCAAACGCGAAAAGAAAAGCGCTCAGCTGCCGTTCGGTCCGGGGCCGCTCGGGCCGGCCTGGCCACCCATACCGCCGGCGCCGACGGCACCGATGTTGCCGAACAGGTCTTCCAGCAGACCGCGGTGACGGCCCAGCGTCGGGGTCTTGTCACCGTTCGGGCTGATGCGGGCGACCTGCTCGATGCCGCGGCGATCGACGGCAACGACATTGCCCTTGGGATCGAAACGTACGCGCAGCACCGTCTGCTCGTTCGTACGCGGACGGCCGAAGGGCGGCGTCTTCACGAACTGCGAAACGTAGTACCAGTCCTTCTCGCCGAACTGGCTGACGAAAGTCGGGCGGCCGAGAGTCTTTTCCACCGAAAGGCGATTGTCGACACCCGGCTGAACCGAATCGACCAGCGTCTGATCGACGATGTAGCCGCGATGATCCCGGATCGAAGTGCATCCGCCCGCCAGTGCAGCCAGGGCCATCACCAGGCCTGCCGCTGCGATCTTGGGACCAAAACTGCGCATTTTCACACTCCAATCGTCCGGTTCGTCCATGCCAGGCATTGCCAGCAGGCGCCCCGCCCATATATCGGCCGGATTAACGGCATCGAGCCTTAAGGCCCTCCATCGCCTCGTGCAATGGGCGTTGGGGCAGCTGCGTTGAATTGCCGATGAACGAAAGGCCAGTTACCCACGTGTCCCTCCTCTCACGCATTTTCGGCAAGGGCTCCGACAGCCGCGCGGCTGTCCGCCCCCTCTGGCATCGCACGGTGGAGATCGCGCGCGAAAAGGAGTGGTACGCGCAATGCGGCGTGGCCGACACCGTTCCCGGTCGCTTCGATGCAGTGACGCTGGTAACCTCGCTGGTCATGCTGCGCATGGAGCGGGACAAGACCCTGATCGACCCCTCGGTCCGCCTGACCGAGCTTTTCGTCGACGACATGGACGGCCAGCTGCGTCAATCCGGCGTCGGCGACCTTGTGGTCGGCAAGCGCATGGGCAAGCTGATGAGCGTGTTCGGCGGACGCCTGGGTGCCCTGCGCGAAGCCTTCGCCGCGGGTGACGACGAGCAGGTCAGCGCCGCACTCGTCCCCGTGCTGGAGCGAAACGTGACGCTGACCGAAGGCGCGAACACTCAAGCGCTGGCCGCTCGCCTGCAGGCCCTCGCCGCCCAGCTCGACGCCATTTCCGACGAGGACATCATGGCCGCAAGGATTACGCGATGAGCAAGAGCGAATTCTCCCGCGAGATCGACATCCGTCAGGTGGAAGGCAAGGCGGTCCACGTCGAGGCCAACGAAGCGGAACGCGCCGCCCTGGCGAAGCGTTTCAGCCTGGTGCGGATTTCGAAACTCGAAGCCGACCTCGAACTCCACCGGTCCGGCGAGCGTGATGCCGAAGCGCGCGGCACGCTCAAGGCCAGTTTCGTCCAGTCTTGCGCTGTCTCGGCCGAGGACATCCCGGTCGAAGTGAAGGAGCCGCTGTTCTTCCGCTTCGTCCCGCAGGCGACGGACTACAATCCAGACGAGGAAATCGAACTCGATGCCGACGACTGCGACGAGATCGAGTATTCCGGCACGCACATCGACCTTGGCGAAGCCGTAGCGCAGAGCCTTGCCCTTGCCATCGACCCGTTCCTGACCGGCCCCGAAGCGGAGGCTGCCCGCAAGGCCGCAGGGATCGGCTCGCCCGAAGATCAGGGGCCCTTCGCTGCACTCAAGGGCCTCAACGTCAAGAACTGAACGGCGCGGACAGTGCAACCGGATCTAGCTTTATCCGGAAGCTGCGAAACGATGCAGCGCACCAGCGAAGGCGCTCAGCCTTTCACCAGCCTGACAGCCTGACGAAGCACGGCATCGACGACCTCGAACGAGCCTGGCTCCTCGATCTCCTGATCCGGCTGGATCATCCTGTTTCTGCGCATCAGCGTGAAGCCGTAGATCAAGGACCAGTACGCCGCCACGCGAATGCCCAGCGTTTCGTCGGGAAGCGGTTCCCCCACGGCCTTGATCGCGTCGCGTAGCATCGCGAAGCCCTCTCTCTGCGCCTTTGCGATCGGCGCCTCGAGTACGGGTCGAGTCAATTCGCTTTCGTACATGAGCGAGAAGAGACGGGGATTTTCTTCAGCGAAAGCAATGAAATGGCGGCTGACACCCAGGAGTTCATCCTCCACTGAGCCCGGCGATGCGCCGAGATCTGCACGCAGCAGCCTGTCGTAGCCGGTCAAAGCGACAGCAATGAGCAGGGAACGACGGTCGGGAAAGTGATGATAGGGCGCACCCGGCGATACACCCACCACCTGAGCCAGTTTGCGGACTGACAGATCCTCGTGGCCGTAGTGCACCACGTAATCGGTCGCCGCTTCGACGAGCTGCTTTCGCAAATCGTCTCGATGGTAACTTCTGGTCGGCTCCGCCACCCTGTCCCCCTCATGATTTTCCGACTCATTGAAGCCTAAGGATGCGCTTGACAAGTCATCAAGCCACAATCTAAGCGGCGATCAATCAATCAGTGATTAGATTGATCGCCGCGGATCTGAAAGCGGTATGTTCGTAGGAGAGAAGGCGCCGCGCTGGCCCTAGCCGCGCAAAATTCCAGATGAAATTCGGGTTCTCAGATCATCGCGCTGCCTCACGCAGTCGCGAGCGGTGAAGCTCAACATCAGCTCGCAAGAGCGAACGCGGTTCACGGTGCGATCACCGGCCGTCGACATCCAATTCGGGAGGAATGAAATTGAAGAGACTACAACTTGTTTGCGCAATTCTGGCCGGGACCGCGCTGTCCAGCAATCCGGTGTTCGCGCAGAGCGCGGAAACCGCGCAGGACACGGCCCAGCCCCAGGAGAACACCGGTAACGACATCGTCGTCACCGCGCAGCGCCAGTCGCAGCGCCTGCTCGACGTTCCCCTCAGCGTCCAGGCCGTCAGCGGCGACACCCTGCGCGATCGCGGCATCACCGACCAGCGCCAGCTGGGCCTCATCGCGCCCAGCCTCCAGGTCCAGCGCGACAACAACTATTCGATCCGCGGTATCGGCACGCAGTCCTTCGCCAGCACGATCGAATCGAGCGTCGCAACCGCGATCGACGGCGTCACGCTCGGTAGCAGCATCCTGAATGGCAACCCGTTCCTCGACGTGGCCCGCGTCGAAGTCCTGAACGGCCCGCAAGGCCTGCTGTTCGGCAAGAACGCTTCGGCCGGTCTCGTCAACATCACCACCGAACGTCCGGAAATCGGCCACTACGGTGCCAACTTCAACGCACAGGCAACCTCGAATGCCCTGCCCGGCGACAATGCCGACGGCGTCCAGGTCGATTCCACGATCAATGTTCCGGTCACCGACAATTCGGCCCTGCGCGTCAGCGGCATCTACAAGTACCAGCAGCCGATCACGCACTACATTCGCGACAATGCGACCGGCCGGCAGGACAACAACTTCCGCCAGTACGGCCTGCGCGGCAAGTACCTGCTGGAAGCTACCGACCAGCTGACCGTCTACGCCATCGGCGAATACTACGAGACGCACGGCATCGGCACGATCTTCGACGTCACCTACCGCCAGCTCGCCGATGGCAGCATCAATGAAGGCCCGGTCGCGGGCGACGGCGTAACGCCAGGCGATCACAACTTCTATGCGGGAAGCGACGCCGCGCAGTATCGCGACCTCAAGACCGGTGGTGCCCAGCTCAACCTCGATTATGAACTCGACAACGGCTGGACCCTGTCGAACATCTTCGCCTGGAAGTTCTACTCGCTCGGTCAGCAGATCGACGCCGACTCGACCGGACAGAACGGTGCGAACATCAACAGCACCGACTCGCGCTTCGACCAGTTCAGCGAAGAACTGCGCCTGGCCCTGCCCTCGACGGGTCCGCTTACCGGCCAGGTCGGTCTTTACTACTATCGCTCAAAGCTCGATCAGGTCAGCCAGATCGCCGGGAACAACTTCTTCACGGATCCGCTGCTGGGCAACGCGTTCTGCGTGGGGCCCAACGCTCCGTCGACCTGTGCGCGGACCAACGACTACTTCCTGGGCACCGACAAGGACTACACGAGCAAGAACGAGAGCTACGCTGCGTTCGGTCAGCTGACCTATGCCTTCAACGACATGTTCAATGTCTTTGCCGGCGGTCGCTTCACGCATGACAAGGTCTCGATCGACCTCGTCCAGAACACGGGCGATTACTTCCTGACGCTCGGCGTTCCCGACGGGACCTTCAAGCAGAGCTACAGCAACGACGAGTTCAGCTGGAAGTTCGGCGGCCAGTTCAAGCCCACGAACGACGTGATGTTCTATGCCTCCTACGGCCGTGGCTACAAGGGCCCGGGCATGAACGACACCGGCGCATCCCTCGATGCCGACCTCGCCATCTACCCCGAAACCACCAAGAACTTCGAAGCGGGCGTCAAGTCGAGCCTGCTGGGCCGCATGGTCACGATCAACGCCTCGGTGTTCCGGACCATCTTCGACAACTTCCAGATCCAGTCGTTCGATACCGAATTGCGCACTTTCGTGATCGGCAACGCTGCCAAGGTGAAGAGCAAGGGTGCCGAAGCCGCGGTCACGATCCGTCCTGCATACGGCCTGACGCTTTCGGCCACCGGCGCCTATGCCGATACCAAATTCGACACCTACGAAGGCGCACAGTGCTACCCGGGCCAGGGCTGCGGTACGTCCGGTACGTTCGACGCATCGGGATACCGCCTTGCCTATGCACCCAAGTTCACCGGGACGATCGGCGCCGCTTACGAGCTGCCGCTGAACGACAACGGCCTGAGCCTGCTGCTGAATGCCGACCTCTACCATCGCTCGAAGGTCGAGACGGTCATCAATCACGCACCGGATTCGCAGATCGGTGCGATCGACGTCCTGAACGGCAGCATCGGTCTTCGCGGCGACGCCTGGAACCTGTCGGTGTTCTGCAAGAACTGCACGAACAAGGTCTACCCGCTCGCCATCCAGATCGAATCTGGCGACAGCAGCGCTCAGCCCACCCCCATGCTGAGCTATACGCAGCGCTGGGGCCTGGACTCGACCAGGACTATCGGCCTGCGTTTCGGCTACAATTTCTGAGTTGAATGACTTCTGGCGGGCCATCTTCACGGTGGCCCGCCTTTTTCTTTGCCTGATTCCCCCGCCGCCAAGTACGGGCTCATCAGCCAACCGGGCAGCTTGCCGGCTTCGAAGGCGACGATCAGTCTATCGAAATTGTCGCAGGATCTTGGGCAATTCGCCTGCCCGGCGCATCAAGGCAAAAAGGGCTGTAATACAGCCCCCTCGCCCAACCCTGCGGGGCCCGAGCGCAAAAGGCCTTTCCCGCAGCTCTCGATCATCCGCGTTGCGGATCAGAACGGAATGTCGTCGTCGAGATCGTCGCCGAAGCCGCCGCCGCTGCTGCTGCCACCCGACGAACCGCCGGTGCGACCCCAGTCGTCACCGCCACCGCCCGAACGGCCCCAGTCATCGCCGCCGCGCGAGCCACCGCCCGAACGGCCACCGCCGCCGAAGCCACCCGACGAACCGCCTTCATTGAAGCCACCGGAGCGGCCGCCGCCACCGCCGCCCTGCGCGCCGTCGAGCATGGTCATGACCGCGCCCGGGCCCTGCAGCACGACTTCGGTCGAGTAACGGTCATTGCCCTGCTGGTCCTGCCACTTGCGGGTGCGCAGCTGCCCTTCGATGTAGACCTTGCTGCCCTTTTTCAGGAAGCGCTCGGCCACGCCGGCCAGACCTTCGGAAAAGATCGCGACCGTATGCCATTCGGTACGCTCCTGGCGTTCGCCGGTATTGCGGTCCTTCCACGATTCACTGGTGGCGATGCGCAGGTTGCAGACCTTGCCACCGTTCTGGAACGAACGGACTTCCGGGTCGGCCCCGAGATTGCCGACGAGAATGACCTTGTTGACGCTGCCTGCCATGGAATCGCTTTCCTATCGTGTGTGGCCGGTTGGGTAGCCAATCGCGGCGCCTGACGCCAACCCCGCAGGCGCCCCTTTCCCACAACCGAGGTGGAAGGATCGCTAGAGGCCGATGGCGGTCGCGACCCAGAATGTCAGACCCGCAGCAATATAGGCCAGGCCGAACAGGTAGGCGAGCATGAAGACGGGCCACTTCCAGCCGTTCGTCTCACGCCGGGTGACAGCGATCGTCGACATGCACTGCGGCGCGAAAACGAACCAGGCGAGGAAGGCCAGTGCCATCGGCAGGGTCCAGCGCGACTTGAGCTGGTCGCCCAGTTCCATCGCCTGCTGGTCTTCGTCCGTGGCATCGACCGCATAGGTGGTAGCCAGCGAGCTGACCGCCACTTCGCGCGCGGCCATGGCCGGGATCAGCGCCAGAGCCATGTCGCGGTTGAAGCCGATCGGTTCGACCACGAACGCGAGGCCATTGGCAACCTTGCCCGCAACCGAGGCATCGACCTGGCTCTCACCCGGGCGAGCCTGCGGAAAATTGAGCATGAGCCACAAGACGACGGTGACGGTAAAGATGATCGTGCCGGCGCGGCGCAGGAAGATCCAGGCGCGCTGCCACAGCCCGATCGCCATGTCCTTGAGGCGGGGAAGCTGGTACTTGGGCAGTTCCATGATGAAGCCCGAGGCCTCGCCCTTGGTCACCGAACGGCGCAGCACCAGTGCGACTACCATCGCGCCGATCACACCCGCGACATAGAGTGCGAAAAGCACCAGCCCCTGCAGGCCGACGCCCCAACCAATGGACCGGTTGGGAATGAAGGCAGCGATGATCACCGCGTAGACCGGCAGGCGCGCCGAGCAAGTCATCAGCGGTGCGATGAGGATCGTCGTCAGCCGGTCCTTGGGATCGCTGATCGACCGCGTCGCCATGATGCCGGGAATGGCGCAGGCGAAGCTCGAGAGCAGCGGAATGAAGCTGCGGCCCGAAAGGCCCACCGAAGACATCAGCCGGTCCATCAGGAATGCCGCGCGCGCCATGTAGCCGGAGGCTTCCATCGCGAGGATGAACGCAAAGAGGATGACGATCTGCGGCAGGAAGACGACCACCGAGCCGACGCCGGCAAGAATGCCGTCGGTCACCAGATCGCGCACCAGTCCGGCAGGCATGAACTTTATGGTGAGATCGGTGAGCCAGCCCACGCCCGCCTCCAGCCCGTCGGCGAACGGGGTCGCCCACGCGAAGACCGCCTGGAACACCACGAAAAGCAGCGCGCACAGGACGAACGGGCCGATCCACGGATTGAGCAGCAGGCGATCGAGCCGCGCGTGCATGCGATGGCGACGGGTCTCAGAGAGAATCGCGCCTTCGGCCATGGCATGGGCGGCAACGCGCCGCTCGGTCAGCGAAAGGTCGGTGATGCCGGGGCCGGGATGGCCCATCTCGGCCGAAGCGATGGCCTCGGCGAGATCGGACAGGCCGCGGCGGCGCACCGCCACCGTCGGAACGACGCGCACGCCCAGTTCCTGCTCGAGCAGCGTGGCATCGAGGACGAGGCCGTCGCGCTCGGCAAGGTCGACCATATTGAGGGCGATGACGGTAGGCTTGCCCAGCGCGAGGACTTCCTGCGCAAAGACGAGGTGCTGTTCCAGGTTCGAGGCATCGAGGACGATCACCAGCACGTCCGGCACGGCTTCGCCCGGGAAATGGCCGCGCACGACCTTGGAGGTGACTTCCTCGTCCGGGCTCGTCGCATCGAGGCTGTAGGCGCCGGGAAGGTCGGTCATCTCCACCGGCTCTCCGGTCGGCAGGACGAAACGGCCCGACTTGCGCTCGACAGTGACGCCCGGATAATTCGCGATCTTCTGGCGCGCGCCGGTCAGGGCATTGAACAGCGCGCTCTTGCCCGCATTGGGATTGCCGACCAGCGCGACCTTGCGTTGCCGGCTCACAGGACTTCCACTTCCATGGCTGCAGCGTGGGCCCGGCGCACGGCCACGATCATGCGGCCCACCGAGATCGCGATGGGATCGCGGCCGCCGAAGACGCCGCGATGGGAAACGGAAACCTTGGCTCCCTCATCGATGCCGAGCGCACGCAGGCGGTGCGCCTCCTCGTCGACGAGGCAATTCCAGTCGACCGCCGTGATGCGGGCGCCCTGGCCTACGGGAAGCAAGTCTAAAGTCATGAGGCTGCGCTGCCAGATTAGATCGTTATTTGCAACTGGTTCGCAATAACCAGCCTCACTTGTCATTGTCCGCAATCAAAACGGAAGGGGCGTCCGCAGAAAATTCAGCGCGCCGGATAGCGCAAACGGCCCAGCAGCCGGGTCACGCTGAACCGGTCGTCAGGAGCACGAAAGACTTTCGCCTTGGTCTTTTCGAAGCGGATGATGCCGTCGATCCGACGGTCCAGAAAAGCGCGGGTTTCAGCCTTGTTCTCGCTCTTGTCGCGGGCATAGACCTGCAGCGTCGCAGCATAGATCGCTCCGAGGATCGCGCGCTTGGTATAGTGGTTGTAGTCCGTCGCGCTATCGCCCGCGAGGCGCCACATCACATCCGCGCTATGCCATCCCAGCTTCGTCGCGGCCACGACGTTTTGCGGCATGGCCATGATCGAAAGCGCCCGGGTCAGGGCTTCCTCACGCCCGGCGACAGCGTCGAGTCGCGCCATGACGAGGCGGCGGATACGCTCACGAATCGGAAGGTTCGCCAGCGATTCGGCCGGCGTCGTGGCTGCCATGCGTTCATCGACGTGTCCGATCCAGGCGGCAATCATCGCCATCGCCCCGCCCTGGAAGGCGAACTGCGCCAGTTCGTTGTCGACGCCAGCCATGGCCGCGGCCTGCGCCACCGCTTCCTCGCTCCAGCCGTCGAACGCGACGGCATCGGCAATTGCCGGGGCGAGCTGACGGCGCAGCGCTTCGAGGGTCTGCGGTTCTTCCATCACCTTGCCTGCCATCTGATCACATCACCGGGCCGTAAACGGCCTGGGCCTTCTTCTTGTTCTTCGCCGCATACTCGTCGAGCACGGACGTCATCGGGCCGGTCTTGCTGTCGAGCGCCGCATAATCGCGCGCCGAACGGCCCGAATTGTCCGCACGGTTAGGATCGGCTCCAGCCTGGAGCAGCGCCTTGACGAGCTGCAGGTCCTTGCGGTGCACCGCATAGATCAGCGGCGTTTCACCGGCGTCGTTCGATGGGTCCGGAGAGGCCTTCTGCTCCAGCAGGAATTCCGCGCCTTCGCGCCAGCCCAGATTGACCGCCATTTCCAGCGGCGTGCGGCCGTGATCGTCCGCGGCATTGACGTTGGCGCCATGCGAGACGAGGTAGTTGAGCCAGGTCAGGTCGCGGCGCGCGGTGACGATGTGCAGCGCCGTCTCGCCGGTGGTCACGTCGCGCGAATTGATGATCTGCGAGGAGGGATCGAGCAGGGCTTCCTCAACCTTGGCTCCATCCTTCTTCTTCACCGCTTCGAGGAACTTGTACCCTTCGGAAAAGCCAGCCTGGGCCATCGCCGGCGAGGACACCGCAAGACCCGCGGCGAGCGCCGGCAAGGCTGCCATCAGGATCGCCCGAGAGATCCGCGCACCGTACCCCAAGTTGTTCCTGGACACTTCGTATTTCCTCCGACTTAGTCGATTCTTCCGGCGCTTGCCGCTGCCCGACCCAGGCATCGCACCTTGCATGGCGCGGCTTAGCAGAGCATGAAGCGACGCGCCATGACCTACCTGAATCGCTGGATAGCACCCCTCGCCCTCGGCCTTGCCGCGAGCCTGTCCCTCACCGCCTGCTCGCAACAGGACCAGCCCGAGCGACCGCCGCTGGAAGGCGCCGCGATCGGCGGTCCCTTCACGCTGGTGGACAAGGACGGCAAGACCGTCACCTGGGACCAGTTCAAGGGCAAGTGGCGCATCGTCTACTTCGGCTATACCTTCTGCCCGGATGCCTGCCCGCTTGACGTCCAGGCGATGATGCGCGGCTTCAACGCGTTCGACAAGGCACACCCCGCAGAAGCGGCGAAAGTGCAGCCGATCTTCATCTCGATCGATCCCGAGCGCGATACGCCCGAGGTGGTCGGCCAGTGGACTGCCGCCTTCGGGCCCCGGCTACTGGGCCTGACCGGCACGCCCGATCAGGTAAGAGTGGCCGCCGACGCCTTTGTCGCCTATTACAAGAAGGGTGAGGAAACCCCCGGCGGATACCTGATGGACCACAGCCGCATTGCCTACCTGATGGACCCGGACGGCAAACCCATCGCCATGCTTCCGGTAGACAAGGGCCCGGACGCCGTTGCCGCAGAACTTGCCAAGTGGGTGAAGTGAGCAGCGCGACGCCTTTCTGGGAGCGTCCGCTCGAAACGCTCGACCGCGCGCAGTGGGAAGCCCTGTGCGACGGTTGCGGGCAATGCTGCCTGCACAAGGTGGAAGACGCCGACACAGGAGAGATCTTCCATACCAACGTCGCATGCAAGCTGCTCGACCTCAAGACCGCGCGCTGCAGCGACTATGCCAATCGCCGCAGCTTCGTGCCCGATTGCCTGAGCCTGAGCCTGAAGACCGCAGGCAGCCTAGACTGGCTGCCGCCGAGCTGCGCCTATCGCCTGCGCTCGGAAGGCCAGCCCCTGCCCGAATGGCACTACCTCGTCAGCGGGGATCGCAATGCCGTGCACGAGGCGGGAATGTCGATCATCGGCAAGGTGATCAGCGAGACTGTCGCCGGGCCGCTGGAGCATCACATCGTCTGGCCCTACGGCGAAGACGAGTTCGACGAGGATGCCTGCGAAGAGGAGGAAGGCTGAGGCCGTGCTCGACTGGCTGCGCCGCAATCCCCGCGAAGAGCCCGTCATCGACCTTGACGGCAAGGACGTTCCGATAGTCATTCGCCGCCATGACCGGGCGCGCCGCCTCACCATGCGGCTGGCCCCCGATGGCAGCGAAGTGCGCATCACGATCCCGACCTGGACGCGCACTGCAGAGGCCATCGCCTTCGCCGGATCGCGGCGGGACTGGCTGGCCCGCCAGCTCGCCTCCCTGCCTGTCGCCGAGCCCCTGGCCCATGGCGCGCAGATCCGCTTTCGCGGTGAGATCCTGGTCATCCGTCACGATCCGCTTGCCCCGCGCCGCGCCGTCCATGCCGCAGGCGCGGTTTCCCTCGGCGGTCCCGAATCCTCGCTGCAGTCCCGCCTCAGGCGTTGGCTGGAGGGCGAAGCGCGTGCGCTCATGGCCGACGACTTGGTCGAGTACTGCACGCGTGCGCAAGTCGATGCGCCCAAGCTGGCGCTTTCCAGCGCGAAGCGGCGCTGGGGCAGCTGCGCCCCCGACGGCTCCATCCGCATCAACTGGCGCCTGATCATGGCCCCGGACTTCGTGCGCCGCTCGGTTGTCGCCCACGAAGTGGCCCACCTCATACATTTCGACCATTCGCCCGCATTCCATGCCTGCCTCGATGGGCTGTTCGAAGGCGATATTCGGGCCGCGAATGCCTGGCTCAAGGCCCACGGGCGAGAGCTTTACCTCCCCTTCGGCTAGCGTTTGCTGCCCGAAGCGCCTAAGTAGGGCCCCATGTCGTTGTTCAAACGCTCAGGATACTGGAAGGACGTCAGCCCCACGGGGATGGTCGCCGATTTCAAGGCAGTCTGGAAACAGGCCGGCAGCAACCGCTGGCGCATTGCCGCGCTTTCGGCCGCCTGCACTTTCGGCGTGTTCTTCACGATGTACCAGCAGGAGGCGAAAGGCCCGCAGCCGCCGCCCAAGATCACCTATATCTCGACATTCTCCGGCCATCGCACCGAAGCCGAGATCATCGCGTCCAACATCGCGAACCAGAAGCGCAAGGAAGCGGTCGCCCGCGAACTGGCCAGGCGCGACGAGGAAGTGCGCAACATCTACAAGACGATCGGCCGCATGTCCGGCATGGATGTAGAGAAGATCGCGCGCGAAGCTGAGGCCGAGCAGGCCGCTCAGGAAGCCGCGCAGCAGAAGGAACAGGGCAAGCTGCCCGAGGGCGTAACATCGGTCGACCAGATCGACGCCCAGCAGGACGATGCCACCCGGTGACGGCCGATAGCCGCGAGGACGCGCGCTGGCTGGCCGCAGCCGCCAGCCTCGCCGCCCGCGCCCGGCCGATCAGCCGGCCCAATCCCGGCGTCGGCGCGATCATCGTCAAGCAGGGCAAGGTCGTCGCCCGCGGCTGGACCCGCGCGACGGGGCGCCCTCATGCCGAGGCCGTCGCGCTCGATGCCGCCGGTAACGCGGCCCGCGGCGGCACGCTCTACGTAACTCTTGAACCCTGCGCCCACGAATCGCCGCGCGGCCCGGCCTGCGCCGATCTCGTCAGTGCATCGGGACTTTCCCGCGTCGTGATCGGCTGCATGGACCCCGATCCGCGCACCGCAGGCTTAGGGCTGGAGCGTATCCGCGCTGCCGGGATCGCGGCCGATCACCTGCCCTCCCCCGCCTGCGAGGAAAGCCTCTCCGGCTATCTGGTATCGAAGCGGCTGGGGCGGCCTGAAGTGACGCTCAAGCTCGCCATGTCGCTCGACGGCTGCCTTGCGCTTCAGTCCGGCGAGAGCCAGTGGATCACCGGTGCGCAGGCGCGTGCGCATACCCATGCGATGCGCGCCAGGGCCGATGCGATCCTCGTCGGCGGCGGCACCCTGCGCGCCGATGCCCCGCGTCTCGACGTGCGCCTGCCCGGCCTCGAACGACGCAGCCCCGAGCGTTGGGTACTGACCGGCGGCAAGGCTCCCGCAGGCTGGTACGCCCTGCCCTCGCCCGAAGCGATCGCAGGCATGGACGGCTTGCAATACCTCTTCGTCGAAGGCGGCGCTGGTGCTGCTTCGTCGTTCCTGCGCGCGGGACTCGTCGACCGGCTGCTGATCTACCGCGCGCCGATCCTGGTGGGCGGGCAGCCCGCCGTCCGGGATTTCTGCCTCGCATCGCTCGCCTCGGCGCATGGCCAGTGGCGCATTACCGAACGACGGCAGCTTGGCAGCGACACACTCGAAGTCTACAGCCGCATCCCATGTTCACAGGAATAGTCACCGCCGTCGGCCAGATCCGCGAAACCCGCAAGACCGGGGACCTTCGCGCCGTCATCACCTGCCCCTTCGATCCCGCCGGGATAGCGATGGGCGCATCCATCGCCTGTTCGGGCGTGTGTCTGACTGTCGTCGACAAGGGCGGCGTGGCCGGCGATGCCTGGTTCGCGGTCGACATTTCGGCGGAATCCGTGGCGCGCACCGTGCCCGGCCGCTGGGAACAGGGCACCAGCCTCAACCTCGAGCCCGCACTCAAGCTGGGCGACGAACTGGGCGGCCACATCGTCACCGGCCATGTCGACGGGGTTGGCAAGATCGTCTCGGTGACACCGGAAGGCGACTCGCGCCGTTTCGTGATCGAGGCCTCCGCCGACCTTGCACCCTTCATCGCGCCCAAGGGCTCGATCACCGTCGACGGCATTTCGCTGACGGTAAACGACGTGACCGACCAGCCCGGCGGCACCTGCCACTTCGCGCTCAACATCATCCCGCATACCGCGCAAGTCACCACCATCGGTGCTGCCAAGGCGGGGGATAGCGTGAATCTGGAGATCGACGTGCTCGCCCGCTACCTCAAGCGGATGCAGAGCCTGCGCGGCTAGGTCTCAGGCCGAGAGCGGCCCGAGTGCAAAACTCTCGCGCGTGATTTCAAAAATCACGTGATCGACCATGACACCGCAGCGTTCGAAGGAACGGCTGCGGCCGGGCACGAGCCTGCCGCCAATGTTGGCCATAGCCTTGCGCGAGATCGCGTTGTCGGCACCGACCTGGAAGATGGCGCGATCATAATGCGCGAGGGCGTGGGCTAGCATGAGCGCCTTGAACTCGGCATTGTAGCCAAACCCCCAATAGGCGCGGGCAAGGAACGACCAGCCGATCTCGATCTCGCCCGGCGCTTCCGCCTCGGGCGCGCCGAAACGGGTCGATCCGATGATTGTCTCGCCGTCCGGCGCCAGCCTGTCGACGATCGCAAGGGCGCCGCCGCCGGCAAGGGCTTCGTCGAAGAAGGCCCGGAACACGGGTTCCTGCCAGCGGTCATGCGATGGATGCCCGGCCCAGATCTCACGATCCGAGGCCACGGCGAACAGCGCGTCCCAGTCGCCGGGGCGCAAGGGACGCAGCGTCAGCCGATCCCCATGGAGGACCGGCTGACGATCCATTGTCAGGCCGTCACGTCCGCGACAGCTGCGATGAACTTTTCGATATTGCCCTCGGTCAGCCCGGCCACGTTGATGCGGCCCGAACCGGCGAAGTAAACGCCATGCTTGTCGCGCATCGCCTGCACCTGTTCAGGGGTGAAGGGGATGATCGAGAACAGGCCGTTCTGCCCGCCGATCGGCGTGAGGTCGACACCGCCGGTCTTGCCGGCCGCGGCGAGCTTCTCGCGCATCAGGCGCATGCGATCGCGCATGTCGTCAAGCTCGGCGAGCCACTGCTTGGTCAGGGCCTCGTCCTCGAGGATCAGGCGAACCGCAGCGCCGCCGTGATCCGGCGGCTGCGACCAGTTGGCGCGGGCCAGGGCGTGGGCGTTCGACATGATCTTGGGAAGACCGTCCTTCTCGGCCGCCAGCACATAGAGTGCGCCGACGCGGTCACGATAGAGGCCGAAGTTCTTGTCGCACGAATAGCACACGATCGCCTCGGGCACCGATGCGATGACGCGGCGCAGGCCGTAGGCGTCTTCTTCCATGCCGTTGCCAAGCCCCTGATAGGCAAGGTCGATAATCGGCAGGATGCCCTTGTCGGCGATGAGGCCGACGATCTCGTCCCACTCGGCGTTCGAGTAGTCGATGCCGGTCGGGTTGTGGCAGCAGCCATGCAGCAGGATCGCGTCGCCCGGCTGGGCCTGCGCTATTGCACCGCGCACCGCGTCCATGTCGGTCTTGCCATCGGCATTGGCATGGCCGAATTCGAAGACTTCAAGGCCGAGATCGGCGCAGATCTGGTTGTGGTTCGGCCAGCTGGGCTTGCCAACGATCAGGCGGGTCACGCCGGCGCGCTTGGCCATCGCAATGGCAAGGCGCAGCGAACCGGTACCGCCCGGGGTCTGCATGCCTTCGATGCGGCCGTCCTGGGTCGGGTTCGCCTGGCCGAAGACATAGGGCATCAGCGCTTCGACGAAGCCCATGTCGCCCTCGGGGCCGAGGTAGGCCTTGGAGTCCTGCGTCTCGACGAGTTTCTTCTCTGCCGCCTTGATCGCACCGAAGACCGGGGTTTCCCCGTCACCGGTCCGGTAAACACCGACACCGAGGTCGATCTTGTCGGCGCGCGGGTCCGAATTGTGGAGCTTGATCAGCGCAAGAAGCGCGTCGGCGGGCTGTTGCTGAAGATTGTTTAGCATGGCGGGCGCGGCCTTACTCTCGCCCGGGAGCGGAAGCAACAGGCGATCTGTGCGAAGCCGCGCCAGCGACGCAACAACGATACAAAAAAGAAAGCCGGTGCGGCAAAAGTGTTACCTTCTGCCGCACCGGCTCCAGCCCACTCCCCATTCCAGCCCCTTCGCGGGCGCCCTGCCCTTCAGTCCTGAAGGGGCTCGGATGGGGAGCGGACCGATCCAGTGATAACTTTCTGACCCTGCCCGGTCAGAAAGGCAGCCAGCGCTGCTTGTGCGAGAACTTCATGTAACCGACGTTGGCGCCAAGGCGCAGGCCGGCGCCGGCCCGAACCGGGATCAGGACGATGTCGCCGCGGCGCAGGTAGCTGACGGTGAAGCCACCGATCAGATAGGCCTGCCCCTCACCCGCCCCGAAGCGATGATAGAGGTCTTCGGTATCGTAGAGGTTGTAGACGAGCACGAAAGCGTTACCCGCATTGGCCCCGGCATCGAAGCCGATGGAAGGTCCGGTCCAGTAGACCGGCCTTTCGCCTTCCACCTTGTGATAGAGCGTGCCCGAGCCGTACCGCAAACCGATTGCGATGGCGCCGCCTGCTTCACGCCCGACGATGTAGCCATTAGGCTCCCCCTGCTTGGCGAGCAGGTCCTTGATGACATCGGCCAGCCCCTTGGCGCCCTTGCCGAACACGCCCTCAGCTGCGCCGATCAGGTCGTCCTCGTGGTACGTTGTCGAATTGTCGGCGGCGGGCGTCGCAGGCGCGACCGGAGCGGCCATCTTGTCGGCATTCCAATCCGAGACGCTGCTGCTCGGCTCCATCGGCGTGCCGTTACCCGATGCTGCAGCCGGTCCGTCCTGCGCGGGCAACTCGCCGCTAGGGTTGGACGAGAACGTGGTGTCTCCGCCCTTGAGATCCCCATCAATCGCCGCGTCGGGATCGACAGTCGTCACTTGCGCCGCAGCGGGCGCAAGAGGCGAGACTATGGCGAGAAAGGCCGCCGCGAGCGCGATCAGCGATCGTGATGCACGCGCGCCAGCCCGTTTCGGAGCCTTCTTCCGGCTCTTTTCGGTGATTGGCTTGCAGACTGACATGACTTTCCGATCCTCCCTCGCGGTACGGCGGTAAAACTGGCGCCGAAGCGCGGCAACATTGCGACATCGCACAAGAATCCACTGCTAGGGCGCCTGCAATGAACGGGCGATGGACCGAGTCGGTTTTGCGGCAGACCGAATCGCCAAGCCCCCGAATCAGCCCTCGAGAACTAATTTCACCTTCGGCGCTCATCCCCCCTTGATGCCCCCGATCCCCCCAGCTATAGGGCCCGCCTGCGCCGCATCCGGAGACGTGGGTGAGTGGCTGAAACCAGTTCCCTGCTAAGGAACCGTACTCTATCAGGGTACCGAGGGTTCGAATCCCTCCGTCTCCGCCACTGGCCAATCCCCCGCATCCTTGAAAATCTCGGAACGGCCAGCTTTTCTGCGGCTTTACGAGATAATTCACACCCCGCGCGATCCCGACCGGCCCGCTCGTGACCGATTGTATCCGTGGTTGAAAATGTGGGAATAATCGAGATCATGGGAAAGCTTGCCGGGACTGCTGCAACGGCGCGCAACGAAACCCCCAAACTTCATGGGGGCCAGGGTCCGGACCCCGCGCAAATTTACGCGCCGGCGCGCCAAGCTTCAGGCGTCCAGCGCAGCCCTTGCACTTCTCGCCACCAATGCATGATCAATGTCGCGGGGAGCTCGACTCAAGGGGTCATAAGGCTGGATGAGTTGCTTGTTTCGCAGAAGTGCGAGCCCGTAGATCGTTGACCAATAGCCCATCACGCGCATGGATCGATCATCGAAGGGTGCATCCGGCATGGCTTTCGTGACTGCACCAAGCAGCGCCTTGTAACCCTTTTGCTGGTATTCGAGCAGAACGGGATCCACGGTTGGATTGGTGAGCTCGCTCTCGTACATCAGTTCCATCATCCGCGGCTGCGAGTATGCGAACTCAAGGAACGCCTGCCCCATATTGATCAGTTGATCGAGCGGTGAAAGATTGGCCGTGTCGACGGCTTGCGCCCCGTCGATGAGTTCCTCAAAGCCTTCCAGCGCCAGTGCTAGAAGCAATGCTCTACGATCTGAAAAGTGGTGATACGGCGCTGCAGTCGTGACCCCCACTTGTTGGGCAAGGCCGCGCAGCGAGAGTGATGAGTGTCCGTTCCTGGAAACAAACTCGCGCCCTGCATTCAGCAGGTCGCGCCTCAGATCTTTCTTATGATAGCTCTTAGCGCGGGCCATTGCGTTCCTTCACCTTCCACATGTCCAAGTCCCTAACAGCGATCGAATGCGCAGCAAGCCGTCAAATTGGAGCTTGCGACATTTTCTAGCATCGCTTAGATAAATCTAAGCACCGCTGAAATTATAGGCAATTCGGAAGGGAAGAAGGATGAACGGCTCAAAAGGCCGCATTGCTATTGTGGGCGCAGGGCCGGCTGGCATGGCCGCTGCTCTTGCTGGGCTCAGGCTGGGTTTCGATGTCACGTTGTTCGAACGCGCGAAGGAGATTCGGGCTGCCGGTAACATCCTCAACCTGTGGCCGCCGCCGCAGAAAGTGCTGAAGCTCATCGGCGTCGACACCGAGGATCTCGGTGCGCCGTGTCACACCTACTTCGAGAATTCCAAGGGCAAGCGCCGCGCTGACGTCCAGTTGCCGGCTGAAGTCGAAGCCGAGTACGGCGGCGGCTTCATCGGCCTGCTGCGCTGGGGTCTTTACCAGCGCATGATCGATGCGATCCCGCCGGGCGTGGTGAAGCTGGATCACCAGCTCTCCCACATCGAGGACAAGGGCGATTTCGTTCGGCTCAAGTTCGCCAATGGCCTCAGCCACGACGCGGACGTGCTCATCGGAGCCGATGGCATCAATTCGTTCGTCCGCAAGCACCTGTGGGGTGACAAGCCCATTCGCCATCAGCGCTTGCACCTCGTTGGCGGCTACCTGTTCCTCGACGAAGAGCCGCAGGGTGTCGGCATTCTCGCGCACAACCGGACCACGCAGGTCAGCTACACGCCGATCCGCCATGAAGGTAAATGGGGGTACGAATGGTGGGTCCTGGAAGCATGCGACCCTGGCGCGGCCCCGCCGGAGGACCTCATCGGTTTCTGCCGGACCCGCGCAAAGGGCTTCTCCAAAACCGTGCGAGACTTGATCGAGGCCACTCCGCTCGAGCACATGCAGCGGTGGGAAATCCGTGACAGGCCACCTCTTAAAGCCTGGAGCAAAGGTCGTGTCACGCTGGTTGGCGACGCAGCCCACCCGACATCGCCTTACGCTGCCTATGGCGCAGGCATGTCCATCGAGGACGGCTACTTCCTGGCTCGTGAGCTGGACGCGGTATCCATGTCCGATACGGCAGCTGTTCGATCGGCGCTCGTCGCGTTCGAGACGCGGCGCATTCCCCACACCGTCCAGATTACCCAAGGGGCCTATTTCACCGGCAAGATCTTCCATCATTGCCCGGCTTTCCTGCGACCGCTTCGCGACTGGGTGTTCGATAACACGCCATTTCTCCAGAAGATGGTCGGTGATGAAATGCCCGCACATATCCTGTCGCAGCTGGCCGAGATCGAAGATGGCGAGCCCTATGTCCCGGTCCACAAGCGCGTGAAGGAGCCTGCGCTATGAGCGGTTTCAAATATGGCGTGTCGCTATACAGTTACACGGACGACCTCGGTACGGTCATGACCCTTGAAGATGCCTTCGACCATGTCGCTGAGACCGGATCAACCGGCATCGAGATCCTCGGCGAAGCCAACATTGCCGGATACCCCGAACCGTCCAGTGCCTGGCTCGACAACTGGTTCGCCTTGATCGACCGGTACAAGCTGGAACCTACCAACCTGGCCTCGTGGCTCGACACCTGCCTGACCCTCGACCACACCATGAGCGTCGAGGAAGGCACGGCACAGGTTGCGCAGGATCTGAGACTGGCGAACCAGCTCGGCTTCAAGTTCATTCGCCCCAAATTCGGCGTCATCGACGAAGAGCTGACGCCGCATCCGATCTGGGAAGCCACGATCGAACGCAACCTCGATCTGGCGCACCAACTCGGGATCGTGATCATTCCGGAAATCCATGCGCCGACCCCGATCAAGCATCCGGTGACGGATGCCTACATCGAGTTCATCGAACGCACGGGAACCAAGAATTTCGGCATCATGATCGATACCGGGATCTTCCAGGATCGCCCGCTGCCTTACTGGCCCGGCGAGACCCCGGAAATCCGCGCGGCGGCCCTGAGCTTCCTCGATGGCATCAAGGTACCGGTCGAACATCTTGCCGACGTCATTCAGTATGTGCCGTTCATTCAGGCCAAGTTCCATCACATCGACGAGAACCTGCACGACCACCATATCCCCTGGGAGAAGGTGATCCCGATGCTGAAAAAGCTCGGTTACACCGGCTATCTCTCCAGCGAATACGAAGGCGTCCGGGACCCCTGGGTCGCCATCGAGCAGGTTCGCCGCCAGCACTGTCTCATCCGCAAACTCGAACGCGATTTAGAAGTCGCCCCGGAGAAGCTCGATGCTTGAACGCACCCACATCCAAAGCAGTGGCTTTCGCAATACCGGGGTGCCCGGGGCCTATGATGGTTTTCAGGTCCGTCTCCGCCAACCGAACTACCGTGGGACGCGCCTTAGCCTCCTGGCAGGCATCGACATCACGGTGGATGGCGAGTCCTACCGGTCCACCGACAACCGGTTCGTCGTTGGAGGCCGGGAGTACACGCACGCTGAATTGCTTGCTGCCAAAGAAGATCGCTGGGAGGTCGGCACCTGCATGACCGTTCTGATCAAGCGCCCCGGAGGATTGCCGGCAGGAGTGCACGATGTGGCGAGCGAGATTGCCTTTCGGCATCCCTACTTCCCACCACAGTTTCAACCGACGTTCGTGCGAGACAGCCGCATGATCACAATAATTATCTGACCTTTGGACTGGTATAAGGGAGAGCGGGACGTGACAGCCATCAGGCAGGCCCAATTTGCGCCGCCGAAACAGAAAGCCGCAGGAGCTGGCCAGGGCATCGTCGTGGTACTGGCGGGCTTCCTGCCTATCCTTGCGATTGTTGCTCTGGCGCCGGTCGTACCGAGGATGGTCGAGCAATTTGCATCGGTCCCCGGTGCCACAACGCTCGTGCCATTGGCTGTCACCGCGCCGGGCCTGATGATTGCGCTGTTTTCTCCGCTCATGGGGTGGCTTGCGGATCGTTATGGCCGGCGCCGGTTGCTGCTGGTTTCGACCTTCATCTACGGTGTGGTCGGGGTCGCTCCGTACTTCCTGTCCGACCTCACCGCGATTTTTGCATCCCGATTGGCTCTAGGCCTTTGTGAAGCGGCGATCCTGACCGTCACCAATACTCTCATCGGTGACTATTTCGCGCAGGATCAGCGCCGCACATGGTTGATGTTCCAAGCCGCCATCGGTCCCGTGTTCGGTGTATCGGTTCTGACTTTTTCCGGATATCTGGCGGCAATCAGCTGGCACGTGCCATTCCTGATCTACGCTGTCGCAATTCCGATTTTCGCAGCGATGCTGGCTTTCATCTATGAGCCGGACGTCGAAGATACACGCGGTTCGCGTGATAGCAGCGTTGCGTTTCCTGTTCGCCACGCCGTGCTTTGCGGTGCCGTGACCCTCGTGTCGGCAAGTCTGTATTACGTCTATATCGTGCAGGTCGGACTGGCGTTCGGCGGAATCGGTGTGACATCGCCGGAAACCGTCGGGATGCTGATCGGTATAGCCAATGTAGGCGTATTCATAGGTGGCCTGCTCTTCAAGCCCATCTCCGCGCGGCTCTCCTCTTCGTGGCAGATTGCAATTTTCCTGTCGCTCATGGGAGCCGGAATGGCCGGAATTGGTCTAGCCCGCAGCGAACAGGTCATGACGCTGGCTGCTTGTCTGCAGCAACTTGGCGCGGGGATCCTGATCCCGGCTCTGGTGTTGTGGGCGATGAACGCACTTCCGGCGCAGCATCGGGGACGCGGAATGGGGATATGGAGCGCCTGCTTCTTCCTCGGCCAATTCACCAGCCCGCTTCTCGTGACCGGCGTAGGAGTCTTCACCGCCGGAATTGGCGGAGCCTTCCTGGCCCTCGGAGTCGCCGCATTGCTCTGTGCGCTCGCAGCACGGGTTTTCGCCCGATCGATCGACGCTTGATCGACAGCCAACGGCGTAATTCTGGGAGAAGAACCTGTAAAAGCGGCAAGTACGATAGCGGAGCCGCAAACGCCGTCGCTCGAGAAGTCGGCGCCTTAGGTAGCACCGATCGCCACAGGCCTCATGCCCAATGCGACAAACTCCGCTGAGGATGGGGGCGCAGTACATTCGCAAAAAGTCGCTGCCCGTACCGATGCATCAAGAGACCCGGGAGACAAGAATGACTGATTACGTGCGCAACCTGTGGTACATGGCAGCCTGGGATGATGAGATCCCTGAGAACGGTATGCTCTCGCGCACACTGCTGGACGATAAATGGCTGATCGCCCGCCTGTCCGATGGCAGCTACGCGATGCTGGCCGACCGGTGCCCGCATCGCTTCGTTCCGCTCAGCAAAGGCAAGCTCGAAGCAGACGTGATCCACTGTCCCTACCATGGACTTGGCTTCGACCGCACCGGTGCGTGCGTACACAATCCCTTCCCGGCCGAGCCGCCGGCCCATGTCCGGGCGCGCACCATGCCCGTCGTGCATCGTCACCATGGACTCTGGTTCTGGCCGGGTGACCCGCAGAAAGCCGATCCTGCCTTGATACCGGATTTCGGTTTCGTGGAGCGCGCGGGCATGAGCCGCAGTCGGCTGGTCATCAAGGGGCACTACGAACTGTTGACCGACAATCTCATGGACCTGACCCATGCCGAGTTCCTGCATGTCACCAGTTTCGGTGTGAACGGCTCAATCTTTCTCGGCAGCCAATCGGTCAAGACCGACGAAAGCGGGGCGATCTGGAACAACTGGGACATGGAAAATGTGTGCCCGCCCGACTGGGCGAAGGCCATTCTGCAAGACGAATCATCGGTGGACCAATGGCTTCACATGCGCTGGCACGCGCCGGCTTCCATGGCGCTGACGGTCGGCCTGGCTCGCGCCGGGACGGATCGTAACGACATGGTGGTGCCGCAAATGGTCAATCCCCACATCATCACGCCGCAGACAATACGCACCTCGCATTACTTCTTCGATCACGAAGCGAGTGAAGCGGCGGCGGTGCTGGCCCGCCAGGTTTTCGTCGATGAGGACGAGCCGATGATCGAGGCCGCCCAGGAAGCGCTGGGCGATATGGATTTCTGGGACGCACGCCCAGCCATCCTCGAAACCGACGCAGGCGCAATCCGCGCCCGACGGCGCTTGATGCAGTTGCGCAGGCATGAAGAGCGGGAGCGCGATCTCGAGTCAGACCGATCGGATACCCTGCGATAATCAGGCGGGCCGTCGCTGCCGGCTTATTGCAGGCTCTCTCGTATGAAGCCGCCCGCCTTCATGTGATAGTGGCGGGTGCGTAGCGCGATTGAAACATCCGCTACGTTCTGAATTTTTCGCGTTCCCGCGCCATGAGCGCGCAAAGTACTCCCAAGACTGACGTCAGGGCCTCGGCTCACAAGCAAGGGCGGCGCAGACCAAATGTCTACGCCGCCCTGAATATCGATGCTTGAGCGGCATCAGCGCCAGCCCGGCCCCTCGAAAGGGGCCGGGCTGGCGTCGATCAAGCGGCCTGCGGCGGAGCGAACTTGGTCAGGTCGATACCCTGCACGGCGCTCTTGTACTCGTCCATGTTCGGCGTGCGGCCCAGGATCGTGGAAAGCACCACGAGCGGAGTCGAGGCCAGCAGCGATTCACCCTTCTTATCGGCAGCGTCTTCCACGACGCGCCCCTGAAACAGGCGGGTCGAGGTGGCCAGAACGGTGTCGCCCTTGGCAGCCTTTTCCTGGTTGCCCATGCACAGGTTACAGCCCGGACGTTCGAGATACAGGGTGTTCTCGTATTCGGTGCGGGCAGCCTGCTTCGGCGCGACGTCGTCGAACTCGAAGCCGGCGTACTTCTTGAGCACATCCCAGTCGCCTTCGGCCTTCAGCTCGTCGACGATGTTGTAGGTCGGCGGAGCGACGACCAGCGGCGCCTTGAACTCGACCTTGCCTTGCGCGGCTTCGATGTTCTTGAGCATCTGAGCCAGGATCTTCATGTCGCCCTTGTGCACCATGCACGAGCCAATGAAGCCCAGGTCCACCTTCTTGGTGCCGCCGTAGTACGAGACCGGGCGGATGGTGTCGTGGGTGTAGCGCTTGGACACGTCCGCGTTGTTCACGTCCGGGTCGGCGATCATCGGTTCGTCGATCAGGTCGAGGTCGACGACGACTTCAGCGAAGTACTTGGCGTTGGCGTCGGGGGCCAGAGCCGGCTTTTCGCCCGAACGGATTTCCGCGATGCGGGCGTCGGCCTTGTCGATCAGGCCCTGCAGGGTCCGGGCGGCGTTGTCCATGCCCTTGTCGATCATGATCTGGATGCGCGACTTGGCGATTTCCAGCGACTCGATAAGGGTCTCGTCCTGCGAAATGCAGATCGAGGCCTTGGCCTTCATTTCTGCCGTCCAGTCGGTGAAGGTGAAGGCCTGGTCGGCCAGCAGCGTGCCGATGTGGACTTCGATCACGCGGCCCTGGAAGACATTCTCACCGCTGAACTGTGCCAGCATCTGCGCCTGGGTTGCGTGCACTACGTCACGGAAGTCCATGTAGGGCTGCATCTTGCCCTTGAAGGTCACCTTGACCGACTGCGGGATCGGCATGGTCGCCTCGCCCGTGGCCAGAGCCAGAGCGACGGTACCCGAGTCCGCGCCGAAAGCGACGCCCTTGGACATGCGGGTGTGGCTGTCGCCGCCGATGATGATCGCCCAGTCGTCCACGGTGATGTCGTTCAGCACCTTGTGGATGACGTCGGTCATCGCGTGGTAGACGCCCTTGGGGTCACGCGCGGTGATCAGGCCGAACTTGTTCATGAAGGACATGAGCTTCGGGATGTTCGCCTGAGCCTTCTTGTCCCACACCGAGGCGGTGTGGCAGCCCGACTGGTAAGCGCCGTCGACCAGCGGCGAAATGACGGTGGCAGCCATCGCTTCCAGTTCCTGCGCGGTCATCAGGCCGGTGGTGTCCTGCGATCCGACGATGTTTACCTTGACGCGCACGTCCGACCCGGCGTGCAGCACCTTGCCCGGCGTCACGCCTACGGCATTGCGGTTGAAGATCTTCTCGACAGCGGTCAGGCCCTGGCCTTCGACGGAGATTTCCTTGTTCGGCGCGAAGACTTGGGTCGGCTCGACGCCCAGCGTTTCAGCCGCGAAGGTCTGGAGCTTCTTGCCGAAGACGATGGCATACGAGCTGCCCGCCTTCATGAATTCCATCTTCTGCGGCGTGAACGAACTGGCTACGTTAACCAGCTCATTGCCGGCTTCGTCGCGCAGGACCTTGTCCTTGACGTCGATCTTGAGGATCGTGCCGGTCTCGACCGAGAACTTCTGCTCCAGGACGGGGTTACCGTCGTTGTTGAGGATCGCCTTCCCGTCTTCGCCGAGCTTCTTGACCCAGTTCTTCAGGTTGATGCCGATGCCGCCGGTCACGTCGACGGTGGTCGCGAAGATCGGCGAGATGCCGTTGGTGCCCGCAACGACCGGCGCATAGTTCACGAAAGGCACATAAGGGCTGGACTGCTTGCCGGTCCATAGCGCCACGTTGTTCACGCCCGACATGCGCGAGGAGCCCACGCCCATCGTGCCCTTCTCGGCAATCATCATCACGCGTGCGTCGGGATGCTGCGCCTTGAGCGCGACGATCTGTTCCTGTGCTTCGGGCGAGATCATGCACTTGCCGTGCAGTTCGCGGTCGGAGCGCGAGTGAGCCTGGTTGCCCGGCGAAAGGAGGTCAGTCGAGATATCGCCTTCGCCGGCAATGAAAGTGACGACCTTGATCTCGTCCTCGACGTCAGGAAGCTTGGTGAAGAATTCGGCCTTGGCGTAGCTTTCCAGCACGTCCCTGGCGATGGCGCTGCCGGCCTTGTAGGCATCCGCGAGGCGGGCCATGTCGGCGTCGTAGAGGAAGACCTGGGTCTTGAGCACATCGGCAGCTTGCGCGGCAACTGCTGCCTCGTCGCCCAGCGCGATGTCGAGCAGGACCTTGACCGAAGGACCGCCCTTCATGTGCGAGAGCAATTCGAGCGCGAAGCCGACCGAAATTTCCGGGACGATAGCTTCGCCGAGCACGACTTCCTTCAGGAAGGCCGCCTTTACCGCAGCAGCGCTCGTAGTGCCGGGCAGCGTGTTGTAGATGAAGAACTTGAGAGCATCGGCGCGGTGTTCGCTGCCGGCATCCTTGATCAGGACGATGATCTCTTCGATGAGCTTGCCATCGTCGATGGGCTTGGGCGCAAGTCCTTGCGCAGCTCTGCTGTCGATTTCGGTCAGATAATCCAAGTAGATGCTCATCGTAATCCCAAGCTCATGAGTGAATGGAGCCAAAAAAGTGCCGTCATCCGGCCTTCTTCGGTTGCCCGAAGGCATGCGCGGCTCCCGCTACGCCAACGCAAATCAACTGGCAAGGCATCACGATTCAACAAAACCGCCTCGGGACAAAGACGAAACGGAGGTCGGCGAGGCGAAGCAGCTGCCCGTCCGCCCTCCTTCAGGATATACCGAAAGTGCGCAGGGCCCTGAAACGTCAGTCCATCTCGTCGACCGGCACGCGCATGCGCAGCGATGTGGAGCCCGGGTTCGAGACAATCTCCAGCGTCCCCCCGCGCTCGGTCAGGCGTTCGCGGATGGAGCGCGGGAAGATCGGCTCATTGCTCTCGCCGAAGCCCTGGCCGTTGTCCGTCACCTCAATCTCGATCCCGATCGCGCGCATGCGGCACTTGATTGTCACTCTGGTGGCCTCCCCATGACGCACGCCGTTCGAAACGGCCTCGCGCACGATCTGCTGGATCTCCAACGAGAGCCATACAGGCACCGGCACGCGATAGTCGGACTCGATAATGTCGACAGTGATCTGCCAACGCAGCGCCAGCGCTTCGCTCGTCGCCTCCAGATCGTCAATCAGATTGCGCACACGCGCGTCCGAATCCGTCTCGCGCAATTGCTCGATCAAGCGGCGAACATGGATGTGCTCGGCAGCCAGTGCATCCTTGATGGCGTCGATCTCGCCTGTGATCTCGGCATCGGCACCCGCCTTCGAACGCAGCGCGACGAGCAGGAACTTCGCACCGACCAGAGAATGCGCAACGCTGTCATGCAGGTCGCAGGCAACCGACTTGCGCAGCCGGCTCAAGGCGCGGTCGAGCGCATTGACCGCACTGACCTGCCAAGCCACGCCCTGCGCCACTTCCGAAGCGATGGCGTGGGCAAGGTAGAGATGCCCCCACCCCAGCATCGGAATGCCGGTAAGGATAAGGCAATTGGAGCCCTCCTCGCCGCTGGTCGGGATGCACAAGCCCCGCTCCACTCCAAGCTCCCTGAGGAGCTGGAAGCCCGGTAGCGCGGTGACTTTACATGCCCTCAACATACCTTCTGCCGAAACGATCGCGCGATCGCGGGCGAGATCGAACAGCATCGGCTCAAGCTGTCGCAGGCGATCGGCCGCGCCGAAGCTCAACTTCCTGGGCTGGAGCCGTTCCTCGAGCGAGGCAGGCGTGCAGGAATAACAGCCGAGATCTTCGCGATCGATCCAGCACAGCACGGCATCGGAAGAATCGGCGGCTTCCATGGCATAGCCCATCGCCGATGCGGTGACCGGATAACCGGGCCCCGGCGTCTCTCCCGCGAACCGGGGGAGGTTCGTCTTGATCATCTGGCCGCTCGCCCAGACGAGCACCAGCGAGCCGAGCGGAACGAACAGCCCCCACCGCACCACGCTAGCCCAGGCCACCGTCCCACGAGGAACTTCGACAAGCAGGATATCGCCGATCCACACCGCATTGAGGAAAGCGGCAATGGCGAGAACGAGCGCAAGCCGCCAGCGCAGGACACTGCTGAACAGGATATGCCCGATCAGGCACAGGGACAGCACGACCCACGTCACGCCTTCGTCCATGGCCGGGACCGTCAGTGCCAGGAAAGCCAGGACATCCAGCCCAATAAAAGCTTCGGACGCGATGAAGTCGAGATACCAGTCATTGAAGGCAATGATCAGTGCGACGAACGCAAAGACCGCATAGGTCAGCGCGAAGACGTCGAAGTATCCGCCTTGAAGGCCCAGCCCCGAGGACTTTGTGAAAGCGAACAGCAGCAGCACGAATGCGCAGAAAACCCGACTAACTGCAACGATGTGATTGGAGTGGGCGCCGCATGTCAGTTCGGACAGGAAATGCATTAGCCGCGCCCCGGCGCCGGACTGCTCGCCCGCCTCCGGCCCGAGCAGCTGCTCCCCGGTCTTGTCGAAGTCATGAACCACGCCGTTCACGCCACTATTCTTTGAAGGAAACGTACTTGCCTGACAGGGAAGCGCGCGAAACTGCGCGCAGCAAACCTCGCCGCTGGGTGCTGCACCGAAGCTGGCGGCATTGGGCCTGAGACCGCGAAAGCCATTCGAACGCCATCTTTCTTTGTGTGAGCCTGCGTCCGGAACGATGGCTGAGGGGCACGCGCGCCCCGGTGGCTCAACTTTCGCAACCTTGAATACGCCCCTAGATACGAAGCAGGAACCTCAATAACCTGCCCTCACAGGCATCTTTTGCTTATGCACTTCGACTGGCCGAAATTAAGTATCTATCGATAGTTAGTCAAGTTTCCTAACTGAGGTAGCTGATGTGGTGCTTCAAGGCCAATCCTGCGAGTCTCCGAGGGGTGACCTGCCCGCCTGCGATACAACCGGTCATCGACCGCGATATCAGGCCGAATGGCTCCATCCTGCTGCAGAAAGGCTATTCGCCGGCATCTTTCAGACTGTTCGCCAGCTCGGTCCGATTCGAAATGCCCAGCTTGGTATAGATATTGTGGAGGTAGACTTTCACCGTCCCCTCGGTCGTCCCGAGGCGCGCCGCGACCTCACGGTTCCGCAGGCCGCGAGCCACATGCTGGGCCACGTCCAGCTCCTTTGGGGTAAGGCCCGCAAGACGGGAAGACGGGCTTGCGGAACTGGCGTGGGCAATCGCCTTGTCGATCAGATCGCCATCCAGGTAGCGCATGCCATTCTTGACCGAGTCGATCGCCTTGAGCAGACAGTGCTCGGCATCGTGCTTGAAGACGATCCCGTTTACCTGCGACCGGATCACCGAAAGCAGCTGTTCGTCGTTCATTTCCACGGTCAGGATGATCACGGGCCGCGTATCGCCCCGCCTGCGCAGTTCCGAAAGCGTCGAAACGCCGTCACGACAGGGCATGCGCACATCGAGCAGGACGATGTCAGGATCCTCACGCTCTATCGCTACAAGCGTTTCATCGCCGTCGCCGGTCATGGCGACGACTTCGTGCCCCCCCATTCGGAGTACGGCTTCGACACCCAGTCGAAAAAAGGGATGATCGTCGGCAACTAATATTCGCGACACGATTTATACTTCCCACCCGACGACTGCCTTTCGGCAGCTTGACGCCCCCAACCCGATGGTAACGCCCGATCATTACCTATCGCCGGATTTTGCAGGGGTGCACGGACAAGGTCAATAAAATAGCACCCCCCGCTCAACCGATTTTCACAATCGATTTAAGTTCTGGCGCCCGGCGCGGCACCGGTACTCAGATAGTATGACTTGCCCAGGCCAGGTCACAAACCGATGCATTAACTTGCGTTAGGAGGATTGACTAACGGTCTATATCTTTAGATACTAAGCGCGTCTTTCAGCACAATGACCGATCATGGATAACGGCTCAGGACGCGGAGTTGTCAGATGACAGTGATGGCCAAGATAAATCTGCGCAGCCGAACGGGCTACCTGCACGGGCAACCCACCCGCAAGCTCAGCCTTGAAGGGACCGCCGCCAGCTTCAAGGGGCAGCGCGAGTCGGTGTCCGTCACCAATCTCTCGAAGACAGGGATGTTGCTCGAAACATCGGCTCCCCTCTCGGTCGGCGAACCGCTGTCGATCCTCTTTCCCGAAGGAGAAACGCGCAACGCCAGCATCGTCTGGGCAGCCGAAACGATCTTCGCATGCGAATTCGAAAAGGCCCTTTCCATCGCCACGATCAGGAAGGTGCAACTGCAAAGTCCACCGGAACCGCGCGCCGATGAAGAAGCCGTCACTTCCGAAACTCTCGGTGCCCGCATCAAACGACTGCGCCGCGAGCGAGGCTTTGGGGTGGATCATTTCGCCAGCCAGATCGGCGTGAGCCGCCCTACCCTGTGGAAATGGGAGAAAGGCACTGTCTCTCCGCGGCAGAACATGGTCCAGACGATCGCCAGGGTGCTCGGCGTTCCGGAAAGGGAACTGCTCTACGGCAAACGTCCCGACATGGTGCAGGACGAAGCGCGCCAGGTTACTGCATTCGATGCGTCAAGCTCGGTCATTGCCAGCAAGAAGGTGGAGATTGCACAGCTCATCGGCGTCGATCCCCATCGCGTACGCATCCTGATCGAAACCTGATCCCTGAGCCACTGCTGAGGCGAAACTCGCGCCAGCCTCAAGGCGCGAGGTCAGGTCTGACGGCCGCTATCGCCTGGTGCTTTCGCGGATCACCAGCTTGCCCGGCACCGGGGTCGTATCGATGGCATCGCCCGAAGATACCCCGATGAAGTTCGAGACGAGCCGTCTGGCAATGCCCGGCATGTCCTGTTCGACAGTCGTGATCGATGGATTGGTAAGGCGCGTCGCATAGATGCCATCGAAACCGCACAAGGCCACTTGCCCGGGCACACGCAGCCCGCGCTCGTGCAAGGCCCTCAACGCTCCGATTGCCATGAGATCACAGGTGGCGAAAATTCCGTCGACCTCTGCGCCTTCGTCGAGCACCTGGTGCATCAGCTTGAAGCCCTGCTCGAGCCGATCTGTCGGCACATCAGAATAGCGCACCACTTCCTTCATGGTGCAGCGGCTCATGACCGACCGGTAGCCCTCGACGCGATCGGCAAATTGCCGCTGGTCGCCAGGCCGCGGCGAGAGACAGGCGATCGCCCGGCAACCGATGTCAACGAGATGCTCGACAGCGCCGGCTGCCGCGGCGAAATTGGCCGCGGAGATCGCCGAGAGGCGCTGCGAGGCGATGCCCCATCCCACTACCGGAACCCCATCATCGGCGAGCGCCCGGAAACGATCCCAGCAGACCTTGTCCCGGCCGCTGCCGATGACGATGTAACCATCGGCCAGCCCTCGCATGACAAGGCCGACATCGCCCATCTTCTCGCTCATCAGCGAGGTGAGGACGGCATAACCCTTAGCATTGGCCGCCACTGAGATGTGGCCCTGCAAGGTGGTGTAGAAGGGATTGAGCGAGCCGATACCTTCCTGATCGTCATAAAGCACGACAAGAGCAATTGTGCGCGTGGTGCTGCGCCGCAGGTTGGAAGCGGTGGCATTGGCGATATAGCCCAGCTTGCGGGCCGCTTCCTCGACACGCACACGAATGTCCGGCCGCACCGAAGTCTTGCCGTTGAGGACGCGCGATACCGTCGACTGCGATACGCCCGCCAGACCCGCAACATCATATGCCGTGACGCGGCCCGAATTCACGCCTTCCCCTCCTGCACGACCCGACCGGGACAGCGAACGTCCGGTCAGCCCCTCTATCGGCACAAGCCCATAGCAGCGCAAGCCCGGTGTAGGAACGCCAGAGATCGGCGATGCGTCTATACGGCCTACCGCGCAGGTACGGCCTTGCGGCATCGCATGCGGAAAGAACGCCACAGCCTCCCGGATTACGTCATGCTTCGGGCCGCTTCGCGCGCCTCCTTGTACCGGGCGCGCCGCCCTTCCTCGATCTTGAGCCGGGCATCCAGCCCCGGATCTGCAGGATAATCCCGAAATGCGTCGATCACTTCGGCAAAGACCTCTGCAAGTTCCTCGCGGAATTCCGGGTGCGAGAAGATGTAGAAGCGATTCTCCTTCACCGCATCGATCGTGCGCTGCGCGATCACTTCGGGCTCCATCCCGGCTTCATGGACTTTTTCAAGCTGGCTGACGAATGCCCTGTTCACGTCTTTCGCCCCGGCCCGGAGCGTCGAAGGCCGTATCTCATCGCTGGCGAAGATATGCGTCTTGACCAGGCCAGGACAGAGCATCGATACACCGATCCCGTGCGGGGCAAGGCTGTAACGCAGCGATTCGCTCAATCCTCGTACGGCGAATTTGGTCGTATTGTAGATGCCGGGCACACCGCTGCCCAGGAAAGCGGCCATGGAGGCCGTGTTGCAGATATGGCCACCCTGCCCTCGCTCCTTCATGCGCGGCGCGAAAGTCGCCACGCCATTGATCACACCGTGCAGGTTGACCCCAAGCAACCAGTCCCAATCGTCGTATGAAGATTCGTCGATCGACTGGAAGAGGTTCACGCCGGCATTATTGAACAGCAGGCTGACCGGTCCGAGTTCGCGCTCCACCCTATCGGCGGCCTCGGCGAAGCCCTCACGCGAGGAAACGTCGAGCTGCACGCCCATCACTTCCTGATTTTCGAGGAGCTTCAATGCCTGCTCCAAGGCATCCTCGCGAATGTCTGCGATGGCGACCTTGCAGCCCTCCGCCACGAGCGCACGCGCGAGCCCCAGCCCGACACCGTTTGCCCCGCCGGTTACGAAGGCCGTTCTTCCCGAAAGATCCTGCATAACCATTTCCTCAGGCCGCGCTGATTTCGGAGAGCTGATCGGCGCGCAGCGCGGTCTGGCGCTCAATTTCATCAGCGATGGCCGGATTTCGGAACAAAATTGCGAAGGTACGCTTATATTCTTCATTCTCCGGGAGGTGGGTCTGAACCGCAGCAGTGGTCGCTTCGCCCCGTTCGCGCACACCGTCCAGGAACTCACTGTGCGTGAGGATGTAAAGCTCATCATTCACAATGCCGCGCAGCACCCGCTGCCCCACCTCTTCCTTCGTCTGGTAGAGGTGGAAGAACTGGTCACCTGACTGCCGGCGCTTGTCCGCCTCGGCATAGCCGGTTGCACTCAGTTCCTCCGGCCGGGTCTTGCCCGCCTCGGCGATGTTCGACTGAACGGCGCCCGGACAGAAGGCCGAGCAGATCACGCCGCGCGATTCCAGTTCCGGTCGCATGCATTCCATCATGGAAACGACCGCGGCCTTGCCGGATGAATAGATCGTCGTGCCTGCCGCCGGCACCAATGCAGACATCGACGCCGTGTTGACGATATGCCCGCCTTCGCCATGGGCCAGAATTCTCGGCAAAATCGTGACAATCCCGTTGATTGCGCCACCGAGATTGACGCCCATCACCCAGTCCCAATCGGCATAGGTCGCAAGGTCGGTGGGGCCGACAACCGCAACGCCTGCATTGTTGAGCAGCATGTGGATCTTGCCGAACTTCGCCTCTGCGCGGTCTGCAGCCGCGGCAAAGGCCTCGCGGTCGGTCACGTCCAGCTTGATCGCAAGAACCCGGCCACCGCCATCCAGTTCGGCAACGGCTTCGTCGAGATGGTCCTGGCGGATATCGGCAATCGTCAGGTTCATGCCTGCGCCCAGCAAGGCCTTGGCAATGCCGAGCCCAATGCCGCTGGCGCCGCCTGTCACGAATGCGGTCTTACCCTGAAGATCCTGCATGATTTGCGTCCTCTCTGAATGTTTTTCCTGCGTCGAAACGAATCTCCCCTCTTTTGTTCACCATCCAAAGTTAGTATGCAAGACAAACATTCACGATTGATCCCGTGCCCAAGAAGGCATTTGTAGGACGAATGGGAGAAGCCATGGCCTTAGCAACTGCCAATGTCGCGACGCTGGAACAGTCCCCGCAAATTGCAGCACCGGAGCGTGCAGACGCGCGGGAATGGCCAAGTTCAGCTTCAGCCTATTGGGCCCTGACTGTCATCGTGCTCGCGACCTTCATGACCTTCTTCGATCAGGTTGTGTTCGGAATGCTGGCCGAACGAATAAAGATCGATTTCGGACTGAGTGATTCGCAACTCGGCTTCCTCGCGGGCCCCGCCAGCATCATCTGCTATCTCTTCGTCGGCATTCCACTTGCGCGTCTGGCAGACATCTGGCCGCGCAAGTACGTGCTCGCCGGAGGCGTTTCCGTCATCGGTTTCGTCACCGTTCTTGGCGGGATCGCGCAGACCTTCACGCAGTTCGTGGGGACCCGCGTATTCCTTGCAGCGGGTGGCTCTGCCCATGCCCCCTCATCCTATTCGCTCATCGCTGACATGTTCCCCCCTGCGAAGATCACGCGCGCTTTTGCGATCCTGCAGTTCGGTTTCATCGGCGGATCGACCCTGGGACCGCTGGTCGGAGGACAGCTCATTGCGCTGACCGCGTCCTGGGCACCTACCGAGATCGGACCGATCCAGATCCTTGGCTGGCAATGGATCCTGATCTGGACCGGACTCCCAGCTTTCTTCATCGCCCTGCTCTTCCTGACCGTTCGCGAACCGCGCAGAAGACTGCCTGCCGGCGAGGCACCCGCCATGCGAACCGGTACGGGTCTCGTCCGGCGGGCGCTCACCTTCACCGGCCTCGATGCGGCCAAGGCCATCCGCGCCAATCGCAAGGTCTATTACCCGATGTTTCTCGGTCTTGCCCTGAGCGCACTGGAAAGCACCGGGTTCGCATTCTGGCGGGTTCCCTTCCTGATCCGCACGTACGGCTGGACCGAGGCCCAGATCGGCGCCGTGACATCGGCCTCGATACTCGTAGCTTCGCTTCTCGGCCTGCTGCTAGGCAGCACCCTCGTCGAATGGCTCGCAAGGCGGCACAAGGATGCGAACGTACGCGCGGCCTTCATCTGCTTCGTTGCCGTCACGATCTGCGCGATCCTTGCGCCGCTCATGCCTTCCGCCGTGCTCTCCATTCTCGTCATGTCGATAGGCGTGATGTTTGGCATAGGTGGCGCGGTGCCGCAGAATGCGGCAATCCAGCGCGTCGCCCCAGGCGCCATGCGCGGACAGGTGACCGCCATCTACCTGTTCATGTTCACGTTCTTCGGAGCGATGGGCAGCTTCGCGATCGGCCTCGTTGCGCAGTACGTTGTCGTCGATCCGGCCAAGCTCTGGCTGGCACTGGAGATCACGGCGGTAGTCCTGATGCCGCTTGCAACCCTGTGCATCTACCGCGCCATTCGCCCCTATCGCGAAGAGATCGAGCGCCTCGAGGCAGCAGGAAGCTGATGTCCGGACGGCATTCATAACAACAAGGAGAAGACTGAAATGGCAGAGACCGACCGCATTGCCGTGCTCGAGGCACAAGTTGCGAACCTCTCACAGCGCCTTACCCAGCGTGAAGACGAACTGGACGTGCGCAAGCTGCAGCACCTCTACGGCTATCTGATCGACAAATGCATGTACAACGAAGTCATCGACCTGTTCACGGACGACGGCGAAGTCCGCTTCTTCGGCGGCGTCTGGAAGGGCAAGGAAGGCGTGCGCCGGCTCTACGTCGAGCGGTTCCAGAAGCGTTTCACCCACGGCAACAACGGCCCGATCGACGGCTTCCTGCTCGATCATCCGCAGCTGCAGGACATAGTTACCATCGATCCGGACGGCGTGACGGCCCATGCCAGGGCCCGTTCGATGATGCAGGCCGGTCGTCACCGCGATTTCGTCGATGCCTCCAATCCGCTCACCGCAAGCGCGCGGCAATGGTGGGAAGGCGGCATTTATGAGAACACCTATCGCAAGGTGGACGGCGTGTGGCGCATCCATGTACTCAACTACTTCCCGCACTGGCATGCCGATTTCGACAAGGGCTGGGCTTTCACGAAAGCCGAATACGTGCCCTTCCCTAAGGAGCTTTACCCGCAGGATCCTAGTGGCCCCGATGCCCTGATCGAAGATCACTGGCTCTGGCCGACACACAAACTTCTGCCTTTCCACATGCCGCACCCGATCACCGGAAAGCCGATGGTCGCGCAGAGATGGCAGGGCGACATCGATCGCGAATATGCACGCAAGGAAGGCTTCCCGGCCACGTAATCCCTGCCATCCGCACCTGCCAACCTGTCACCGCGCGCCACTGTACGGCGACAGGTTGGCCACCAGCTCGATCCAGGTGAGGCATGATCCAGTACCCTACGCTTTCCATGATAATCGACGGCGAACGCATCTCCGGCGAAGGACGACGCACCCACACCGTGCTAAATCCGGCCACTGGCGAAAAGCTGGCCGAACTGCCGCTCGCTCGGACTGAGGATCTCGACCGCGCCCTTGACGTCGCCGCTTCCGGCTTTCGGCTCTGGCGCAGGTCATCGCCTCAGGAACGCGCTGCAGTGCTGCAGGGCGCGGCGCGACTGATGCGCGAGCGATGCGAGGACATCGCGCAGGTCGCCGTGCTCGAACAGGGCAAGACCCTTGCCGAAGCGCGCATCGAAGTAGCCATGAACATCGGCCTGTTCGAATTCTACGCAGGCGAAACCTTTCGCATCTACGGCAGGACCCTCGTGCGGCCCGAGGGGATGCGATCGACCGTCCAGTATGAACCGGTCGGCCCGGTCGCCGCCTTCGCGCCCTGGAACTTTCCGATCGGCAATCCCGGACGGAAGCTCGGAGCACCGATTGCTGCGGGCTGCTCGGTCATTCTCAAGGCGGCGGAAGAAACACCCGCGTCAGCCCTGGCTGTCCTGCAGTGCCTGCTGGATGCTGGCCTGCCCTCCTCCGTGGCACAGGCCGTATTCGGCGTGCCGCATGAAGTCAGCCGACACCTGCTGGCAAGTCCGGTGATCCGCAAGCTATCCTTCACCGGCTCGACTGCGGTGGGGCGCCACCTCGGCACGCTTGCCGCGGCGGGCCTGCAGCGCACGACGATGGAACTGGGCGGCCACGGCCCCGTGCTGGTCTTCGAAGATGCCGATCTCGACCGCGCGCTGGATACGCTTGTCGCGCAGAAGTATCGCAATGCCGGGCAAGTGTGCGTTTCACCGACGCGCTTCATAGTCGAAGACGGCATTTTCGAGGCCTTCTGCGACGGTTTCGCCGAACGGGCGCAGGCCCTCAATGTCGGAGAAGGCCTCGATCCCGCAAGCCAGGTTGGCCCGCTCGCCAATGCCCGGAGGGTGGAAGCGATCGATACGCTTGTGAAGGAAGCGCTCGAGGCGGGAGCCCGGCTGGAGACCGGCGGAGAACGCCTTGGAAACCGGGGTTTCTTCTATGCACCAACGGTCCTTCGAGACGTGCCGAAGACGGCCCGGATCATGAATGACGAACCCTTCGGACCGGTCGCCCTGATCAACCGCTATCCGAATGAGGAAGCCATGATCGCGGAAGGCAATCGGCTGCCCTATGGCCTCGCGGCCTATGCGTGGACGCGGGACAGTGCTCGTCAGAAGCGCCTCGCCGCGCAGCTCGAAACCGGAATGCTCGGGATCAACACGTCGATGATCGGCGGTGCGGATGCGCCCTTCGGCGGGGTCAAATGGTCCGGTCATGGGCATGAAGATGGACCGGAAGGGCTCATGGCCTGCCTGGTCGCAAAAGCCGTCCACGAAGGCTGAAGGAAATTCATACGATGTCAGATATCGCGACCGCTGCCGATTTGCAGACCGGCGGCAGGCAAGGCTACTTGCGCATCGCCACCGAGGAAGCCTTCGCCACGCGGGACCAGATCGATGTATATCTGCGAATGGTCCGCGATGGCACGGCCGACCGCGGGATGACCTCGCTCTGGGGGTTCTATGCGCAGAGCCCGAGCGCTCGGGCCACGCAGATCATCGAACGCCTGCTGGATCTGGGCGAGCAACGTCTCGCCGACATGGACGCAGCCGGGATCGACAAGGCAGTGCTGGCGCTGACCTCCCCCGGCGTTCAGCCGCTTCTCGACATGGAAGAGGCACGGCGCATCGCGGGCAACGCGAACGACCGGCTGGCCGAACGCTGCGCAGCCCATCCCGACCGCTTCATCGGCATGACCGCCGTCGCACCGCAGGACCCGCAATGGTCGGCGCGCGAAATCCTGCGGGGCGCAACGCAGCTCGGCTTCAAGGGCGTCCAGATCAACAGTCACACGCAGGGCCGGTATCTGGACGAGCCCTTCTTCGACCCGATCTTCCGCGCGCTGGGCGACGTCGGCCAACCCCTGTACATCCATCCCGGCACGCCGCCCGATTCCATGATCGGCCCTCTTCTCGATGCCGGCCTGGACGGGGCGATCTACGGCTTCGGAGTCGAGACAGGCATGCATCTTCTGCGCCTCATCACGGCTGGCATCTTCGACCGCTACCCCGATCTGCAGATCATGGTCGGCCACATGGGCGAGGCCCTGCCCTACTGGCTCTATCGCCTCGACTACATGCACCAGGCCGGCATCCGCTCGCAGCGATACGAACGCATGCGCCCGCTGAAAAGGACGATCGCCGGGTATTTTCGCAGCAATGTCCTCGTGACCTGCAGCGGCATGGCCTGGGAACCTGCCATTCAATTCGCCCGGCAAGTGATGGGCGAGGATCGGGTAATGTACGCCATGGACTACCCTTACCAGTACGAAGCCGATGAAGTCCGCGCTTTGGATGTGATGGACCTCTCACCGGAGAGCAAACGCAAGTTCTTCCAGACCAACGCTGAACGGTGGTTCGACCTGTGAAGGCAGACGTCAGGAACGCCTTCAAAGCGGATCGCACTTTCGAGCCACCGCGCAAAATCGCCCGTGGCGGATGGTACGCGCTTGCGCTGATTTCACTCACCAATGCGCTAAGCCTACTCGATCGCCAGATACTCGCCATTCTCGCGCCAGCGATCAAGGAGGACCTGAAGATCGGCGATGCCGAGATGGGTCTGCTGTTCGGAACGGTCTTCGCCTTGTTCTACGCCCTGTTCTCGCTGCCGGTCGGACGCCTGGCGGACGGCTGGCTTCGGGGTCGTCTCCTGTCGTTGAGCATCCTGTTGTGGTCGGCAGCCACCGCCATCGCCGGCCTGACCTCCAGCTTTGCGATGCTCGCAGCTTCGCGCCTGTGCGTGGGCATCGGCGAAGCGGCGACGCAACCTGCGGGCACATCGCTGATCTACGACTACTGGCCGCGCCATCGTCGCGGCTTCGTAATGGCGGTCCTCGCCGCGGCCATTGCGCTGGGGCTTGGCGGATCGCTCGTCTTGGGCGGGGTCGCCGCACAGACCTGGACCGATGCGTTCCCGCCTGGCGAAGCCCCGTTCAAATTGCGCGGCTGGCAGTTCGCCTTTCTCGTCGCCGCGACGCCGGGCTTCATCCTTGCCTGGTTTCTCTGGCACCTCAGGGAGCCGGAACGCGGCGCGATGGACGGCATTTCCTCCCCTACCGATCCGCATCCGTTCCGATCCAGCCTTGCCCTGCTCGGCGCTGTCACGCCGGGCCTGCACCTCGTGGCCATGAAGCGCCGCAAGGCTGGCGCGCGCAGCATCGCCCTGAACCTTGCGGTGCTCTTCGCGCTCGTCCTTGGCATGGCTGTCCTGTCCCGGATTGGCGCAGCACACTCGCCGCGCCCGCCACTAGGCTTCGGGTCATTCGCCATCGACCCCCACGTCCTGCAATGGCTGGTCATCGGCATCGGCCTGCTGACCATCGTGAACCTTCTGCAAGGCATCAAGGCCAGCGACAGTCAGGCATTCCGCGTGCTCGCCGGTTCGCCGACACTCATCATGGCAATCGCGGTAGGCACGCTGCAATCGGCAATCAACTACGGGTTGATGGCATTCAATCCAAGCTTCCTGATCCGCACCTACGATCTCTCGCTTTCCGAAGCCGCCTTGCAGTTCGGCCTGCTCTCGGCCGCGACAGGCATAGTCGGCCCGTTGTTCTGGGGGTCGTTGTCGGATCGCCTTCACCAGCGCTTTCCCAGCAGCGGCCGCGCCATGATCGCGCTCGTATCGATGGGCGTTTCGCCCCTGCTTTCGCTATGGGTTTACACCGCAGATGCGCCTTCCGACTTCTACTTGCGCTTCGTCTTCTACGGCCTGCTTCTGACCGGTTGGATGCCCCCGCTTTATGCGATCCTGTATGATCAGGTGCTCCCGCGCATGCGCGGCCTAACCGCCAGCCTCTATCTGCTGGTCATGACAATCCTTGGCATGGGAGTCGGGCCTTACGTCGTCGGTCTGGTGTCGGACGCGACGGGCGACCTTCGCCTTGCAATGCTGTGCATCAACTTCGTGGCAGTGCCGATTGTCGTCCTGATGGTACTGATCGCCCGGCGCTCTGCACGCGACGAAGGCAATCTGCTGAAGCGCGCCGGCCAGTCTGGCTGAAGGCCGGCGCGACTTCCCCTACCGGTGCTTCAGGCAGCGAGGCCGATGGCGTCGGCGTCGGCCCAGTTGCCGTGAAGCCCGAAGCGCAGGCGGATCGGCACTTCGATAGTCGCCACGGGACCCTTCTCGATCTCCAGCGCATCGAAGATCAACAGGTCGCTGCGATGCTCCTCCAGGCGATTGCAGACCTGCAGGATCCAGCCGTCGCCTTCCGGGGCATCCGGTGAGCGCGGCACGAAACAGGGTTCCTGCAGACTGCTGACGGGACCGCACCACCAATGCTGCTCACGTCCTGTCTCCAGGTCTTTCAGGAACAGACAGTTCATCAGCAACCCACCTGCACTTCCACCACGGATCTCTACCGGACGGCGCATGTCCATTTCCAGCATCCAGCCGTAGCGGGTCCTGAGACCGGTAAACCGATCATCGATGCGGGGAAACTCGGCCGCCGTGTCGGTCAGGCGGGTGATCGCCGAAAACTCGGCTCCGTTGGATGCCATGTCGACCGTCCAGTCGGTCAGATAGCTCATCGCTTCCTGCCCGTTGAACGGTGCTCCATGCACATCCGGAAAAAACGGGAACATGTTGTTCTTTGCCTCGGCGGTCAGGAAGTGGATCTGCGATCCTTCCTGCCAGGCATTCAGGACATGGCTGGCAAAGCAATTGTCCCGACGGAACCAGCGGATCTGATCGCCGCTCACGCCTTCGCGCCGCGGCAAAACGCCAAGGTAAACGGGCATAGTCGTATCGAAGCCGAAGTGCGGGAGCCCCTGCTCCAGTCGCTCCCAGCTGCCGATCGAGGGGACGATGTGGATGACGAGGTAATCTTCGGTAATCGCGAAGTCATGCATCATGCAGTAGTAAGGCGCCTTGAACCAGACCTCGCGCACCAGTGCTCCGCTTTGATCGACCTCGTAATAGGCCACGTCGTCGCTGCACAGGCCCGAGGCGGCATAGCCGATCGCCACCATGTTGCCGGTCTTCGGATCCACCTTGGGATGCGAAGTGAAAGTCTGCCCCCGCATGGTCCCTCCGAAGGTCTCGAATCCGATCGTCTCCATCGAGGCGGGATCCATCAGCAAGGCAGGGCTGTCTTCCTTCATCGCCCAGAGCTTTCCTGCATAGATCCATGCATTGGTATTGGCAGTGGACCGGTAGACACCCTTGACCGCCTCGTCGTCCGTCAGTGGGTTGCGATAGGCACCGAACAGACCGCGCCCAGCCGCTCTCTCATGCAACCACTTGTCGGTTCTGGCCCAACGCTGGCGCAGGTCGCATTGCCCGTCGTGAATGTGGAAGCGGGTGATCATCCCGTCGCCATTGAAGGAGATGTCGTCGCCAAGCCGAGGCGGGAACTGCGGGTCGGGCTGGACGCGGAAGAAAGCACCGTTGAGTTCGCCCGGGATCGTACCCTTGTGGGCAAGGTCAGCGATGTCGGCTTCTATGCGGGACGGGGTATTGAATCCCGTGAAGTTCGGCGTCTCGGGAAAGTGGGACATGGCCTCTCCAGCTCAGATATTTTCGGTGAATTTTGTATGCACTACTAACATATTTATTCCAAGCCATCGCTTGACGATTCCCGAAAACGCAAGCAACAGGGAAAAATGAAGGATGCCGAAACATTCGCAGGACTGACAGCTGGTCGCACCCTGGACCACGTACTGGATCTACATTTGCGCCTTGCGCAAAGTGCCACGCAGCGTCGCTTCTCGGAGATCTTCAGCGATCTGGGAATCACCCAGACACAGCTGACGGCGATGCTGCTGATTGCTGAAAATCCCGGCACCTCTCAGGCGGACATCGGCCGTACCCTGCAGATGGACCGGGCAACGGTAATGGGCATCATCAACCGTCTCGAAGGCCGCGGGCTGATCGTGCGCGGGCAATCGGCGGAAGACAGGCGCCGGCAGACCCTGGAAATCACCGAGGACGGCGTCGCCATGCTGTCGGCGGCGCATGAACTGAGCGGCGAACTGGGCAGATGGCTGCGCGAAAGGTTTTCCGAAGCCGAATTCCACATGCTGGCTGCCCTCCTTAAACGCATCCACGAGGTCGAAATCGGCGGGGTGTAAGCCTCAATCGAACAGGCTTCTGAAATCCTCAAGCCGATCTGCTCCCAAGCAGGCAAGATCGGCCGCCGCCGCTGCACGGATCGGCAATTCTGCAAGGAAGCAAGCCGCAGCAAGTTTCATGCGCCGGGCAACGCCGTCGTCACCCGCCCTGTGAAGGATCCGCAGGGCAATCCAACCGCTGGCGACCATCGTGCAAAGATCGAGATAGGCGACGGCGCCAGCATCAGCATCGCGCTGTCTGTCGCGAAGGGCATCTATCTCCTGCGTCACCCTCTCCAGGCTCGCGATGCCCCTGGCAAGAAGCCGGGACGGCTCGTCCTCGCGCAGGTCTGCCCGAACCATTGCCGCAAAGCGCGCCAGCCCCTCGCCTTCCTCCCGCCAAATGCGGCGATGGACCAGATCGGCGGCCTGCATCCCGGTGGTACCTTCGAACACCGCAAAGACCCGCGCATCGCGCAGGCGCTGCTCGACTGGCCACTCACGCGTATACCCTGCCCCGCCGAAAACCTGCAACGCCGTGCTCGACACATCGAAGGCCAGTCGCGCCGCGCCGTCCTTCACCAGTGGCAGCAGGAACTGCGCAATGGAGGACCAATGGTCTCGCCCTTCGGCGTCCGGGGCGCAAGTGGCAAGGTCCAGGGCAATTGCACAGGCCATCGATAGCCCTCGCGCGGTCTCGATACGTCCGGCCATCTGCAGCAGCATGCGCTGAACGTCGACATGTTCGCAAATCGGCACGGGAGGCGCGTCGGGCCGCCCGCCCTGCCGCCTTTCCCGAGAATAGCGCAAAGCCGACTCGAACGCGCCGGTCGCCACCCCGACACCCTGAGGCCCACAGGACAATCGCATGCGCAGCATCATGTGAAACAGCGTTTGCAGCCCGCGCCCTTCCGCACCGATCAAAACCCCGCGCGCATCCTCGAACCCCATGGCGCAAGTCGGCGATCCGTGAAGACCCAGCTTTTCCTCGATGCGCCGAACAAAGACCCCGTTAGGAGGTCCGTTCTCATCGCGATCGGGCACGAGGAAAAGACTGAGGCCGCGAACCCCGCTGTCGGTGCCTGAACGGGCCAACATGAAGTGCCCGATACGCGCCGTGAGGTCGTGAGCACCGAAGGAAATCCAGCATTTCTCACCGGTTATACGCCAGCCTCCGCGCCCGTCAGCGACCGCACGCGTGCGGATACGTCCAACGTCCGAGCCTGCATCGGGCTCCGAAATACAGATCGTTGCGCCCCACTCGCCGGCGATAAGGCGCGGCACCCATTCCCTCGCCAGCTCCTCCGATCCGGCCTCGGCGAGAAGTTGCGCTGCCGTGCGATTGGGCGTCGCCAACATCGCGAAGGCGGGCGATGCGCGATTGAGCAGTTCTTCGCAGGCGGTTTGCAAGGCGAGCGGCAGGCCCATGCCGCCATGCTGTTCGGACAACGGCAGACCGATCCATCCCCCTTGCGCATAAGCCTGCCATGCCGCGCAATGCCCCTGCACGGTGACGACCCTGCCATCGACGAACCTTGCCCCTTGCCGATCCATGACACAATCGACCGGCGCCACCACGCCTTCGCAGAGACCTCCGGCCTCCTCGACGACGGCCTGCCATGTGTCAGCGTCGTACTCGATACCGGCCGCCTCGAGGGCATCGCGAAACGGAGCGATCTCGAGGTGCCGGCAAAGCGACTCGATGTGGGACCGATATTCCAAGCTCATTCTCCTGTAGCCGGAAACGCAGGCTCGAATGCCTCAGTCGCGGGGACGGAACCGCATGGCAATGAGCGCGAGCGCAGCCAACAGGGAGCCAGCCGCAATAAGCGTAGAAACCCAGGCCAGGGAAAATCCCGCCTCGAACAGCACGCCTGCCAGGATCGGCGAGAGTGCGGCACCGCCGCGACCGATCCCGATGGCGAATCCGGTCCCGGTGGCCCGCACATGAGTCGGGAAACTTCGAGCAAAGATAACATAGAGGCCGGATACCGCGCTGTTGGTAAAGAGACCCGAGACGAAAGCCAGCGCCGAAAGGCCAGCCAATGTCCGTACACCCGAGGCCCCGAACAGGGCGATCATGAGCGCCGATCCGAACAGCATGGCAACCGTGGCGCCCTTGAGTGGCAGCTTCTGAACGACGAAACCGAAGATCCCGCCACCGATCGCTCCGCCAAGGTTCGCCGCAACCAACACGCCTGCGGCCTCCGGTGCGGGAAAGCCGAGGTCGACGACGATCTTCGGCGTCCACTTCAGAATGAAGTAGAAGCTGACGATATGGGCAAAATAGGCAAAGGTCACGAGGATCGTCGTGGCCAAGAGCCCGGGCCTGAAGATATCCATGATCGACGGCTTGTCCTTGCCTGACCCTTCAGGCGGCAAGGCTGCCAACGGGCCATGCCCGAAACGCGCCATCAGCCGATTGATCCGCTCCAGCGTATGGGGACCGCGGCGGACCAGCAGGTATTGCGCCGTTTCCGGAGCGAATGCCCAGACCAGCGGGATGAAACAGGCCGTCAGCGCGCTGCCGAACCAGAAGATGGCGCGCCAGTCGAACAGGACCAGCAATTCTGCCGAGATAAGCCCGCCGATGACGGCCCCCAGTGGATAGCCGATCACCATCAGGCCCATGGCAATCGTGCGGCGCCGGGCATTGGCGAATTCTGCCGTCACGGCATTGATCGAAGCGAGCATTCCGCCGATGCCAAGACCGGTCAGGACACGCCAGATCGAAAGTTCGGCGATGCTGCTGGCCTGTGTAACCATCGCCATGCCCAGCGCCATCACGGCAAGGCAGCCCAGGATCGTGCGCTGCCGTCCGATGCGATCCGCGACGCCGCCAAGGACAAGCGAACCGACGGCCATGCCGATCAGCTCCATCGACAGGACCGCTCCCAGCGCGACCCTGTCGATACCCCATTCAGCGGCAATACCCGGCGAAGCGAAGCTGATCGACAGCACATCGAACCCGTCCAGCGCGTTCAGACCGACCATGATGGCCACGGCCACGATCTGCGCGCGCGACATTGGGGCATTATCGACAATGTCCCGTGGATCCTTCGCGTTCACCCATTTCCTCCCTTGCAGGCGCAGCCGCCACAGGAAGGCGCTACTCCAATTTAGTATCCTCAAGATACAGATACGTGTCTGCGAAAGGAATTCAATCGGTTTGGCTTGCGGCGAGCAGATTGCCGAAACGCGGGTGCGCAAAATGCATCGGCACGTCGCGGCGATAGGGCCAGGTCGGACGATGCTCTCTGGACGCAAGCAGCCGATCGGGCCCGACCGGATCTTCCGGGAAGGTCTTCGTCGCCGGCTGGAGATGCGAAGTCGTGTGTGCCCAGCCGTCCTCGTAGTTGGACTGCCACTGCATCATGTAGTCGAGGCGCCTGATCTTCCAGACACCGTCCTCGCGCACATAGTCGTTCTCGTAGATCCTGGCTTCCATGAACTGCTGCGGCATCCCGGGCTCACGCGTATCCTGGAAATCGTCATGCCAGCCGCCGAAGAGCATGCCGCGAAATCGCCCCTTGGCAGTCTGCCGATCCGGCGCGACCGTGATGACGTCCTGCATCTGGAAATGGTCCAGAAGCAACCCATCGACCGGCCCGGGCCTGCCGCCGGTGAAGCGCTGCTGGATCCAGTCACCGTAAAGGCGCCGGACCCCAGCATGGCCGACATATTCGCCGGAAAGGAAGACCACGACACCGTCCTCGGCGAAGAGTTCAGCCACCTGGTCAGGCAAATTGAAGTCGATGTAATACCCGTATGCCCAGTGCAGGCGGCGGATCGCATTGACGTCCTCCAACTCGCCCACGCGATTCTCGAGCCCCCCAAGCCGGTCGAGAATGGAGTCTGCGTCAAGGTCTGGCATCTGAATCTCTCCTTGTATATTAGTATGTATTGCAAACCATAATTTATGTGCTTCCGAGAGGACTGACATGACTGAGAGCAGGCGCGTAGCCTTCATTACCGGCGGCATTTCAGGTATTGGCCTGGGTATAGCCAAGGCTTTCGACGAAGCGGGTTTCGCCCTCGCCCTGACCTACCGCAATGAAGATTACCGCGATCAGGCAAGCCAATGGTTCGCAGAAAACAGCGATATACCACCCCTTTTTCTCAAACTCGACGTCACGGACCGAAACCGCTTCTCCGAAGTCGCCAAGGAAATCGACGCAAGGTTCGGCAGGTTGGACGTGTTGGTGAACAATGCCGGTGTTTCAGTGTTCGGGCCAACCGACGAAGCCACCTTTGCCGATTACGACTGGATCATGAACGTCAATTTCGGAGGTGTGGTAAACGGTCTTGTTTCGCTCCTTCCTCTGATCAAGCGAACTGGGCCGGGCAGCCACATCGTCAATGTCGCCTCCATGGCGGCTTACCTTTCCGGCCCGCAGGCCGGGATCTACACGGCCAGTAAATTCGCGGTCCGCGGTCTCACGGAATCGCTGCGCTACAACCTCGCGTCTCTGGGCATCGGCGTCTCGCTGCTATGCCCCGGACTCACGCGGACGAACGCCTGGGACAGCGCCTTCCGCCGCCCGGATGCGTTCGCAGACACGGGCTTCGGTGCGGTGGACAGGGCGGACCTGACCGCATTCGGCAAGGCGTTCGAGATGGGCATGAACCCATTGGAAGTAGGGCGGAAGACCTTGCAGGGGATCGAACGCAACCAGGGCCTCATCTTCTCTCATCCCGAATATGCCGAGGATTTCCGCGAAATTTATGAGACTTCGATCGCCGCCCTGCCCGATGAGGATGCACCGGCCGAGCGCCTGGAGATCGAGCGCCTGCGCCGCGAAGCCAATCGGGCGGCGGCGGCAGGCCGCTCCATTTCGATCGATGACCTGACCTGACTGCCGAAGGGCGGACACCGGACGGTTTCCGCCCTCCCGAACCCGTCAGGCCTTCTCCGGCAGGTATGAGCCGATGACCGACTTGATCTCGAGGAATTCCTCGATGCCGAACTTACCGAATTCCCGACCGTTGCCTGACTGCTTGTAGCCGCCGAAGGGCATGTCGAAGACGAGACCGCCGGCATTGACGAAGACTGCTCCCGCCCGCAGCTTGCCGACGATCTTGCTCGCCTTGACAGGATCGCCGGCAATGTAGGCGCCCAGACCGTAAGGCGTATCGTTGGCGATGCGCACGGCGTCGTCCTCGTCCTCGTAAGGCATGATGGCCAGGACCGGGCCGAAGATTTCCTCCTGGGCGATCGTCATGTCCGGGGTCACGTTGGAGAACACGGTCGGCTTGACGTAGAAGCCACGCTCCAGCCCATCTGGACGCCCCAGACCGCCTGTCACCAGCGTTGCGCCCTCGTCGATGCCCTTCTGGATCAAACCCTGGATCTTGTCCCACTGCGACTTGTTCACCACCGGGCCGATATGCGGCCCTTCCGTCAGCGGATCCCCGACCGGCTTGGCCGCAAACATCTCGCCCACCATCCTGGCCGCTTCGTCATGCTGCGACTTGTGGACCAGCATACGCGTAGGGGCAACGCAGCTCTGACCGGAATTGATCAGCACACCGCCCACCCCTCCGGGCAGCGCGGCGTCGAGCGGGGTTCCCTCGATTATGATGTTGGGCGACTTGCCGCCCAATTCCTGCGACACGCGCTTGACGGTATCGGCAGCATTCTTGGCGACCATGATGCCGGCGCGCGTGGAGCCGGTGAAGCTGATCATGTCGATGCCCGGATGCTTCGCCAGCGCGGTGCCGACACCGGGCCCGTCCCCCTGCACGAGGTTGAAGACGCCAGCAGGAACCCCTGCCGCTTCCATGACCTCGGCAAAGATCGCGGCAGACGTCGGCGCTTCCTCGCTGGGCTTGAGGATCATCGTGCAACCCGCGGCAAGGCATGGGCCGACCTTGGCAACGATCTGGTTCATCGGCCAGTTCCAGGGGGTAATGAGAGCCACGACGCCGATGGGTTCGCGAACGACGGTGTTCTCGCCGAGACTTTCGGCGAACGCGAAGTCCTTTAGTGAGGCCAAGGCCTGACCAAGGTGCGCTACGCCCGATCCCGCCTGCGCGGTGGACGCCGTCGAGATCGGACAGCCCATCTCGATTGCAATGGCCTCTGCAATGTCGGGAATGCGGGCCTTGTAGGCCTCGATCACCCTTTCAAGGAGGGCCATGCGTTCTTCGCGGGTGGTTTGGCCAAAGCTTTCGAAAGCCCGCCGCGCTGCCGCGACGGCCCGGTCGACGTCAGCCGCAGTGCCCAGCACGATCTCCGAGCAGGCATCCTCGGTTGCGGGGCTCACGACTGGTTGTCTGACGCCGCCTTCGCTGTCGACCCAGCTGCCGTCGATATAATTCTGCAAGTAGCTCTTCATGAAAATGGTCCTGTTCTCGGCAAGAATGGAAATATTCGGGATCTCAGGCACCGACAGTCGCGGTGACGAGGCCCAGTTCGCGATCGGTGGCCGGCGTACCCCACTTGTCGCGCGGAGGCATGGGACGCTTCTCCCAAGCCGGATCGAGGGTGAAGCTGGAAATATGCCGCCCTTGAGGAAGGCGACCGTTACCACCGCCCTGGCTGTAATCGTAATACAGGGTCATCAGCTCGCGATGACTGTGCCTGTTCGCGACGGCCGGGTGTTCGGTACAGGCTTCGCGCCAGCGCAGCACGCGCGCCAGGTGCTGAGGCACTTCATAGCCTTCATAGTATTCCAGGAACCAGAGGCGCTTGAACATCGGTGCAAAGACAACTTCAGCCCAACCGAAAGAAGCGAACAGATAGTCGCCGTCAGGGCTATAGTGCCTCAGGAAATCGTCCAGCCGTGCATACTGCGCATCCACTTCCGCCTTGCAGTCGTCGCGCTTTGCGCGGTCCCGGTTGAGGATCATGCGATACCCGGCACCGGTAAACTGCCCGTCCGTGGCGCAAAGCATGGCCTCGACCGCATGTTCGAAGGGATCGCGTTGCGCTACCGGACGTTCGGGAAACCGCTCCTCGAAGTAGCGCAGGATCACCATGCTTTCCTTCAGGGTCTCACCATTCTCCAGCTCGAGCGCGGGAAGCGAGGTGGTTCCGCGCGTTTTCGACAGGAGCCAATCCGGCCGAGGCTTGGAAATGTCGACTTCATGGTCGTCCATGATCCCCGACAGCCCCTTCAGATCGAGCAGGATCTCCACGCGTTCCGAAAAGGGGCAGCCCGGGATGTGGTACATCCGCAAGGCGCCCGGCGGCGGCTCTTCGTGCCATGCCATCGTCACTCTCCTCTCAGTCCGCCATCTCGGCACTTCGTGCAGTCCCGCGGTTGACCGGAGCCACTTCGATCCCCGCCCCATCACGAGCGAACGGCTCTGGGTCTCCTTCCCGCAGGCGGAGGCCGAAGAGACTGTGCATCCCGGGGTGCCGACCAAGCCCGGCGTAGAGATCGAAACCGCGATCGAGCCAGCCGCGCAAGGGATCGTCCTCGGTCAAAGGCGGTGTCGTCGCGACCGAGGCCGTCCACAGAAAGACGGCAAGCGCCGTGTAATCGGCGAAATTGGGCGCATCTCCGCCAAGCCAGGGCGTATCGCGCAGCAACTTGCGGAAGGGTTCCAGCGTCGGAGGCACCAGCGGCAGGCGATCTTCCCTGCCCGCCTGCACTTCCTCCAGCGTCTTTCCGCCCAGAAACATCGTCTCGCGCGAGTGGCGGACGTAGGTCTGGTCCTGAGGCAAGGACAAGTCGTGATAATCCTGGATATAGCAACGGAACCAGGGGCCGATGGCAGTCTGCCACAGCCAGGCATCGAGAAACTTGGTGAGCTGTTTCATCGAAGGACCTTCGAACAGCATCGGCCGGTCCGGATAGCGCTCATCGAGGTATTCGGCGATTTTCCAGCTGTCGAGCACCCACTCACCGTCATCGACGATGACCGGAACGCGCTCGCTGCGCCCGCCCGTACGTTCGGCAATTCCGGTAAATCCTCCGGGCACGATATCGACATCGAACCCCTTGTGCGCCAACGCATATTTCGTGCGCCAGACGAAGGGGCTGATCGTGCAACCCGAAGCAAGTTGCAGATCGTAAAGGGTAATGCGGTTGTCTTTGGCCATCCCGTGAAGCTCCTTGGTCGCAGTTTGGTGGCGGCGGGGACCGTCAGGCGGTGACTTTCTGGCCGCGGTCGGCGAACTCGCTTTTCGAGTTGGCGAACATCGCCTTGCAGGCCGGACGATCATTGATCTTCTCGATCCAGGCCACGAGGTGCGGCGTGGCTTCGCGGTTGACGATATCGGAAAATCCGTTCTGCATGCCGTTGGCGATGGCGAAATTGCACACGTCGGCCAAGCTGAAATTCTCGCCGGCGAGCCAGGGGCTTTCCGCCAGCCGCGTTTCGAGCCGGTTCACCGATACGCCGATCTTGCGCATCTCTTCGTCCAGCACCTCCTTCGGGAAGCCGGTGCGCGCAGTGCGCCACTTCGTACGTTGCTCCGGGACAGGAATGCGCGCGACCTTCGCCTCGAATTCCTCGTCCGAAAGCGCCCGCGCCATTGGCCCGATCATCCGCTCCCAGCCGATCGTGGAGACGCACCAGCAGAAGTATTCGTCCACCCACTTGGTCCAGACCCGCATTTCGGCGATCATGACCGGGTCGACGGGCCGCAGGCGCGGCGCCTCGGGAAAGGCATCTTCGAGATATTCGCAGATCACCGTCGATTCGGTGATGATGTGTCCGTCATGGTCGAGAGCCGGAACCTGCCCTCGCGGATTGATCTTCTTGAACCATTCCTCGTGGTGCTCGAACCGCGTGGGATCGACGAAACGCGGCGTGAATTCCAACCCCTTCTCATAAAGTGCGAGCAGTGGCTTGAGCGAATTGGCCCCCGGACCAAAGCTGTAGAGCGTCAACATGAACTGGCAGTCCCTCTCCGTCTTTCATTCTCGATATGACATGCAAGGTGCGGCACGGTTCGCGGGTGAGGAAGTCCACCGCCAATACTATTAGAATCGCCAACTGGTTAAGCGCTCCGCGAAGCTGTCATTCCCACTAATACTGTTTTCGCTCTTCTGGTTGCGAGGGCGCTACTCTGCTTGTCTCGCCCCTCAAGGCGCGGCGAATCGCGCGAAATGCGGGGAGAGACGCTTGCTCGAATTGCTCACATCGGAAACGCCGAACGGCTGGAAGACCACGATCATGCTCGAGGAGCTCGGCGTGGCCTACAAGGTGCGCCCGATTTCGCTCACCGATCGGGAGCAGAAGGAAGAATGGTATCTCGGGCTCAATCCCAATGGCCGTATTCCAACGCTGATCGATCACGATGTCGAAACTGAGGGCGGTTCCTTCGCCGTCTTCGAATCCGGTGCGATCCTCATCTACCTTGCCGAGAAGTTCGACCGCTTCCTGCCCAAATTTATCACAGGACGCAGCGAAGCGATCCAGTGGGTCATGTGGCAGATGTCGGGGCTGGGGCCGATGATGGGACAGGCGACCGTCTTCAATCGCTACTTCGACGAAAAGCTACCTTCCGTGATCGACCGCTATACGCGCGAGAGCCGGCGCCTGTTCGAGGTGATGGACCGCCGACTCGCCGATCGGGAATTTCTTGCCGGCGACTATTCGATCGCGGACATCGCCTGCTTCCCCTGGGTCCGTGGCCGCGACTGGGCCTGCATCGACATGGATGGCCTGTCGCATCTCCAGCGATGGTTCGACACGGTCGCTGCCCGCCCGGCCGTGCAACGCGGACTCCTCATTCCCGAACCACCCGCGGCATCGGAAATGGCGGCTCAGACGACCCGACAGGGCAAGAACATCCTGGCCTGAAAGATGCAGTCATTCCTGATACGCGAGCATCGCATCGAATGGGGCCAGTGCGACCCTGCCGGGATCGTCTTCGCCCCGCGCTTCATCGACATGTTTGCCGAGAGCACGATCCTGCTTTTCGAGGCGGCCGGCCTGCCCCGCAAGCGCGACATGCTTGCCCAGATGGGGGTGGTCGGCTTCCCACTTGTCGACCTTTCGGCGCGGTTCACCTCCCCGGCCAGCTATGGCGATGTAGTGAGGATCGAGGCAGATGCGCCGATCTTCGGAAACAGCAGCTTCACGATCGCGCATCGTATCCTGCTGGGGGATCGACTCTGCGTGGAAGGCACCGAGAAACGCGTCTGGACGGTCGCGTCGCCTGGCTCACCCTCTGGCCTGCGCTCTGCCCCTGTACCGCAAGACGTGAGGGCCCGTTTCGCCGGATCGCAATGACCGAAGTCCTCAGAGCTTCGGAATAGAACAGAAGAGAAGTTCGGGAAGAGGGCCATGGCCATGGAGGAGACGAAGGATCGCAGCCGCCCCGCAGAAGCGATCCGGACGACGATCGAATACCTCGTCCCGACTTCGCGCATCAATCGCCGTTTCTGGGCTCCGGGCAAGGAATTCAACACGGGCATCTACCAGCCCTACCCCGTGACGATCTGCAATGCGCGGTTGGCCAGGCAGCCCTTTACGTTGGACAAGCACGGTTTCTGCCTTGCACGGTACCCCAGTGCCGTCACCGACTTCACTGATCCGGCTCAGCTGGAGATCTATCCGGACGAGGTCGCCAAAGTTGCGATGGCCCTGACCGGGGCCAACTTCATTATTCCGATGGGAGGCCAGTTGCGCTCTCCGCTCATTGCTGGCGAAGCCTATCAGCCTCCAGCGGCCGAGGCACACGTCGATTTCAATTCAAGTACCGCGCACAAGATCGCACGGCGCCTTTACGCGGCAGCGCGTCCCGATGGCCCGGACTTCGAGCGCTTCATTGCCTTCAGTCTGTGGCGCACGTTTTCACCGGCACCGCAGGACTGGCCGCTCGCCTTGTGCGAAGGCCCCTCGGTCGGCGAAGAGGACAGCGTCGCCAACGTGAAGATCGACGTGGACGAGATCCCTGAAGGCGACGCGCTCTACGCGCCGATCCCCGGTGAGGAAGACATGGTCGCAGCCACCATCTTCAAGTTCAGTGCCGAGCATCGCTGGTGGTATTTCCCCGACATGACCCGAGACGAGGTCATATTCATCAAGTTCCACGACAGCGACCACAACCGGGCGTGGCGCGCACCGCATACGGCATTCCACGACACCAGCCGCCCGGACGCGGCAATTCGTGAAAGCTATGAGTTCCGGGCCATCGCCTACTTCGAAAGGTCGCAATGAACGAAGGCGCGCTCCATTTCGGCCCCACCGACAGACGCGGTTCGGGGACGCTGGATCATAGGCCCGTTGTGCCGAGGGATGGAGAGCGTCCGCCCGATCCTCGCATGATCGCGATCATGGTCGCGTTCATCATGTTCCTCTCGATCCTCGAAGCCACGATCATTGCAACGGCCCTGCCGGATATGGCGCGTGACTTCAGGATCTCTCCCAGCGAGCTGGGAATCGGGATTACCGCCTACCTCCTGGTCTCGACGGCATGCCTGCCGTTAAGCAGCTGGCTCGCGCAGAAGCTGGGGCCGCGACGGGTGCTTGCGGTCGCCGTTCTCGGCTTCGGCGTCGCATCGCTGCTTTGCTCTCTCTCCACGACCCTCGCCCTTTTCGTAACGGCGCGAGGCTTGCAGGCGTTTTGCTCAAGTCTCATGGCGCCAGTGGGCAACCTCATCCTGCTGCGCATGACGCCAACGCACCGGCTGGTCGAAATGCTGGCGATCAGTACGACCCCCGCCCTCGTCGCGCCGGTCATCGGCCCTCCCCTTGGCGGCTTCCTGACTGAGGCCTTCGGTTGGCAGTCCATCTTCCTGATCAACCTGCCGCTTGCCCTCGTCGGTTCGGTCCTCGTGCTACGGCTGATCCCATCCATTTCGCCGCAACCGACCCGCTTCGATCCGCTTGGCTTCGTCCTGATCGCCAGCGCCCTGACCATGCTCATCTATGGATTCGACAGGCTTGGCGCGCATCCGGACAGCCCTTCCTTTCCAACGCTCATGCTGGTCGGCGGAGCGGCAATCGGGCTGCTCTCCTATCGCCATCTTCGACGGCATCCCGACAGCCTGGTTGCTCTCGACGCCTTGCGACATCGCACGTTTCGATCGATCGCGTTCGGGGCGGGCATGCTCATGCGCATTCCCTTCATGGCGCAGGCACTCGTCCTCCCGCTGTGCTTCCAGCTTGCCTTCAACCTCTCACCCGGCGCAGCTGGCCTGTTGCTTCTCGCCAACAACCTGGGCGACCTCGTGCTCAAACCGATAGTCGGGCGCGTCATTCGCCTGACCGGTTTTCGAGCCTCCCTCGCCTGGGGGACGGGCCTGATGATGGGCACGATGGCCGCCCTTGCGCTTCTCGATGCGAAAACGCCATTCTGGCTGATGGCGCTGACGATGTTCACGGCAGGCCTGGCTCGCTCGGTTCCGTTCACGGGGATGGTGTCCATTGCCTTCGCAGACGTCGCGCAAGAAGAACTGCCCGGGGCCATCGTCCTCAACAGCATCGGCAACGCCATGTCGGCCGCGGTTGGCATTTCGCTGGGTGCACTGTTCCTCAACCTGCCTTTCGCAAACGAAATTCAAGACGAAGCTTCGCCCTACCGGCTGGCCCTGGTCTCACTTGCGCTACTGGGGTTTGGCGCGGTTCCCCTCTTCGCCCGGCTTCCCGCCGGCGCCGGGGCGAAGATCATCGATCGCACTACGCTCGAACATCCAGTTCCGGCTTGAGCTTGCGCAGACGTTCGAGCAGAACGGCATCGCGTTCCTCGTTCGGCGCGAACAGGATCAGGCGCTGGCTCGGGGCTTCCTCGATCGCATAGGACGTGTGCCGAAACCAGATTTCTCCGATTTCCGGGAAGAAGCTGGAATTGATCCCCTCAAAGTGAGCCCGGATCTCACTACGCTCCCAACTCTCCCTGAACAGCGCGGATCGCTCGGTCATCTCGGCAATGATCTCGTCGAAGACTTCGGGCTGCGCGGTCTGGCTATAATCCCACTTGAAACGGGCTGTGAGGCGCTGTCCCATTTCACGGAAAAAATCGGGATCGGCCTGATAGCGCTCATTGAGCATCAGGATCTTGAACAGGTTGCGTTCGTTGCGCGGCAAAACGCTGTAGTCACGAAAGGCGACGGAAACGAAGGAGTTCCATCCCACGACCGTCCAGTCCTCGACGATCACGAGCGCCGGAATAGCGAGATGGTCGAGCAGATGCTGCGTGCCAGGACGTATCGTCTCATCGAAGCGTGAAACGAGTGGCGGCGGGCGATGTTGTGCCAACGCGAAGAGGTATTCGCGCTCGGTATCGGTCAGGTGCAGCGTACGGCCCAGCCGTTCGATCATCGGCGCAGATAACTGCACTTCGCGGCCCTGTTCGAACCAGGTGTACCAGGTCACGCTCATGCCGGCGAGCGCTGCGACTTCCTCGCGCCGCAATCCCTTGGCACGGCGTCGCTCGCCCGGCGGGAGTCCGACATCGCCGGGCTTCAGCCGACCGCGCGCGGACTTCAGGAATCGCGACAGCTCTTCGCGATGCGACATCGTTCTGCTTCCTCCTCCAGTGCCATCCTGAACCAGTTACCTTACCTGATAGGATAGGCGCTGGTCTGTTCCGACCTTTCCGAATTTGCGAATCCCTCGAATCAGCAAATCAGAAGAACCGAGGAGAGCGAGATTGGCGCGAAAAGTCTATATTACATGCGCAGTTACAGGAAGTTCACCGATGCCGGAGCATCCCAACTTTCCGTTTCGGCCCGATCATGTCGCCAATGAGGCCCTGGCAGCTGCCGAAGCGGGTGCATCGATTATCCACGTCCATGTCCGCGACCGCGAAACCGGCGAACCATCGCAGGCGCTCGACGATTATCGCGAAGTCGTGGGCCTGATCCGCGAAAAGAACCGCGAGGTCATTCTCAACGTCACGACCGGACCGGGCTGCAACTGGATGCAGAGCGAAGAAGATCCGGCCGTATGCGGCGAAGGCACGCTCATGTTCACGGCGGAGCGCAGGCTGGAACACATTCTCGATCTCAAGCCGGACATGTGCACGCTCGACATCTGCACCATGCAACTCTGGGGCGGTGTCGCGATCAATCTCGATCCGATGATCACCCGCATGGGCCACATGATCCAGGATGCCGGGGTCATGCCCGAGATCGAATGCTTCGAGGCAGGCGACTTCGTATTCGCCGATGACCTCATGGCGAAAGGGGCGATACCCAGCAACGCGCCGTTCTCCTTCGTCCTCGGTACCAAGTACGGATTGCCGGCGACACCGGAAGCGATGCTCTACGCATCCAACCAGATCCCGAAAGGCGCACATTTCACCGGCTTCGGCATCAGCCGTCACTCCTACCCCATGGCCGCGCAGTCAGTGCTCCTGGGCGGCCATGTCCGCGTTGGTTTCGAAGACACGATCTACCTGCGCAAGGGACTTATGGCGCCCGACAACGCCGCTCACGTGCGCTGGGCGGTCGAACTGATCGAACGCCTGGGGGCAGATGTCTCAAGCGCCGCAGAAACGCGCGACATGCTCGGGCTGGAGAACCACGCCTACGCCTGAAAAAACACGATGCTCAAGGGAGAGTGAAGATGACACAAGTCGCAGGCCGCACAGCCTTCATAACAGGCGGCGGATCGGGCGTGGCATTGGGCCAGGCCAAGGTCTTCGCGAAGGCCGGTTGCAGGATCGCCATTGCCGACATCAGGCAGGACCATCTCGACGAGGCGATGGCCCACTTCGCCAATACCGACGCCACGGTAATGCCGGTCCTTCTCGACATCACCGACCGCGAGGCCTACCGGCGCGCCGCGGACGACGTGGAGGCAGAGCTGGGACCGGTCGAACTGCTCTTCAACACCGCTGGCGTATCTCATTTCGGCGCTATCCAGGATGCCACGCACGATGACTGGGACTGGCAGATCGACGTCAATCTTCGCGGTGTCATCAACGGCATACGCACGTTCGTCCCGCGCATGGTGGAGCGGGGCAACGGCGGACACATCGTCAACACCGCATCGATGTCGGCTTTCGTCGCGCTGAAGGGAACCGGCATCTACTGCACCACCAAGATGGCCGTTCGCGGCCTGACCGAGACCCTGGCTCTCGATCTGGACGGCACCGGGATCGGCGTATCACTGCTCTGTCCCGGGGCCGTGAACACCAATATCCATGAAGCCTTGCTGACGCGGCCGAAGCATCTTGCCGAGACCGGCTACTATCAGGCCGACCCGGCCATGTTCGAGCACCTCAAAAAGGTAATCGAAATCGGAATGGAGCCCGAAACACTGGCCCAGCACGTGCTCAAGGGCGTGCAGGAAGACCAGCTGTACATCCTCCCCTACGCCGAATTCCGCGGCGCTCTGGAGGATATCCACGCCAGGGTCATGAGCGCACTTGCGCGGCCCGAAGACGATCCGGACTTTGATCGCCGCGTTGCCCGGGGCGTGCCCGGTGGCGAACGGAAGCAGGAGGAAGCGGCATGAACAGCCCCTTCATGGCTTTCGAGACGCGGATTCGCGCCCGCGTCGTCGCTCTCGATCACTTCAACGTGATCGTCTCCGACCTCGATCGAAGCGAGGCATTCTACCGCGATGTCCTTTCGCTGGAGAGCTGCGCTCCGCCGGCCCCGCTCACCCGGGAGATGGCGCGCTGGATCTACAACAGCGATGAGCGCCCCATCCTTCACCTGAATGCACAAGACGTGCCGCGCGCCATGGACCGGGACATGAGACCGGGACCGACCGGGGCGCTCCACCACATTGCTCTTCGCTGCGAAGGTTTCGATGAGATCCGGGATCGCCTGGAAGACCGCGGACTCCGCTACGAAAGCAATGTTATCCGAAGCATCGGCCTGCGCCAGATCTTCGTCCATGATCCGGACGGCGTCCTGCTCGAACTCAACTTCTTCGACGAGTAAGGCGGGCAAGCGAAGGCGCGTTCGCCTGGACAGACAGGGTCCCGAGCACGCCGCCATCTACCGCAAGGCTCTGTCCCGTCACGTGCGATGCGGCATCGGAGAGCAGGAATGCAGCGACACCGGCCAGTTCCTCGGCGCGGCCGGTGCGGCCTTGCGGGATGCGGGACGCCAGCTGCGACATGGCCTCATCCGGCAAGGCGTCGAACATCTCGGTCTCGATAAAGCCGGGAACGATGCAATTGCATCTCACGCCGAAGGGAGCCGCCTCCAAAGCCACGGCGCGCGCAAGCCCGAGAAGTCCGTGCTTCGATGCAACGTAGGCCGCGTTGTTCGCCATGCCGCGCTCACTCGCCAGACTTCCAATGACGAGTATAGCGCCCTTCCCCCGTTCCTTCATCATCGGCAGCACATGAGCGATAGCGCGAAACGCAGACAGGAGATTGACCTGCATGACATGCATGAAATCACTGTCCGGGTAACTCTCCACCGGGGCGAAGGTCCCCCCGGTTCCGGCGTTGAGGAAAAGGCCGTCGATTGGACCGTTAACCGCGACGGCCCGGTCGATCGCGACAATCAATGCTTCGCTGTCAGACACATCGACCGCATGCCACGCAGCCCCCTCCCCCAGAGAAGCGGCCAGCGCTTCGAGACGCTCGGCACGGCGCGCCAGCAAGGTCACACGCCCTGCTTGCGCGGAAATGCACTGAGCCGTCGCTCTTCCGATGCCGCTCGACGCGCCGGTAATGACAACGTGACGGTCCGAAAACGGCATCCAGCGAGACGATGCTGAAGCGCGGTCAGTCAAGGCCGAGCACTCTGACCGCATTGTCCTTCATGATCCCGGCCATGACGCTTTCCTTGAAACCGATATCGCGAGCCGCCTCGATCCACTTGTCAGGCCGGATCAAGGGGAAATCCGAACCGAACATCATTTTGCCCGAAAGTTGCCCGTTGGCGTAGCGTACGATCTGGGGCGGAAAGTACCGGGGGCTCCAGCCCGAGAGGTCGATGAAGACGTTCTCCTTGTGCAAGGCCATCGACAGGCTCTCATCCACCCAAGGCCAGCTGGGGTGGGCCAGGATGATCTTCATGTCGGGAAAGTCCGCCGCGATATCGTCCACCAGCATGGGGCGGCCGTATTTCAGGCGTAGCCCTCCGCCGCCGCGCATCCCCGTGCCCATGCCGGAATGCCCGGTGTGGAATATGGCCGGCAATCCGAATTCGGCGATGACCTCGTATATCGGATAGCCGACGCGATCGGCCGGGTGACAGTCCTGCACGATGTGATGGAACTTGAATCCCCGCACGCCGTGGTTCTCGACAAGATCGCGCGCTTCGCGAGCTCCGAGCTTGCCCTTGCGCGGATCGATCGAAGCGAACGGCAGGCAGATGTCCGCATGTTGCGCGGCGAAGTCCGCAACTTCGTAGTTGGACACCCGGCGCGCTCCCAGACCACTCTCCGCATCGACCGTAAACAGGCAGAAAGCGATATTCTGGCGCCTGTAGATCTCTGCGATTTCGGGCATCTTGGGACGTTCGCGCGGCGCCTTGAAATAGGCCGAGGCAGCATCGAAGAACTGGGCCATGACCGGATCCTCGGGATCATGACAGGACACTTCGGCGTGGACATGAACGTCGATCGCACGGATCGCCTTTACGTCGATGGTCATCGGCTAGCCGTCTTGGCGGATCCCGCGTCGAGATCGCGATCCTCGTTCGCACGATGGATGACGTATTGGCGGACTGCCTCGATTTCATCGGGGTTCAGCACATTGGCGAAACTGACCATGCCGTTGGCTTCGAGGGCACCGTCATGGACCACGGTCTGGAAAGCCGCCTTGTCTGCAACGATCGCAGAGCGACGCAGATCGGGCAGCAGGCCGCCGCCAATGGCCGCATCACCGTGGCAGGTTCCGCAAAAGCGACCATAGCGATAAGCGCCCCTCTTCACCTGCTGCATCGTGCCGGTGAAGGGCGGCGGATCGATCGGCATCTGATTGACCGGCGGGCTTGCAGGAAGCTTGGCCTTCCCGCCGAGCTTGAAGACGAGAAGCCGGCTGACATTGTGCACCGGCCCACCGTCCTGCGACAGCAGCCCCGGTGCGAGGGCCCAGATGCCGCCCCACCCCGCGACCACGGCCAGATACTGCGTATCGCCGATCTTGTAGGTCACCGGCGGGGCTACCACGCCCGTCTGGACCGGATAGGACCACAGCTTGGCCCCCGTATCGGTGGCGTAGGCCGCCATTTCGCTTTTCATGTTGCCCTGAAACACAAGTCCACCGCCGGTCGCCAGGAGGCCACCGTTATTGGCGCTGGGGAATGTGACCCGCCAGCGCTCCTTCTGTGCCACCGGGTCCCAGGCGATCAGGACGCCCTGCGTCGCCTGTTCGGCTCCGGCGCGGACCTTGCGATCGGCCGGCATGGCCCCGGCGGACATGTCGACGCCGGTATTGAATCCCTTCTTCGCCGGCTTCCAGTCCTTGTCCGCAAAATAGGGGAAGGCTGCGATCTGGGCCGGAATGAATACCAGCTTCTCCTTCGGGTCCCATGCCATCGGATGCCACGAGTGTGCCCCGCCTGCACCCGGCGATCCGATCCATGGGCGACCGGTCTTGTAATACCGCGCCTCGGGGTTCTCGATCGGCCGGCCGCTCTTCGGATCGAGGCCGCTGGCCCAATTGACCGGCACGAAGTTCTTGCCCGATATGAACTCACCCGTCTCGCGGTCGATCACGTAGAAAAAGCCATTCTTGGGCGCCTGCATCAGCACCTTGCGAATTTTTCCGTCGATCTCGAGGTCGGCAAGCATGATGTGCTGCGTCGCCGTGAAGTCCCAGGTTTCTCCCGGCGTTTCCTGGAAATGCCAGACATATTCCCCGGTTTCCGGGCGGACCGCGACGATCGATGAAAGATAGAGATTGTCGCCCTTGCCTTCCGACCGGATGCCGTGATTCCACGGGCTGCCATTGCCGACGCCAATATAGAGCAGATCGAGTTCGGGATCGTAGGCCATCGAATCCCAGACCGTGCCGCCACCGCCTTCGGCCCACCACTTCCCGTTCCAGGTCTTCTCGGCGTCCTTCAGATATTTCTCGCTATTCTTTCCGGGCTGGTCGGGCACCGTATAGAAGCGCCAGGCCTGTTTGCCGGTCTGAGCGTCATAGGCCGTGACGTACCCGCGCACGCCCATCTCTGCCCCGCCATTGCCGATGATCACTTTCCCGCCGATGACGCGCGGGGCACCGGTGATCGTATAGGGCTGGCTCTGGTCGACGGTAACCTGACTCCATAGCGTCTTTCCACTCTTGCGATCGAGAGCGATGAGGCGCCCGTCGAAGGTTCCCAGGAACAACTTGTCGCCCCAGGCCGCCAGTCCGCGATTGACCACGTCGCAGCAGCCATTGACGCCCGCCTTGCCGGGAACCTCCGGATCGAAGGCCCACAGTTCCTTGCCCGTCACCGCATCATAGGCTTTGACCTTGGACCAGGCCGTGGAGATGTAGATGACGCCATCGATCACCAGCGGCGTCGCTTCCTGGCCTCTGGAGGTATCAAGATCCGCAAACCAGGCAAGACCGAGATCCTTGACGTTCTGCCTGTTGATGTCGGTCAGCGGCGAATAGCGCTGTTCGTCGTAGGTACGCCCATAAGAAGGCCAGGCATCATTCGCTCCCTCAGCGATGAGTTTCCCGTTGACGCCGTCGCGGGCAAGATCCTCCGAGCCATTGGCGAGACCCATTCCGCAGCCTGACAGGGCCAGACATGTCCCCGACACGACAACCGCCAGCAACGAGAAACCCTTCGCAACCATTTCACTCTTCCCGCATTCCGGCCAACTGCTGTCCCGGATCATGATTTTATGGATTTATTCGGGGCGACGCACGGTCATCCCCAGCGGTTGATCTCCGGACCGGGAGCCCAGAACGTCGCGGCTCGAGCCCCGCCATCGGCGAGGGCAGAGGCCACAGCGGGACGAGAGCGAACGCGCTGTAGCCAGGCCGTCGTCAGCGGCTTGTCCCGGAAAGACTCGGGAAGGACCTGCTCCATTCCCGCAAGCCAGGCGAAAGTGGTGAGATCAGCGATTGTCAGTTCGCCCATGAGCCATTCGCGCCCGTCACCGAGCTGCTGCTCACAGCGCTCGACGGCCTGCAGGACCTTGGTCCGACTGTCTGTAATCTGCGCAAGATCCACCGCACCGTCGCGCAGGATCTCCCAGCGCGAACGCAGGTCTGCACTAACGATTCGATCCGTCAGTTCCTCGAACTGTTCATCCGACATCGCCCCGAGAGTTTCCTGCGAGAATTCGACATTGCCCAGCAGGGCCGCAGCCGGAGACAGGCGCTCGGTGATCTGGCGGCACCACATCATCATCTCCCAGTGCGCATAGGGATCGCTTGGCTGGAGCGAGGCCTTCTCCGAAAGCTCGTCGAAATACTGCGCCAGGAAGACGGCATCGGTCATCGCCTCGCCATCGACCACCAGCACAGGGCCTTCCCCTTCGATGCCCATGTTCAGGGCCACCGGTTCACTGATGCCGGGCAGGACGTGCCGGTCACCGGCAAGCAAATCGATCCGGCGCCGTTCAACGGCCACGCCGGTTTCGGCAAGGGCCGCCAGCACGATCAGCGACGGGCCATTGGGCGCTCCATGGTAGAGAATCATCGCCATCAGATCTGCTCCCCGTCGAGAATGGCGACACGCTTCACCATGTCGGTCCGGCCCAAGGCCCAGCATTTCTTCACGGCCGGCCGGGCATAGACCGCCCGCAGCCAGCGCAGGAGATTGGGCGTCCTTTCATCGTTGCAAAGTGACGGTTGTGAGAGCGGGATGGCGTAGGCAAGATTGAAGCCGTTGATATCTGCGAGGCTATAGGCGTCGCTGGCAAGCCACTCGCGCTTGCCCAGTTCTTGTTCCAACATGCCGATACCCAGGGCCACGCGCCGTTGGCTTTCGCCGATCTCCGCTTCGGAAAACGTGCCGTGGATTGCCTTGCGCCAGGACACGCGCCGCTCGGGCAAGGGAATGCGCTCAATCGCCGCTTCGAGTTCGGCCGGATCCCGCTGGCGAACCATCGGGCCGACAAAGACGCTCCAGCCAATCATCGAGAAACTCGGCGCCAGCCACTGATCCATGAATTTCATCCACCAGCGGACCCGCCAGCGATCCAGCGCATCCTTCGGCATGAGGTCCGGCCCGGAGAACTCCTCGTTCACATATTCCATGATCGCCGTGCTCTCGACCAGGACCCGGGAACCATGCGTCATGGCCGGTATCGTGCCCTGCGGATTGATTGCCAGGTATTCAGGACGATGCTGATCGAACTCCAGCATATCGATGTAGTGACTATCGAATTCGACACCCTTCTCCATCAGGGTCAACATCGGCTTGCCTGAATTGGCATTCGGCTCCCAGTGGTACAGTGTCACTTGCGCCATGGCGCTTGTCTCCCGTTCGTATTCATGCCCGTCCCTGAATCGGGCCAGATCGCCTTGATCCCACTAGCATTATGCGGTTGCAGCAGGCGGGGGAAGCCAGCTGCAACCGGAATGATCAAAAGGTCTTCCGGGCGGTCACGGCCCATTCGCGCGGTCGCCCAACCGTGCTGTACCCGGTCCCCGCCGTGGCGTAGACAGCCACGAACCGCAGTGGGAGCAGGTAGTACTTGTCGAAAAGGTTCTGGACTTCGAACGAGATGGAAAGATCCTCGTCCCTGTTTTTCCAGGTAAGCCGCGCATTCGCCAGGATGAAATCAGGCCGGTATTCCAGCGGAGAAGTGAGCGTCAGACGCCCCACACTGCGCTTGCCGGTATAGGCAAGATCGAAGCGCGGCGTGATCGATCCGAATTCGCCCAGATCGGCACGATACTGAATGCCCGCGCTCCACTTCCAGTTGGGCGTGGTAATCGGATCATCGATCTTGATGGCTCCGCCCACAACCTCATCGATCCGTTTCCACTTGCCATCGATCCAGCTGAGCGACGCATCGATATCGAGACCATCGACGAAGTTTGCGAAGAACTCCGCCTCTAGGCCGTACATCTTGCCATCGCCTGCGTTCTGGATTGCCGCGCAAGTATTCGTACCCGTTCCCACCGGCACTTCATCGAGTACCGAACAGTCCGAAATCGGCAACTGGATATTCTTGTAGTCGTTATAGAACCCGGAGAGGTTGAGGCGCACACGATGACCGAGGAAGTCGGTCTTCACGCCCATTTCATAGGCCGTGAGCGTCTCCGGATCGAAAGCACCGTTGATGGCCTGGAGAGCCGTGAAAGGCCGCGCAACAACGCCGCCGCCCTTGAAGCCGGTGCTCACCGTCGCATAACCCATGATCTCGGGGCTGAAACGATAGTCGGCGGAAATACGCCAATCGACACGATCACCGTCGTAAAGGCCAACGAGCCCATCGAGGAGGCCGACCCCGAAGCTGTCATTCAGCACGCCCCCATCCAGGCCCTTGCGAACGAATGTATAGTCCTTGTGCTCCTTGGTGTACCGCAAGCCGCCGGTCAGTGTGAGCTCGGCAGTCGGACGCACGATGACCGTACCGAATACCGCCTTGCTGTCGGCATTCACGGGATCGTTGCCCTGGAACTGCAGGTTGCAAGCGCCCATGCCTCCGCAGAAGGCATAATCGATGTAGCGGATATCCTGCCGCGTGAAATAGAGAGTCTTCTGATCGCTGTAGAAGCCGCCCAGGGTCCATTCCGCGTCAGGCCCGATATCGCCGGAAAGGCGCAGTTCCTGGCTGAAGAAGCGAAACTTCAAGTCATTGAAGCCAGCGCCAACGATGTTGGGATTGGGCGTGAAATCGTCGTCGGTGCCAAAGACCTGTCGATAACGCCGGTAAGCGGTGATCGACTGCAACTTCAGATGGGAACTGAACTCGTAGCTAACGTTGCTCGAAACGCCCCAGCCCTCGAACTTCGTCTTGCTGGGCATGTAATATGCCTGATCGATAATGCCGCCCGCCGGTGCGAAGAAATCCGCGTATGTACAGAAGCGTCCGCAGATGAAATTGACGCCGTCGGTCTTGCTCGTATCGTTGACCGTCAGGACGCTCGCGCTGTAGGAGCGATTTTCATAAGTGTAATCGCCCGTGATCGTCCAATCGAGCTTGTCATCCGGATTGAAGCGGAGCGAACCGCGAAGGCCCGTATAGTTCTTCTCGCCGAACTTATCGACGACGCAATCCGAAGGCGTAGATGGACGAGCACCGATGCCTAGCGGGTTGCCGGGATTGGCGCAGCCGAAGTCAACCTGATCGACGTAGCCATCCTGCCGCTTGTGGACGGCAGCGATACGGGCATAGAGGTTGTCTGTCAGCACGAAGTTGGCACTGCCGCGCAAGTCCGTGCGATCGCGCGAACCGTAGGCGACCTCTACCGAGCCGCTGTTCTCGTTGCTGGGCTTCACCGAAAACAGCTTGATCGCGCCGCCGATCGAGTTGCGCCCGGTCAGAGTACCTTGAGGCCCCCGCAGAACTTCGACACGTTCGAGATCGAGCAGGTCCATGATCGAACCGGTCAGCGTCGCATAGTAAACGTCATCGACATACATACCCACGCCAGGTTCGTAGGCCGGGTTGAAGTCGTACTGCCCGATCCCGCGGACATAGACCGCCATCGACGAACCGAAGGCGCCGCCCATCTGCGTAAGCTGAACGTTCGGCGCCTGAGCGGCGATCTGGGAAATGTCCGTCTGGTTTCTTGACGCCAACAGGTTTGCATCGACTGCCGTGATCGACAGCGGCGTATCCTGCAGGTTCTGCGCGCGGAACTGTGCGGTGACGATGATTTCATTGAAAGAGGGCGATTGCTCCGCCCGTTCTGTCTGCTCCGCTTCATTGGGCAGGTCCTGTGCAAGGACAGGCGCAGCAGCGAACAACCCGCTCCCCGAAACCGTTACAAGCAACACGCGACGCAAGCGTGCCCTGGTGAAGATCTGCATCATGGTCCTCTCCTGAACCGGCGCCCGGACGGTGTTCCGAACTCGGCGCCATGTGGTCGCCTGGATAGCGACATTATGTTTGTATGACATACTATTTTTGGATGGCAAGAGTATAGTCACGAATGTTACCCATTCATCCCATCGAAGCGCGGCCAGCCATCTGCATGAGAATCACGGAAACATGGATTTCGAGACCCGTTCCTGCGGGACGCCAAGTATTTTATGCACTGTTAAAATTAGGAAATATCTATGATTTCTGAAATCTCCTACGCGGTAAGGACAGCATCCAGAATGCTCTACCACGCAAATGATACTTCACGCGACACCGTCACGATTGACTCTAGAGCGATGCCGATTCACGATGCCAGAGGATCGAAAACCTCGCTCGATTTTGAAGGATTCCAAATCATATCGGATGTTATGGCTACGCAGATTCTGCCAACTGATGGCCAGACATCCGACTCACGACAGAATGAACTGGCGTCGCTTCTGACCCAAGTTACCGGCGCGGACCTTGTGATCCCGACAGGACGGGGCATACAACGCTTCTCGGAGCGCTCGCCCCTTTGCGGCACGCTCGACAATTCCCGTCCAGCCCGCTTTGCACATGTCGACGTTTCCGGCCGAACGGCCGAGACCTTCTCCCGGCGCTTCGCACCAGGCGGACAACCAAGACCCAGTCGCAGCGCGCACTACAACATCTGGAGCATCCTCACACCTCCACCCCAGGACGTTCCGCTGGCGCTTTGCGATGCAAGAACCGTCTCACCAGACGATCTGCTTCCCGCAGACGCCATCTTCGATCGCAACGGAGAAGACCTCTGGTCATTCGAAGGGCTGGTTCTGGCCCATTCCCCCCGACATCGCTGGTGCTGGTTCAGCAACATGTCGCCGGGCGAAGCACTTGTATTCAAGACGTACGACAGCGCACCGGACGTCGCTCGATGCGTCCCACACGTCGCCTTCGACAATCCTGACGCGAAGCACCACGCCGTGCCGCGCGCCTCCATCGAACATCGGGCGATCGCATACTGGTTCTGATGCAAGACGCCCCGCCAAAGCCAGACGGACAGGTCCGCACAAGCTTTGGCGGGGCGCCTAACGATTAGCGAAGTCAGGCGTCGACGCGCTGGGTACGCCAACCTTCGTGGTAGGTTTCACGGGCCACGCGCGAATAGGGAACCGGCGAAACGATGGCCCGCACCGCGAGCTGTTTGTGAGGCTCGACCGTGGTCTTGCGCGTGCCGCCGTCCTCTTCACCCCAGACAACCTGCACTTCGCTGCCGATGGGGATTTCAGGATCTATAGTCGCCAGCGAAAGCGCCTGCTTCTCATTGTAGGAGTAGCCGGTAAACATCGACAGGCCGACCGTCTTGCCGTCGGCATCGGTCACGCGGTCGTAGTTCGACGAAGCATAGTTCGCGAGGGGGACATCGAAGAACTTGTACTGCTCGCCATCCGGATCGAACAGCGATGCCATGATCTTGGCCATGTCCTCAGGGTGCCAGGCCAGGGTCACCTTCCTGCGCTGCTCAGCCGGATCGATCGCTTCAAGCGCCTCGCGCCCATGGAAGTCGTGGTCGAACTTCACGAAGGGGCCATAACCCAGTTCCCAGGGATTGAGGTAATAGTCCTCGATCGACTGCGAGACGAAGCTGCCACCGATCGACCCCGTCGCTTCATAACTGTCAGCCCCCAGCCATTCGCGATAGCCCTTGAGCTTCTCGCCCGTGTAGATCGCCGGCAGCGGTGAGGGAATCCAACCCGATTCCAGCGTATTGGAAGGATAGGCGCGGCTGCCGCAGGCGATCAGGCCGAATTCCTTGCCTGCCTCGAGAATGGCCGCGCGGACTTCCTCCTGCTCCTCATAAGGCCCCCAAATTTCAAGGCCCGGCGCGCCGGACATGCCGTGGCGCAAGGTCCTGATTTCCCGGCCGGCGATTCGCATCGTGCTCATGCTGAAGAAACGCAGCTGCTCGAGCGGTCCGCCATTGAGCTTCTCGATCACGTCCCAGGCCTTCGGACCCTGGATCTGGAATCGCCAGACCGAGCGTGACACCGGCTTGCCCATGGGCCGCATCGGCGAACGATCGTCAAGTTCGAGTTCGACATCGTAGCCCTGCTCGGCCTGATAACGCAGCCAGTTCGAAGCCGGAGCGCGGCCGACGTAGCAGAACTCTTCGGGAGCGAGCCAAAAGATGATCCCGTCGCCGATGACATGGCCATACGGCGTTGTCGGCACGTACTGCTTGGCCTTGTCGACCGCCCACCCCTTGGGTGAATTGATCATGGTATCGGTCAGAAGCTTGAAGGCATCCTTTCCGCGGATATACAAATTCACCATGTGGTGGGACTGATCGAACAGAACCGCGCTGTTCTGCCAGGCCCACTGCTCCGAACGCCAGTTCGAGAATTCCGGCGCCACGACAGGATAGACGTAGGCACCCAACTGCGAATTTCGCAGCATCTCGACGGGATTACCCGCGCCCTGCAAAACCTGCTCAAGATTCATGGCCATCTAAATTCTCCCGCATCATGCGCACAACCTCTTGGCGCTTTCGCCCAGCCTAATACCGGCACGGCCCTTGAGACAAGGGGAATGTTTGCCAGAATGATCGTCACGTATGAAATGATATTCATCCATCCAGACACCAGTCCGATGCTGCGATTGCAGCAGATATGCGCGATAACGCGCAACGAAAATGCCACGATTGACAGTGTCGCATTTTCACATAAAAATATCATTTGTTACTGTATAAGATGAAATGTGGGCTTGGAGCAGGATGCAAACAATAGGCTCGAACAAGGCAAGCGAAGACCGTGCCGGACAATCTCGTCCCGGCACCATCAGACCCGCAAGGGGAGCCAAGCAATGAACGCGCCCTTACCGGACCTCGCAACGATCAAGCGCGCCAGGAACCAGTTCATCGCCGCCCTTGGTGCGTCGCAGGTCTTCTTCAACGAAGAGGATATCGCGAGCTATCGGGACAAGTTCGCAGTCGACGACACCTTCCACTTGCCTGCCGGTGCGATCGCGCCGGACAGCGTCGAGCAGATCCAGGCCGCCTTGCGCATCGCCCAAGAGAACGGCATCCCGCTTTGGCCCATCAGTCGCGGCAAGAATCTCGGCTATGGCGGTAGCGCGCCCGTGCTTGCAGGCTCGGTGATCCTCGACCTCTCTCGCATGAAGAAGATCGAGTACGACGAAGCGAACGGCACTGTCCTGTTGGAGCCTGGTGTCGGGTTCTACGATCTTTACGATTTCCTGCAGGCACGCGGGATGAAGCACTGGCTTTCGACGCCGGGCAATTCCTGGGGCTCCGTAGTCGGCAACGCGCTGGACCGCGGCGTCGGCTATACACCTTATGGAGAGAACACCAGCAAGATCTGCGGCATGGAAGTGGTGCTTGCCGATGGCACGCTCGTGCGAACCGGCATGGGCGCGCTGGATGGTTCGCCGACCTGGCAGCTCTATCGCTATGGCTTCGGCCCTGCCTGGGACCAGCTGTTCGTTCAGTCGAACTTCGGCATCGTGACCAAGATGGGTCTCTGGTTGATGCCGGCGCCGGAGTCGCTGATGGGCATGGACATCGAGTTCGATAGTCCGGACGATCTCGGCCCATTGGTGGACGCCATCGCCCCCTTGCGCCGCGAGGGGCTACTGCAGCAATCGCCGACCATCGGCAACTGGCTCCGCGCTGCAGCGGTCCTCACCACAAGGGACCAGTGGACCGACGAGCCCGGGGCTTTGAGCGACAAGGTCATCCAGGCGATCCGCAATCGCTACAAGGTGGGATGGTGGGGCGTGAGCCTGCGGCTCTACGGCAGAGAAGACGTGAACAAGGCTGCCTATGCGATTCTCGAACGAGAGATGGACCGGCTCAAGCCGATGAGCAAGAAACCGGCCCAATGGAAGCAAGGCGAGCCACTGGAAGCCTCGGGCTGGACCGGCACCCCGCTGACCTTCCCCATGCAGAATGCCAACTGGCACGGCGGACGCGGCGGCCATATCGGATTCTCCCCGGTCCTGCCCCAGTCCGGCAAGGCTGCCATGGAACAGTTCAAGCGGACCTACGAGCGCTATCGCGAATACGGCATGGATTACCAGGCGAGCTTCGCCTTCGGCGAACGCCACCTGATCAACGTCAATGCGGTCCTGCTGAACAAGGACGACCCGGCAATGATGAAGAAGGTCGATCCATTCCTCAAGACGCTGATCGCCGACGCCCGGGCCCAGGGATACGGCGAGTATCGGACCCACCTCGACTACATGGATCTCGTCGCCTCGACATACGACTTCAACGGTAATGCCCTCGCGAAATTGAACCAGCGGGTGAAGGATGCGCTCGACCCGGTCGGCATCATTGCCCCTGGCAAGAGCGGCATCTGGCCGGGCAAGACCGGGGGAGCGCGCGCATGAACTTCAAACCCCTGGCTTTGCTCAGCGGCCTCGCGCTGCTCAGCGGATGCAGCGCATCGGACGAAACAGCTTCGAACCAGGCGCCACCCGCCGGACCGCCGGCACCGGTAACCCTCAATGCGCGGCCCGATGCGAGTCCGGGCGAGCGTCTCTTCATCGAGAAATGCGCGATGTGCCACACCGCTGGAGGCATGGGCACCGGCCTGCTCGCCCGGCGCTCCGACCAACCGCTGCTGGAAAAGCGTGAGGACCTGACGACAGAGTTCGTTATCCAGGCAGCCCGCTTGGGGATCGGCAACATGCCGGCAGTTCCGCGAGGCGAGGTGAGCGACGAGGAGATGGACCAGATTGCCGCATACCTCGCACACGATCCCGCCACCCCCTCCAAGACGACATCGAAAGAGCAGCCATGACCTGGCTTTCGCGTCGGCAAGCCTTGAGCGCGGCAGCCTGCACGGCGCCTCTTGCGATGTTGAGCGGATCGCTGCCGCTTCTCTCCACGAACGGCAAGCATACTACGCATCTCGTTCATGACACGACGCTTCCGGCCGCCTGCTGCTTCGCTTCCCGCGCCATGGCTCTGGGCGCCCGGTCGATCCCCATAGAAGGCGACCGGGTGCGACTGTTCACGAAAATGCTGGACGCGGGACCTTCCCGGATATTCGGCGTGACCCGCCACGCCGAATATCTGCTTTTCGAGGAAGTCGCGCGCGAATACCGTTTTGCAGAGACTGTGCTGGTCCAACACAGCGCGTGCAGTGCCGCAACCGTGCATCATGACAGGGCCAATCTAAGCATGCCGTCGCTTGTTGCTGCGGCCGGGGCATTCTGGCCTGAAGCCTTTGCCGACCTCTCGCAAAATGAAACAACCGCACCGCCACCCGCAAGAAGAGCTAATCTTTCCGATGGCGCATTCAGCTGGGTGTTCGCGCGCGTTTCCTGAAGCGCTTGCGGGGCCGGACGCCAGACACGCCCAGCCCCATTGCTCACCGGTCGATGACGAGCGATTCCGGGCGTTTGCGCGGCACCCATTCGCCCTTGCCCGGAAAGTTCTTCAGGATCTCTCCGTCCCACAAGCGGACGGTACGACGATGGAAGCGCCAGCGTTCGTCCTCGCACTTGACCGCATGATCGTCATACCAGCCGGTAAAGCGCAGCACATAGGGGGGCTCACCATCGCATTCGGTAACAAAGGCGAAAGCGCGCATCTTGACCGAGCCGTCGTCCTGCGGCCTGAACTGGATCTGCGTGACATGATGCTGCCGCCCCGGAAATCCGGGGGCATTGCGATAATGTTCAGCGATCCCGCGAATACCCTCGTGCCCTTCCCAGATATCGGGATCCTCAAACACTTCCTCGACCATGCGCGCATCGGGCGTGAAACAGGCGACAAGGGCATCGACGTCCCCGGTGTCGAGCGCCCAGCTGTAATCGGCAATCAGGTCCTGGAGGGCCAGGCGGTCTTCAAGCGGTAACAACAATGTCATCATCTCCTCAAATCGACAACTTGACCAAAACATAACATTCGTTACGTTTATCGGCAAGCAGCCTGATACATCCGGGCTCGTTGAAAGAGAGGACAAGTGGGCAAGATTATCGTCACCGGCGCTTCTGGCGCATTTGGCAATGCAGCCGCGGAACTTCTGCTCGACCGCTGCGCGGCGGAAGATCTCATCCTCCTGTCGCGCACACCGGACAAGCTCAAACACTTCGCGGAAGCCGGCGCGATCGTGCGCCAGTCCGACTTCGACGATCCGACCTCCCTGCCCCAGGCTATGGAAGGCGGCGAGCGCATGCTGCTGATCAGCACGGCGCGTGTGGGCACCCGGGTCTCGCAGCATCGCAATGCGGTCGAAGCCGCCGTCGCTGCCGGGGTTCGACACATCGCCTATACCTCGCTCATGTCCGCCGACGCCCCAGCCAATCCGGCGATCGTCAAGCTGGATCACCGCGCGACGGAAGAAATCATCGAGGCTTCGGGTGCGCAGTGGACCCACTTGCGCGACAGCCAGTATTCCGAAGCGGTGGCGCTGGCGATGGTGATCCCCGCCCTCGCCAGCGGCCGCAAGCCGGACAACTGCGGGGACGGCAAGGTCGCATTCGTGAGCCGGGACGACTGCGTTTCATCCGCAGTCGGTGTGCTGACCCAGGAAGGCCACGGCTGCAAGGCCTATACGCTGACCGGGCCCGAAGCGCTCTCCGTGCCCGAAGCTCTCGCCATGGCCAGCGAGATCGCCGGAAAGCCGATCGAAGTCGAACAGGTCGATGACGAGGGCATGTTCGCCTACTTCGATTCGCTCGGCGTCCCCCGCCACGCATCCGACATCATCCCCGATGGCCCCATTCCGTGGTCCAGCGACGACATGGTGACCTTCGGCACCGCCATACGCGAAGGGTACTTCGCGCAGGCCACGGATCACGTCGATCGCCTGACCGGTCACCCCCCGCGCTCCTTGCGCGAAGTCATGCTGCAGCATTGCGGAGCCTGGCCCAAATGAAGCATTTGACGGTGCGGCTGTGCGGCTTCGTCCTGCCCCTTGCACTTCTTGCGGGCTGCGCACCAAGCGCGCCGGATGAGGGAACGGGAGACGACTGGCCATCACCCAAGGGTGATAGCGATGCATCGCATTATTCGGCGCTGACCCAGATCGACAAAGGCAACGTTTCCCGGCTCGGCCTCGCCTGGTCCTATGACCTCGGCACCAACCGCGTGCAGGAAGCAACGCCCGTCGTCATCGACGGCATGATGTACACGAGCGGCAATCTGGGCCGCGTGTACGCACTCGACGCCGCATCCGGAAAACCGAAGTGGACCTTCGAGCCCGAAGTCGACATGCAGGTCAATCGCACGGCCTGCTGCGACCAGGCCAATCGCGGCGTCGCCGTGGCAGACGGCAAGGTCTTCGTCGGCACGCTGGACGGCCGGCTCTACGCTCTGGATGCCAAGACCGGCGAAGTCGCATGGAATGTCGACACCGTTGCCGACCATACGCGCGGCTACACCATTACCGGCGCCCCGGAAGTGGCCGGCGACCTCGTCGTGATCGGCAATGCCGGTGCTGAGTTCGATGCGCGCGGCTACGTCACCGCCTACGACCTGAAGACCGGTCGGCAGGTCTGGCGCTTCTTCACGGTACCGCACGATCCCAAGCTCGGCCCGCAAGAGAATCCGGAGCTGGAAGCGGCGGTCAGGACATGGGCAGCAGACAGCCGCTGGGACATCGGCGGCGGCGGCACCGTCTGGGATGCGATCAATTACGACCCGCGCTTCGACACCGTCATTATCGGCGTCGGCAATGGCGGCCCCTATAACATCACGCGGCGCTCGCCGGGCGGCGGCAGCAACCTCTACCTGTCATCGCTCGTCGCGCTCGACCGCAAGACCGGACGGGTCAAGTGGCACTACCAGGAAACACCCGGCGACGCCTGGGACTATACGGCCACGCAGCCGATGCTGTTCACCGACCTCGAAGTGAACGGAAAGATGCGCCCCGTCCTGATCCATTCGCCCAAGAACGGCTTCCTTTTCGTGCTGGACCGGGAAACCGGAAAACCGCTGGCCATCAACGCGCTGGCTCGCACCAGTTGGGCGAAGGGCTTCGATCTCAGCACCGGCCTCCCCAAGAAGACGCCCGCGGGCTCGGCCTACTGGCAAGGTCCCAAGATCGTCTTTCCCGCCTCGTCCGGCGCGCGCAACTGGTATCCGGCAGCATTCGATCCGGATCGAGGCCTCTACTTCGCCTCGGTGCTCGACATGGGCAACCTCATGTTCACTACGCCCCCGCTCGAAAAAGGCGATCCCCGGCGCAAGAAGGGTCTGAACGTATCGGCGGCACTGATGTTCACTGCAGATCTGCCGACGGCCATGCCGTCCTTGCCGAAGCCGCTGCAGGATCAGGTCAGGGCCCTGCCGGAATGGCAGTGGGTCAAGGACAAGCCCTATAGCTCGCAGCTACGCGCGATCGATCCGCTGACGGGCAAGGCGAAATGGGCGGTCGAAACCGAAGGCTGGCAGGACCGGCCCGGTGTGCTCGCGACCAAGGCCGGCCTGATATTTCACGGCTCCGTCGGCGGGAAATTCATTGCCCGCGATGCCGACACTGGCAAGGTACTGAAGCAGATCGACACCGGCAGCTCGATCATGGCCGCACCCATGACCTACCGGATCGACGGCGTGCAATATGTCGCCGTGGCCGCCGGCTTCGGCGGTGGCGGCTGGGGCTCGGTTCCCGCCTATTCCGCCGCCTACACATACGGCAATGCGAACCGTTTGTTGGTCTTCAAGCTGGACGGAGGTGAAGTCCGCAAGCCCGAACCGCTGGGCCCGCTCGAAGTGGCCCCGGCTGCCCCGCCTCAAGCCCCGGGTGTCACGCCTGCCACCATTGCGCGCGGCCAAGCCTTATTCATGGGCACTTGCATTCTTTGCCACGCCAACCAGCCGCGGGCGGCCCTGCCCGACCTCAGACGCATGAGCCCGGAAACCCATGCGGCGTTTGACGATATCGTAATGGATGGCCTGTTTCTTCCGGCTGGAATGCCACGCTGGGACGATCTGCTTTCCAAGGACGACACGAAAGCCATCCATGCCTACCTGATCGATGAGCAGACGAAGCTGCGAGCCCGTGAACTGCGCCTCAAGGCGGATGGCAAGCCGCTTGGCGCGGGTCCCTCGGGCGCCCGGGCCGGATATTGATCGACCTGCCACCCGCCATCACCGATAACGAATCGCATTGACACATTCATAACGACCGTTATCTTTGTTGACAGCATGATATGCAGTCCTGTCGAAGCCTGTCTTCAACGGCGTAGCAAAGCAGAATTGCATATCCATTGCGGCACAATGCCCCGCTAACCCGGGCGACAATACAATCACGGCCCCGACACCGGACAGCGAATGTGCGCCTTGCCGCCTGCAGCAGGCCGGCCTGTCAGAGACTGCGGCGATCGGGTGCCGAAGGGAGGAAGCATCTATGAAACGCAAGTTGGGCGGCTATTCTTGTCATGGCGCAGCGCTGGCCGCGATCGCCCTGTCACTTTTTTCGAGCGAAGCATACGGGCAGGAAGTCGCATCCGGCGATGCGCCGCAAGAGAACGTCTCCGCGCCGGAAATCATCGTAACCGCGCAATTCCGTGCCCAGCGCCTTCAGGACACGCCGATCGCCATCACCGCAACGACCGGTTCGCAACTGGCGGCCAAGAACGTCGACAGCGTCACCGACCTCACGGCCATCGCGCCCAACGTCAATCTCTCCGAAGCGACGGGCCTGAACGGGAGTGCAGTGCAGGCCTATATTCGAGGTATCGGACAAAGCGATTCCAGCTTCGCGCTCGAACCGGGCGTAGGCATCTACATCGACGATGTCTATTACGGCACCACTTTCGGCGCGATCCTCGACCTCAATGACCTCGACCGCGTCGAAGTCCTGCGCGGACCGCAAGGCACTCTGTCCGGCAAGAACTCCATTGGCGGGTCGGTCAAGCTGTTCAGCCGCAAGCCGGATGAGGACACGGACGGCTTCGTCGAAGCGACCACGGGCAGTTTCGGCCGGATCGATTTGAGAGGCAGCGCCGGCTTCGTCATTGCCGACGGGTTCTATGCCAGGGTTTCCGGCGTCTCCAAGCATACCGACGGCTATTTCGATCTGCTCGACTATGGCTGCGTCTTCCCGGACTCCGGTATCGCGTCGACCGGTTCCGGCGGAGACTGCAAGGTCGGCACGGAAGGCGGCGTCGACGTCAAGGGAACGCGCCTGGCGCTTCGCTATGCACCGGTCGGCTCATCGCTCGAAGTGAACGTGGTTGCAGACTACGCGCACAACACGTCCGACCAGGTCGCCACCAAACTGCTCTATGCCGACAATCCCAACACGCGCAGCTACGTGGCGGGCGACCCGACGGGCGGCATCCCACTGGATGATCGCTTCCTGACCGGTCGCCACGCCTATTCGAGTTACGCGAATTATGCAGCTGGCGGCAATTACACGACGGTCTTCGGAACAAACTATCAGGTCGAGCCGGGCAGCTTCAATTCCAGCCCCGACAGCTCCGCGAAAAGCTGGGGCGTGGCGGGAACCGTGGACTATGAGTTGACCGGCGACCTCAGCATGAAGTCGATTACCGCCTACCGGAAAGCGACAGGACGCACCGGCATCGATCTCGACGGCTCGCCCCTATCGATCCTCGTGCAGGAGTTCGACTACGAACACCGGCAATTCACGCAGGAACTGCGCATCTCGGGACGGATCGGCACACTCGTCGACTTCACCACCGGAGCCTACTACTACGATGCTCACGATCGCTTCTCGGGTCGCGTCCTCATTCCCAATGCATTCTTTAACTTCGTGCAGGACGATCCGGTCACCAACCGCAGCATTTCAGGCTTCCTGCACACTGAGTTGCACCTGAGCTCCAACCTCAACCTGATCGGCGGCCTGCGCTACACCGATGACCGCAAGACCTACGGATTCAGTCGAAGGAACGTCGATGGTTCCTTGCCAACCGGGGAATTCCTGACGGACAATTTCCTGATCGTTGGCCTCGATGGCCAGAGCGGAACTTTCAAGGGTGACCGCCTCGACTATCGCCTTGGCGTGAACTACCGGTTCAGTCCGTCCGTAATGGCCTATGCGCAAGTGGCTACGGGCTACAAGGGCGGCGGCATCAATCCGCGACCCTATACGCCCGACCAGATCGTGAGCTTCAAGCCGGAAACACTGACGACCTATGAAGCGGGATTCAAGTCGGATCTTTTCGAGAATCGCATTCGCCTGAACGGCACGGTGTTCTACAACGATTACCGGGACATCCAGATCAATCGCTATCTATGCCCGGAAAGCGCCAGCACAACCTGCTCGCAACCCGCGAATGCCGGCGATGCAAAGACGTGGGGTATCGAAGCGGAATTCTTCGCAGAACCTGTCTACGGCCTCACAATCGACGCTTCGACCGGCTACCTGCACTTCAAATACACGCGGGTCGATGCGACCACACTGGTCGAGAAAGACTTCAAGGCACCCTTCAATCCATCATGGCAGGCGAGTGCAGGCATCCAGTATGCGGCCAACCTGGGCGAGAATTGGGGCACGATTACTCCCCGGTTCGATTGGAACTACCAGTCGTCGTTCTACTTCGGATCGATCAACAACGAATACAACCGCGTTGCCGCGCGCAACCTGTTCAACTTGCGCGTAACCTATGATTCCCCGGACAAGTCCTGGCAATTGAGCGCCGGTGCAACAAACCTGTTCGACAAGTTCTACTACACCGGCGCAAGCGAAAACGTGGCCAACTACGGGGTCAGTTCCGGCACGGTCGGGAGGCCGCGTGAATGGTTCGTCTCGCTTCGAAGGAACTTCTGAAGCGAGACCGGCACCTGCTTGAGAGGAATGGCAGTGTACGGCGCCCCTTGCGCCGTACACACATCCTCAGGTCAGGGCGTAGTAACGCAGGACATTTCCATCGGCCCTTCGCTCGCCAACGCCGATGAAAACATGCTTGGTCAACCAGTCATGCTTGCCGACCGGACATTCGAACGTAGGATTTCCGCGCAGATAGTATTCCTGCTGGTCGACAGGCTCGCCCTCCTTGAAAGCCCAGTCGCGCAGCCGCTCCATCGTGTCGGGCCTGCGCCCCCACAGAAAACCTCGGTTGTTGAGCAGGATCAGGGTCCCGTCGCATTCCTCGAGCATGTAGCGGGCATCGAAGACGGCAACGTCGTCCGGCCGAAAATAGGCGTAGTCGCCGCCCGATCCGGGCACGGCCGTTCCCTTAATATTGGGTCCTTCGAAAGTTCCTCCTTCGACGTACACCGCGCTGCGGTTACCGCCCATGGGTGTCCCGACAATCGTCTGCACCCGCGGAAACGTTAGACGCACTTCCATGGCGAATTCGAGACGCGGATTGTCGAGAGTGGAAAACGGGCCTTCATGCATATCTGGATCTATCCTCATCCGATTTCGACGGCACCGCCATCGACGAAAAGATTGGCGGCGGTAATGAAACTGGCCTCCCCGGATGCAAGGAAGAGCACGGCGGCGGCGACTTCTTCCGGACGGCCCATCCTTTTCATCGGCACGGCGGCGACCATCTGCTTGCGCATGGCCGCCACCTCATCCTCGCTCATGCCCGGGTTGCGATAGAGCAAGGGCGTTTCGATCGGCCCGGGGCTCACCATGTTCACCCGAATTCCGCGCTCGACCAGCTCGCCGGCAAACTGCCTCATGGAGAACGCAAGTCCAGCCTTGGCCGAACCATAGGCCAGGTTGCCCGGAACGAAAGCGTGACCGCCGATCGAGCCGGTCACGACGATCGCGCCGCCCTCTCCCATGAGCCGCGCAGCCTGTTGCATCGCGAAAACGCAACCGCGCAAATTGATGGCATGGACTTCATCCCAGTAGTCGACGGCAAGATCGTCGACGGTAGAAAAGCCGCCCATTCCTGCATTGACGACCAAAACATCCAAGTTGTCCCACTCGCGTTCGAGCACGCTGAAGTAATTCTTCGTCGCGTTCATGTCGGATATATCGACGCTGTCGCCCCTGCTGCCGGGCAAGTCCCGCGTCGCCCGTGCAAGTGTCGCCGGATTGCGTCCGGTGATCCGCACTGCGCCACCTTCACGCGCGAAGGCATGCGCACAGGCAAGACCGATCCCGCTATTGCCTCCCAGGACCAGGACTTTCCTGTCTGCGAAACGCATCTTTATCCTCCTCAAAACGGGCCCAGGGGGTTTGGACTATCTTCCGGGACGTCCTGAACGACGTCCCAGTGCTCCACGATCATGCCGCCTGAGAGGCGGAAGATGTCGACCACGGCCCAACCTCGGTCCTGCGGCCAGCGCCGGACGTGACAGTGGACGATCACGTGGTCTGCGTCAGCGAAGATCCGTTTGATATCGTGCACGGCCTGCGGAGTTTCGCTGCGAATTCGACGAAGCAAGGCCTGGAGCGGCTCGAGTCCCTGGCCCACCGCCTGGTTGTGCTGGATATATTCACGGTCAATGAACTCATGCGCCGCTTCGGCATCAAGCGCATTGAGGACCTGGTCGAACATTGCGCGGACATGCCGGACATTGGCCTGCTCCTGCTCGGTCCATGTCTCCATTCGCATTGCCTGCCATTCCCATCCCATTCGTGCACCTGTCGTGCCGCTTACGCCCGGACAATCATCATAAGCTGCGTGAAGATCTTCTGGACACGCTAAGTTCATAACGATAGTTATTGATACAGTCATTGCAAGTGTAAAGATGGCTGAAGGAAACATCGCAATGGCGCGCTAATCCGTGCCTCAGGCCCTCAAGGTTCGATATAGCAATAATGCAAACCGTTACCGTCACAGCCGGCAGGAGCGTTGAAAGGGCGCGGGAGAACACAAGATGAAGAAGGCAACCACCACCAGCCCCCGCGCGAAGATCCTCCACCGAGTGCTCAAGCTGTCGAACCGGCTGCTGGCCCCGTTCTCCGCGCACCTTGAAGACCAGCACAGGATCAGCCTCAACGAATTCCGCGTGCTGATGCTCGTCGGCCACCTCGGGCGCGCTGCCAGTCATGAGATAGTCGAAAGAACCGGTGTGTCCGCCATGAGCGTTTCCAGGGCAGCCATCACTCTAGAGCGCCAGGACCGCATCCGCATCGAACGAGACCCCGCAAACCGCAGGCGCAAGCAGATCACTCTCACTAACGAAGGCCAGCGCCTCTACCGGGCTCTGCAACCGAACGCAGGAAGAGTGGCAGACTACATGCTGTGCAACCTGCAACCCCATGAAATTGCCATGCTCGATCACATCCTGGACACCCTCATCGCTGCACTCGAAGCGACGGACGAGAACGGACACTCCAGCTTCCTGGAGTTCACGAAGCCCGAGAACAAACAGGCGCCAACACCCTGAGCGAGGCGCCTCGCTTGCAACAGCGACCAATATATAATAACGAACGTTATTATGATTCTGATAAACCGCAATGCATGCGCCACTCACGGCAGCGCGAAGTGACAACGGCCAAAGCCGGACCAACCACAAGAGAGCCCGGTCTCGGCCTTGGTATTGCCCTGGGATTTCTCTCCGCGCTCGGCCCCTTCGCCATCGATCTCTACTTGCCGGCCATGCCGGACATGACAGCGTCGATCGGAGCAGCCGAGGCCAATGTCCAGCGAACGCTCTCCGCATTCTTCCTGGGCCTGGCCATTGCCCAGATCCCTATTGGATCGCTGTCCGATCGCTTTGGCCGCAAGGCTCCTCTCTTGGGTGGCCTTTGCCTTTTCGTTGCAGCATCCATTGCCTGCATGCTGGCCACCGACCTGAACCAGCTGGTCGCTTTCCGTTTCCTTCAGGGCATGGGCGCGTGCGCCGGAACGTCAAGCGCACGCGCCATCATTCGTGATCTTCACCGCGGCCACAAGGCCGCAAGGCTGATGGCGTTTACCTTCCTGATCATCGGGATTTCCCCGATGGTCGCACCGCTGCTCGGAACCGGACTGCTTCAGCTCTTTTCCTGGCGCGGCCTCTTTGGCGTCCTTGCAGGCGCCGGTGCACTTGCCGCAATACTGGTGCTGTCTTTCCTGCCCGAGACACTCCCCCCGACCAACCGAACGAAGGACTGGTCCAATCTACCGCGACACCATGCAAGGCTGCTGCAATCGCCAAGGTTCGTCGGCTGGGCATTGGTCGCGGGACTGGCAACGACGATCCCCTTCGCTTTCATCACCGCAGCGCCATTCATCTATTCAGGACTCTACGCACTCACTCCGGCAACCTTCAGCCTGTTGCTCGCAGCCAATGCCGCAGCCTCGGTGCTGGCCACGCAATTCGCGCCCAACCTGCTGCAGCGCGTGGGAGCCCCGCGACTGGCCGGGAGCGCGGCTTTCGTCGCCCTGGCCGCAACGACTTCGCTTGCCCTTCTCGGCACCAGCGGCGTGTCGCTGGCCCTATTCCAGACATATTCGATGTTCCTTTTCATGATCGCCGGGCTGCTGCTCACTCCAGCGGCGACAAGCGCCCTCGATTCGGTGCGCTCAGGGATCGGTGCTGCAGCCGGGCTGCTCGGGACGATCCAGCTCGCCGTAACGGCTCTGGCCAGCGCAGCCGTCACCTTATGGCCGCCGACGTCGCTGCGTCCGCTCACCTCGGTCCTGGGAACCGCATTCGCGGCCATGGTCGTGATCGTGGTTGTCCTTGGCCGGCTGCCTTCACCCGCGGAGGACACCCGGGCGAACTGATCCTGCGCCGCCCGGGTGCTTGCACCGGACAGGCTCAATCCTCTGCCGGTCCGGTCCGGTCCGGTGCGGCACTGCCCGCCCAAGAAAAAAGGGGCCGCGTTACCGCAGCCCCTTGTTCCGGATTTCGAATTGTCGAAAGCCTGTCAGTCTTCCTTGAGGAAGGCCGGCATGTGGTTGGGATCGCCACCGCCGTTGTCGTCACGATCGCGGCGCGGGCCACGGTCGCGGCCGCGGCCACCACCGCCTTCGCGACGCGGACCACGGCGATCGCCACCACGGCCGCCGCCTTCACGGTCGCCGCGCGGTTCGCGGGGCGGACGGGTGTCCTCCAGCTCTTCACCGGTTTCCTGGTCGACGACGCGCATCGACAGGCGGACCTTGCCGCGGTTGTCGATCTCGAGGACCTTGACCTTCACTTCCTGGCCTTCCGACACGACGTCAGTCGGCTTTTCCACGCGCTCGTTCTTCATTTCGGAAACGTGGACGAGGCCGTCCTTGCCACCCATGAAGTTCACGAAAGCGCCGAAGTCGACGATGTTGACGACCTTGCCGGTGTAGATCTTGCCGACTTCCGCTTCCTCGACGATGCCGAGGATCCAGTTCTTGGCGGCCTCGATCTGGTCGAGATCCGAGGACGAGATCTTGATCACGCCTTCGTCGTCGATGTCGACCTTGGCGCCGGTTTCGGCGACGATCTCGCGGATGACCTTGCCGCCGGTGCCGATGACGTCGCGGATCTTCGACTTGTCGATCTGGATCGTCTCGATGCGCGGCGCGTGGGCCGACAGCTCGGTGCGGGCCGAGCCGAGAGCCTTGGTCATTTCACCCAGGATGTGCGCGCGGCCGGCCTTCGCCTGCTCCAGCGCCTTGCCCATGATTTCCTTGGTGATGCCGGCGATCTTGATGTCCATCTGCATCGTGGTGATGCCGTTCTCGGTGCCAGCCACCTTGAAGTCCATGTCGCCGAGGTGATCCTCGTCGCCCAGAATGTCCGAAAGGACAGCGAAATCGTCGCCTTCGAGGATGAGGCCCATCGCGATGCCCGAAACGGGGCGCTCGATCGGAACGCCTGCGTCCATCATTGAGAGACAGCCGCCACAGACGGTCGCCATCGAAGACGAGCCGTTCGACTCGGTCACGTCCGAAAGGACGCGGATGGTGTAGGGGAAGTCCTCCTTGGCGGGCAGGACCGGGTGCAGCGCACGCCACGCCAGCTTGCCGTGGCCGACTTCGCGGCGGCCCGGGGCGCCGAAGCGGCCGACTTCGCCGACCGAATAGGGCGGGAAGTTGTAGTGCAGCATGAACGCCGAGTACGACAGGCCTTCGAGGCCGTCGATCATCTGCTCGGAATCCTTGGTACCCAGGGTGGTGGTGCAGATGGTCTGCGTTTCACCGCGGGTGAACAGGGCCGAACCATGGGTGCGCGGCAGGAAGCCGACCATCGATTCGATCGGGCGGACCTGGTCGAGCTTGCGTCCGTCGATGCGCTGGCCGTCCTTGAGGATGGCGCCGCGAACGATTTCGGCTTCGACCTTCTTCATGGTCTTGATCGCGACCATCTGGGTCTGCGGCTCGGCGTCGGCGAAAGCTTCCTTCGCCTTGGCGCGCGCTGCGTTGAGCGCGTTCGAGCGAGCCGACTTGTCGGTCAGCTTGTAGGCGGCGGCAACGTCCTTGCCGACGACTTCCTTGAGCTTCGCCTTGATGTCGGCCGTGTTGTCCGACAGGTCGATTTCCCAAGGCTCCTTGGCGGCCTGTTCGGCGAGGTCGATGATGAGGTTCACGACCTTCTTGCACTCGTCATGCGCGAACATGACGGCGCCGAGCATTTCTTCCTCGGTCAGCTCCTTGGCTTCCGATTCCACCATCATCACGGCATCGCCGGTAGCGGCAACGACGAGGTCGAGGCGGCCATCGGCCAGCGCGGCTTCCTGCTTCGGGTTCAGCGTGTACTGGCCATCGACGAAGCCGACGCGGCAGGCGCCGATCGGACCCATGAAGGGCACGCCCGAAATGGTCAGCGCGGCCGAAGCGGCGATCATCGCAACGACGTCGGGCTCGGTCTCGCCATCATAGCTGAGGACCTGCGCGATGCAGTTGATCTCGTTGTAGAAGCCTTCGGGGAACAGCGGGCGAACCGGGCGGTCGATCAGACGGCTGGTCAGCGTTTCCTTTTCGGTCGCGCCGCGCTCACGCTTGAAGAAGCCGCCCGGGATACGACCGGCGGCGGAGAACTTTTCCTGGTAGTGCACGGTCAGCGGGAAGAAGTCCTGGCCTTCCTTCACCGACTTGGCGGCAGTAACCGCGCAGAGCACAACAGTTTCGCCATAAGTGGCGAGGACCGCGCCGTCGGCCTGACGGGCAATACGGCCGGTTTCCAGAGTGAGGGTCTTTCCGCCCCACTCCATCGATACGGTTTTGACGTCGAACATAGAGTTTTCCTCAACCCACCGGCCCTATTGCCTGGTGGGGTTTACTGCCGGGGATTCCGTCCCGGTCCGGTGCGGGGCCTTTCTCGGCCCCAAGGCCCCTCGCCGAATTGCGAGGATACCCAGAAAGGGTGGCCCAGATGCAAGAAGCGGCCCGCTCAGGGGCCGCCTCCGCGTCAGTCTTACTTGCGCAGACCGAGCTTCTGGATCAGTGCGTTGTACCGCGCGACATCCTTCTTCTTGAGGTAGTCGAGCAGCGAGCGGCGCTTGTTGACCATGGCCAGCAGACCGCGACGCGAATGGTTGTCCTTGTGGTGCGACTTGAAGTGTTCGGTCAGGTTGACGATGCGCTCGGTGAGGATCGCGACCTGAACTTCCGGGCTGCCCGTGTCGCCAGAGGCGCGAGCGTTGTCCGAAATAATTTCCTGCTTCTTATCAGCGGTAACCGACATTCATTCTACTCCGCGACATCCGAAAGATTGAACCCCCTGACGACGCGGGCTTCACCGCCCGAAAGCTCCATCAACGCGACCGGAACAATTCCTTCTCGCGCCCAATGCAGCCCGTCTTCATGGGGCAGCCCGGTCAGAACGCGGCCCTGTCGGACCGCCCTTGCCTGCTCCGGACCGAGGTCGATGGCCGGGATGTCGTCCAGCCCCACCTCCAGTGGCAAGAGTATCTGTTCAAGAGGGGCGCCCTTACCGATTTCGTTCAATTTGTCCAGCGAAATCGCCTGAGACAGGTCGAACGGACCGGCCTTGACGCGGCGCAGCATGGTCACCGTGCCGCAGCTACCCAGAGCCCGGGCAATGTCGCGCGCCAGCGACCGGATGTAGGTCCCCTTGGATACGTGGGCCAGAAATGTCGCCTCATTCGCCGCTTCACCCTCGGGATCGCACAGCGACAGCGCATGGATCGTCACTGCACGGGACTTGAGCGCGACGTCCTGCCCGGCACGGGCAAGGTCATAGGCGCGCTCACCGTCGACCTTCAGCGCCGAATAGGCCGGAGGCACCTGCTCGATCGGGCCGGTGAAGCGCGGCAGTACCGCTGACACCAGATCGCGCGTGGGCACGACATCGCTGCGCGAGACGACTTCGCCTTCGAGATCGAGCGTCGTGGTCTCCTCACCGAAGCGGACGGTGAAGGCATATGCCTTGCTGGCGTCGAGCATGCGCCCGGTCAGCTTGGTCGCCTCGCCAACGGCGATCGGCAGGATGCCGGTCGCCAGCGGATCGAGGGTGCCGCCGTGGCCGACCTTGACCTTCTTGCCATAGCCTGCCTCGCGCAAGTTGCGCTTGACGGCGGCCACGCCCTGGGTCGAGCCGAGCCCATGCGGCTTGTCGAGAATGATCCAGCCGTGCGGCATCACGAAACGGTAACGGGAAGCTTCATTGCGCCTCCCAAGGCCGCCGGCATCGATTTGTCAATCGCGCCGGCCCTTGGGACTACTTTGCAGGCTTCGCCTTCGGAGCATCGATCCGGTGGGAACCCTTGGATCCCTTCTTGGGCGGACCGTCGACTCGCTCGAACGAAGCGATCTGGTAGCGCTGGCCCTTCACGATGATCGCGCCAAACTTGTCGAGTGTGCCGTTGGGACGGGTATCGATGGCGATATCCTCGACATAAGGCAGATCGTACGAGGGCGACATCAGCTCGGCGCGATACCATTGGCGGTGATTGTCGCGAAAATAGATCGTGTGACTGTCGCCCGCGCGCCAGTCATCGACACCGCCGTGATCGGCGAACGGAATGGAAGCTTCGCTTTGCCGGGCCGACGCAGCGAAAGCCGGTCCGGCCATCGCCGGCGTAGCGACAAGCAAACCGAGCGGGATCAGCATAGCGGACATCTTCATGGTGACTTCCTTTCGAACTCTCGAACGGTTTCACCCCCTTGCCTTCCCATTTCGGGCCCGGCGCGGGTCACTTCAAGGGCAACGACACTTTGTTACAAGCTCGCGCCGAAGCGGATCAGCCTCCCGCGACAGCTGCGGCCAGGGCATAGTAGTGATCGCTGGCCCAGATCACCGGCGGCAGCACCAGCCGGCGCACAATGCCCCAGTCCGGGAACAGGTAGGGGATCACCAGCAGGACAAGAAACAGCAGCGGCAGTCCGTAGGGTCGCATCCGCGCATAGACCCGCGCCGCATGGCGCGGCAGCGCGCCCTCGACGATGTGCGAACCGTCGAATGGCGGGATCGGCAGCAGGTTGAACAGCGCCAGGAAGACGTTGATCAGGATGAAGTTGTTGAAGTTCATCGCCGCGAACCTCTCGACCGGTCCCAGCTCCGCTCCGGCGAAGCGCACCAGCAGGCCCAACATGACTGCGCCCACCGCGGCGAGCACGAGATTGGTTCCCGGCCCTGCCGCAGCCACGGCCATCATTCCCTTGCGCGGATCGCGCAGGCGGTGGTGGTTGACCGGCACCGGCTTGGCCCAACCGAATATCGGCATGCCGGTAAGCGCAAGAAAGCCCGGCAGGACGACCGTGCCGATCGGATCGACGTGGCGGAACGGGTTCAGGCTGAGGCGGCGCTGCTCATAGGCCGTCGGATCGCCCAGCGCCCTCGCGGTCCAGCCATGCGCCACTTCGTGGAACACGATGGCGAAAATGAGGGGGATGATGAGCGCTGCGGCCTGCAGCAGTGTATCGTTCATGCCTACCATCTAGGCACGGAGCGCCTGACCCGCAATCTCGGCCGCAAGATATGTCCGGCTGCGCGGGACCTGCGGGCATCACACCGGGTAGCCGAGTTCCTCCAGCGGCAAGTCGCGCAGCGCCATCAGCCGGCGATTGCTGTCAGGATAATGCTCGGCGATGCGGCTGCGCAACCGGGGCGAGAGCTGCGCCGGCCTGCGGTTGATCACGGGAACCTGCCCGAGCAGCCACTTGGCACCGTGCCGCAGGGCCTGCCCTCCCGGCAGGTCGACAATGCGGTCCTTGTTGACCACCGACTGGCGCGTGAACAGGTTGACCGCGCGCATTGCCGTCAGCCCCGCCCCGCCCAGCGAGCGGTTGGAGCGCGATCCTTCCGGCGGCAGCGCCTCGAGCGAGAGGCCAAGGTCACCCTCCAGTCGGGCAATCAGGGCAGAGCGATCCTTGAGCCACTCATAAGGATAGACGTGTACCCGGTCGGCCCCGAAGAGACCGTCGTAGTGCGCCACGAGACGGTCGTACTCGAAATGCTCGAACTGGAAGACCGGGGCCTTCCAGGGACGGGTCAGCGCGCCGCGCACGAAGTTCGCCGTTTCGAAATAGCGCCGCTGCCCCCAGGTTCCGCCGCCCGAGACATATTGTGCATAAGTGGCGCGGCAGATGTCGAACTGGTTGCGGATGAAGATGACGATGCGGGCATCGGGCAGCACCGACTTGACCCGGCGCGCCACTTCGGGGGCGAGGAACCCGTGCAGGCCGCCATTGTGCAGATAGCCGGAGAGGTTTTCCTCGCTCAGCAGCACCGGTCGGTTGCGACCCTTGAGCGCAAGTACATCGCGCGCGCGATCCGGGCAGAAATGCATCCCGCAAGGCGCAAGGAAAGCCTCCTGGACCGTCTTGCGCGGCAGGAAGTCGTGACTGCTGGCCATCGGGAAGAACTGCTTTTGCAGCCAAGTCGTGGCGGTCTTGTGATAGCCCAGATGGACAATTGCGTTCTGCATGGCGGACCCGTTTTCTGCCGTCGTTGTCGCGGCGGAATATCGAATGCCCGTGTTGCATGAATTTTTCAGGTCCGTGCGCCCACTTTTGCAATCGAATGCGGGGGAGCGCCCCGGATATGCGGCAGCGCGAGTGCGCAGCCCGTTATCGCAGCCTCAGGCAGAACCCAGTGCCTCTCCGAAATGCCGGCGGCACAGCGCGACGTAGCGATCGTTGCCGCCGATCTCTGTCTGCGCACCATGGCTGACTGCCGCGCCTTCGGCATCCACGCGCAAGTTCATCGTCGCCTTCCGGCCGCAATGGCAGACTGCCTTGAGCTCGACGAGCGCATCGGCAATGCCCAGCAGCACCGCAGAGCCGGGGAACAACTCGCCCCTGAAATCGGTCCGCAAACCGTAACACAGAACCGGGATGTTCTCGCCATCGGCAAGGCGCGCCAGCTGCCAGACCTGCTCCGCACTGAGGAACTGCGCCTCGTCCACGAGGACGCAGGACAGCGGCCGCGCGCGGTGCAACGCCAGGACGCTTCCATGCAGATCGGTATCTGCAGCGAAGCGATGGGCATCGGCGTGCAGGCCTATGCGGCTCTCGATCGCGCCTGCCCCGCCGCGGTTGTCGATAGCCGCAGTCCAAAGCATCGTGCGCATCCCGCGTTCGATATAGTTGAAGTTCGCCTGCAATAGCGTCGCCGACTTACCGGCATTCATGCTGGCATAGTAGAAGTAGAGCTTGGCCATCGTGACAGTGGATAACACGGCCAATTCGGCCCCGCACGAGGACATCGACAGTTCTCCCCGCTTGAATGAATTCGTTTGAAGTACTCTAAGATGAACGACGCAGGCCGTGGGAGTTCGCAATGAAGAAATTGCTCGCCATGTTCGCTGTCTTCGGGTTGGTCGCACTCGCCGCCGCCTATGTGGCGCTGGCTCCGCTATCGACTTCCGGCCCCGGAGCCGTGCAGACCGCGCTCGCCTTTCTGGACGAAGGTGCAGCGCGCATTTCCGCCATTGCCGGGCGCAGCGAAGCCGTCCTTGCCCTGCTCGGCTCGGGCATGGTGCTTGGGCTCATTGCGGCCCTGGTCGTGGGGAAAAGCTCCGCCACCCCTCAAGACGAGGACGTAACGCCCGCGCCCGGCCCGGTCTGGCGTCCCGAACCGCATTCGCACGAAGACCGTATCGCCGGTCTGCGTCGGCGGGCAAGCGGCACGACTGCTTCCGAACCGGATTATGAAAGCCCCGTGATCACCGCGCTTGTCGACGAAACGGAGTATGGCCAGACGGCCGATGCGCAGGCCTGCGAAGCGGCAGAACCGGAAGTCATTACTGCAGAGCGTCCCCGGCCGGTTATCCTCGTGCGCAAGGCGCGCGAACGCAATCGCGACTGGACCTGGGACCTGAGCTGGCTGGGCGGGTTGCCGCGGCTGGGCTCGGCGCCATGGCCGCGCGATTCCCACGGCACGCCCCTGCCCTTCGCAGCGCAGGTCAATCTTTCCGAGCTGGCCGGGGCCTGCGCTGAAAGCCCATTGCCCCATTCCGGGTCCCTGGCCTTCTTTCTGGGCGAAGGCGCGGTCGTCGCGGTCTCGCCGGGCGAACACGATTTCACCGATCCACCCGCCGACCTGCCGCCCGCCTACGAGGAAGACGGCACGCCGCTGCCGTCAACGCCGACACGGCTCAGCCGCTACCTGTTCCCGTTCTGGCCGGTCGAACCGGTAGCCGAGCCTGGCGACGAGGAGCCGGGCCCATCCACCCTGCAAGAACACGGCATGACTTCGGCGGCGCTGGCCGAGGTCGGCGAGGACAACTTGTGGTGGTACGGCGTCTTCCATCTGACCGACCAGCTGCGTGAGGCACTGGACGGCGCGCAACGCGACTACGATGCCGAACTGTCGCAGGAAGGGAAAGCAAAGGACGCCCTGGCAGCGCTCGAAGCGCGCGGCGACGCGCTTCCTGAGGCGGTCGCCGGGGCGCGTCGGAAGATCCACGATATCGATGCCCGGCTGCGCGAGATCGAGGAGCAGGCAAGCGAGATGCCGGCCATGATCGAGGCGCTGGAGGGGTTCAGTTCAGGCCGCGGCCCCTGGGAACCGATGACCGAGGAAGAACGCGGCCTCGTTACGGAGATCCTTGGAGAAATTCACGCCCGCCACGGCAAGCTGGTCGAAGCGCGCCTGCCGCACGCGCTGGCGCCGCTGCGGGCCCTGTGCATCCGCGCCATGGCGACCGGCGCGCCCAAGGCCTTTGCCGCCCTGCCCGACGACCTGCTGGAGAAAATCGCCGGAAACTGTGCGGTCCCGCCCCGCGACCATCACCGGATCTTCACCGGCCCGGCTCATGGATCGCAGGACGACGACCTGCTGCTGCTGCAACTGGCCAGCGACGACATGATGGAATGGCGCTGGGATAATCTCGGCCGCTACCAGTTCCGCATCGACCGCAAGGACGCGCTGGGCGGTAACTGGCAGAACGCAAGGCTGATCTTCGAACCGGCGTGATCCGGCTCGACGGCGATCAGTCTTCCTGGTCGAGATCGCGCTTCACGCGCGGATCGGACAGGAGCGCGTCGATGCGGCTTGCCTCGTCGAAAGTCTCGTCGGCGCGGAACCGGATCTTGGCCGCAAACTTGAGCTTCAGGCGCTGTGCCACTTCGCGCTGGAAATAGGCCGTGTTGGTCCGCAGCGCCTTGAGCACCGCTTCCTCGTCCATGCCGAGCAGTGGCTTCACATAAACGGTGGCCTGCCGCAGGTCCGGCGTCATGCGCACTTCGGTGACCGACACCGAATGCCCGCTCAAAGTGTCGTCGTGCACCTGCTGCCGGGTCAGAACTTCACTGATCACATGACGCACCTGTTCGCCCACCTTCAGGAGGCGGACAGAATGCTGTTCGGGGGTAACTTGCTGGCGTGCCATCGTCTGCGTCCATTTGGGTGCCCGGCGGCAATTTGCAACACGTGAGAACGGCCCGCAGCCGTCCCCTGGCGGTGTCCCTCATGAGATTGCCTCACAAGGGAAATGGGGCAGCGATTCGCGATCGCCACCCCATCAATCCATCGATCCTACCGGTACCGCACCGCGGCACCGGGGAACGCGCGAAGGGCCTCAGCCGATCGTGCGCTCGCGCTCGCTGACCTCGAAGACTTCGAGGTGGTCGCCCGGCTTGATGTCGTTGGTATCAGCCAGAACCACGCCGCACTCGAGGCCGGTGCGCACTTCGTCGACGTCGTCCTTGAAGCGACGCAGCGAAGCGATGGTCGTTGCCGAAACGATGACGTCGTTGCGGGTAAGACGGGCATGGAGCCCCTTGCGGATGACGCCTTCGACGACCAGCAGGCCGGCCGCCTTGTCCTTCTTGCCGGCCGGGAAGACCTGCTTGACCTCGGCGCGACCGACGACTGTCTCGACCTTTTCCGGACCCCAGATGCCGGCCATCTGCTTGGCGACTTCCTCGGTGAGTTCGTAGATGACATCGTAGTACATCATCTCGGTCTTGGTCTTCTCGATCTGTTCGCGCGCCTTGGCGTTGGGACGGACGTTGAAGCCGACAATCGGCGCGCCCGAGGCCGAAGCCAGGGTCACGTCGCTCTCGGTGATCGCGCCCACGCCCGAATGCAGGATGCGGACCTTGATCTCGTCGTTCGAGAGCTTGTGGAGCGCGTTGTTGATCGCTTCCACCGAACCCTGGACGTCCGCCTTGATGACCACCGGATACTCGATGACGTTCTGCTTGGCGGCCAGCGCCGAGAACATCGTGTCGAGGCTCGCCGGCGCCGTCGCCGTGCGCTTGGCGGTCGCCTGCTCCTGACGATAGGACGAGACTTCGCGGGCACGCTGCTCGCTCTCGACCACGGTCAGCACATCGCCGGCCATCGGCACGCCGCCGAGACCGAGGACCTCGACCGGCATCGACGGTCCGGCTTCCTTGACCTGGCGCCCCTTGTCGTCGTTCATCGCGCGAACACGGCCGCTCTCGGTGCCGACCACGAAGATGTCGCCACGCTTGAGCGTGCCGCGGTTGACGAGGACGGTCGCGACCGGGCCCTTGCCCTTGTCGAGCTTGGCTTCGATGACGGTCGCTTCCGCGGCGCGGTCCGGATTGGACTTGAGTTCCATGAACTCGGCCTGGAGCAGGATCTTCTCGATCAGCTCGTCGAGACCCTTGCCGGTCTTCGCCGAGACTTCAACGTCCTGAACGTCACCCGACATTTGCTCGACGATGATCTCGTGCTCGAGCAGGCGCTCACGCACCTTCTGCGGGTTGGCGTCTTCCTTGTCGCACTTGTTGATCGCCACGATCATCGGAACGCCCGCGGCCTTCGTGTGATTGATGGCCTCGATCGTCTGCGGCATGATCCCGTCATCGGCCGCTACCACCAGGATGACGATGTCGGTGACATTGGCACCGCGCATGCGCATTTGGGTGAAGGCCGCGTGACCCGGCGTGTCGAGCACGGTGAGCTGAGCCCCGTTCTTGGTCTTGATCTGGTAGGCACCGATGTGCTGCGTGATGCCGCCGGCTTCGCCGCGCACCACGTCCGTGCCGCGCAGGGCGTCGAGCAGGCTGGTCTTGCCGTGGTCGACGTGACCCATGATCGCCACGACCGGAGGACGCGCCTTCAGCGTCTCATCGGCATCGACGTCGCCGGTTGTGTCGATGTCGACATCGCTTTCCGAAACGCGCTCGATGTTGTGGCCGAACTCGGTGACGAGCAGTTCTGCGGTATCCTGGTCGATCGTCTGGTTGACAGTGACCATCATGCCCATGTTGAACAGCGCCTTCACGAGGTCGGCACCCTTCTCGGCCATGCGGTTGGCCAGTTCCTGAACGGTGATCGCCTCGGGGACGATGACGTCGCGAACCTGCTTCTCACGCTGCTGGCTCTGGCCCGAGAAGTGCGCACGACGCTCCTTCTCGCGGGCGCGCTTGAGTGCAGCGAGCGAACGTGCACGTGCACCTTCGTCCTCGTTCAGCGCGCGGCTGACGGTCAGCTTGCCGGACTGGCGACGATGATCGGGAGCCTTGCGGTCGCCACCACGCGGAGCGGGCGCGCCCTTCTTGGCGCCCGCCGGCCCCTTGCTGGCTCCGCCGCCGGCGGCACCGCCACCCGATGCGCCGCCCTCCGGCTTGCGGGCCGCAGGTTCGGGGCGCTTGACCGGAGTGAAGCGGCGCGGCGCGGGCGCCGGGGCTCCGGCTTCCCTGGTCTTGCCTGCGGGAGTGGGAGCAGCAGCAGCCTCGGGCGCGTCCTGCTCAGCTTCCTTGGCCTGCTCGGGTTCTGCTGCAGTTTCCGCTGCGGGTTCAGCCTTGGCTTCGGGCTGCGGCTCAGGAGCGGCCTTGGCCACTTCCTGTTCGGCTTCCTTGGCCTTGGCGGCCTCTTCCTCGGCGCGGCGATTCTCCTCGGCGCGGCGCTTTTCTTCCTCGATGGCGCGCAGCTTTTCTTCCTGCTCGCGACGATTGGCTTCCTCCAGCGCGGTGAGTCGGGCTTCCTCGGCCTCGCGCAGCAGGCGAGCCTGCATTTCCTGACGGGTCTCACCCGCAGGAGCAGCCGGCTTCTTGGGCGCGGGCGCCGGAGCCGGTGCAGGCTTCTGGGGCGCTGCCTTGGCTTCGGGCGCCGGAGTTTCCTCGGCCTTGGTTTCCACGACGTCGCCCGCCCCCGGCTTTCCGAGGATCTTGCGGCGCTTGACCTCGACCACCACCTTGTTGGTGCGGCCGTGGCTGAAGGTCTGCTTGACCTCACCCGCTTCCACCGAGCGCTTAAGCCCAAGCGGCTTGCGGCCCAGGGTCGGTTTGTTGTCGGTCTCGCTCATATCTCTCGTCGTGCCCTTCAATCTCAATTCGTCGTGACGGGCGCGGCGCCAGCCTGCCCGTTATCTTCATCCATACCGACCGCGTGCCCTTCGGACGCGGCCTGCCCCTGGAAATGCAGGAGGCGCTGCAGCAGCGATGCGACTCGATTAGCCGCGCCGCGATCGGTCAGCGCCAGGTGAACGACGTTGTCGCGGCCCAATGCCACAGACAGTGTCTCCCGGTCCAGTGGCAAGCGCGTCCCTTGCAGGCCGCTTCCCTCCGCCTCGCTACCGACCCTCCAGGCCTGATCGAGCTTTCGCGAGCCGTCCTGGCTCGCATCGGCGGAATGACCAAGCCACTCGACCCGGCCCTCACGCGCGTTCTGCGCAATGCGGTCCGAACCCATGAGCAGCTTGCCCGATTTCAGTTCAAGGCCCAGCCTTTCGGTCAGCGCGCGAATCAGCGCCTGCTCGATCCGATCTGCCAGGTCGTCGGGAACGGACAGTGGCGCACCCTTGAAGGCGCGAGCCAACGCTCCCTTAAGTTTGCCCTTCGCGACCGCTTTTTCAAGAGCCTCGCGCGACACGCCGATCCACGCGCCGCGCCCGGGGGCACGCGCGTGGACGTCCGGAAGGACGAGGCCGTCGGGCGAGATCGCAAGGCGCAGGAGTTCGTCCCGCGCAGCCGTCCCGCCGGAAAGGATGCAGGTCCTTTCCGGGCTGGCACTATCGATGTCGGAGCTTAAGCGCTCATTGCGAGGATTCCGCATCGGCGGCCTCCTCGGTTACAGGCGCTTCGTCCGCCGGTTCGTCGTCGAACCAGTGGGCGCGAGCGGCCATGATGATTTCATTGCCCTGCTCTTCGGTCAGGCCGTACTCGCCGAGTACACCGCCCTTGTCCTCTTCGCGGGCGCGTCGGTTGACCGAGCCGTCGCGGCGACGCTGCTCGGAACGCTTCTTGGCGATGAGTTCGTCGGTGGCGAGGTCGGCAACGTCGTCGAGCGTCTTGATCCCGCCCTTGCCGAGCGTGACCAGCATCGCTTCGGTGAGGTGCGGCAGCTCGGCCACGGCATCCTCGACGCCCAGCGCGCGGCGTTCCTCGCGGGCGGCCTCCTCGCGGCGCTCGAGCGCTTCGTGGGCGCGGCTCTGAAGTTCTTCGGCAAGTTCCTCGTCGAAGCCCTCGATCGCGGCCAGCTCGGACAGTTCGATGTAGGCGACTTCTTCCAGCTCGGTGAAGCCTTCGGCAACCAGCAGCTGCGAGAGGGTCTCGTCGACATCGAGTTCGTCCTCGAACATCTTGGAGCGCTCGGTGAATTCCTTCTGGCGCTTCTCCGAAGCCTCGGCCTCGGTCATGATGTCGATCTGCGAACCGGTGAGCTGCGAAGCGAGGCGCACGTTCTGGCCGCGGCGGCCGATCGCCAGCGAAAGCTGGTCATCGGGCACGACGACTTCGATGCGGCTTTCTTCTTCGTCGATGACGACGCGGCTGACGGTCGCGGGCTGCAGCGCGTTGACGACGAAAGTCGCGGTGTCCTCGCTCCAGGGAATGATATCGATCTTCTCGCCCTGCAGTTCCTGCACGACGGCCTGGACGCGGCTGCCCTTCATGCCGACGCAGGCGCCGACCGGGTCGATCGAGTGATCGTGGCTGATCACGCCGATCTTGGCGCGCGACCCCGGGTCGCGGGCGGCCGCCTTGATCTCGATGATGCCGTCGTAGATCTCGGGCACTTCCTGCGCGAAGAGCTTCTTCATGAACTCGGGGTGTGCGCGAGACAGGAAGATCTGCGGACCGCGGTTCTGGCGCTCGACACGCAGGACCAGCGCGCGCACGCGCTCGCCGACGCGGGCCGCTTCGCGCGGGATCTGCTGGTCGCGGCGGATGACGCCTTCGGCGCGGCCGAGGTTGACGATCACGTGGCCGAATTCGACCGACTTGATCACGCCGGTGATGACTTCACCCGCACGATCCTTGAATTCCTCGTACTGGCGGTCGCGTTCGGCATCGCGGACCTTCTGGAAGATCACCTGCTTGGCCGACTGCGCATCGATGCGACCGAGATCGACCGGCGGCAGCGGATCGACGATGAAGTCACCGATCTTGGCGTCCTTCTGCAGCTTTTCGGCCTGCTTGAGATCGACCTGCTTGAAATAGTCTTCGACGTGCTCGACCACTTCGACGACGCGCCACAGGCGCAGGTCGCCGGTACGCGGATCGAGCTTCGCACGAATGTCGTTCTCTGCACCGTAACGGTTGCGGGCCGACTTCTGGATGGCTTCTTCCATCGCCTCGATGACGATCGACTTGTCGATCATCTTCTCCGATGCGACGGAGTTCGCGATCGCAAGCAGCTCGGCGCGGTTGGCGGAAATCGCACTGGCCATGGCTTAGTCTTCCTGTTCCTCGAGAATCTCGTCGGCGCCGCTCGTATCCAGCGGGCGGGTTGCAGCAATCAGCTTGTCGGTAAGGACCAGCCGCGCGGAATGAACGTCGGACAGCGGGAAAGTTACCCGGCCCGATTTCCTGTCTTCGAATTCGACCGTTTCACCGTCGAGGCCGACAAGTTCGCCATTCAGCGTCTTGCGATTGCCCTCGATGGGAGCGGTCAGATTGATTCGCGCCTCGTGACCGGCCCAGTTGACGTAATCCTTGGGACGCGTGAGCGGACGATCGATACCCGGCGAGCTGACTTCGAGGCGGTAGGCCTCTTCGATCAGGACTTCACCCGCCTCTTCAAGAGCGTCCATGCGATCGGAGATGCGATGCGAAAGCTTCACACAGTCGTCGAGGACGAGCTGCCCGGTCTTCGGGTTCTCGGCCATGATCTGCAGCGCATGCTCATCGTCGCCGACTTCCGAACGGCCGAACAGCTTCACGCGCACGAGATCGAATCCCAGGGCTTTGACCTCAGGTTCGATGACTTCGACAAGGCGCGCGATATCGACCAAACGAAACTCCACGTTAAATCACTGGTTTACCCGTAGCACATCGATGCAACGCGGTTCCGCGCCGGCCCCTTCCGGCGCCAGCCCGAACCTTGTTTCACCAATGTCGGGATGAGGCGCAGATAAGCGCATTGCCTTCAAAACGCAAGGCCCGATGAAAGCGGCGGCAATCTGGGCGAAGACCCGAGAAACCCGAAGCGCGACCTGCCGTACCGGACGCTGACCACACCGGTAACGACAGGCCGCTACTCCCCCATGCAGCTCTTGCCCCGAGACCCCGCGCCTGCCCGGCGCACGATTCGTATCCCGCGATAGGCAGGGATGTCGGCTAAGTTTTGGACCGGCCGGGACGGCCGATCATCAATCCCGCCCTGCGCATGCTTACGGCCATGCGTCCGGCAATGACGAGATGATCGAAAAACTCGACTTCCACCGCTCGCGCGATCGCGGCTAGCTGGCGCGTGGCAGCAATGTCCGCCTCGCTCGGGCTCGGATCGCCGGAGGGATGGTTGTGGACGAGGACCAGCCCTGTCGCGTCAACATCGAAGATGCGCTTGAGCAGCGGACGATAGCGCCCGCGCACCGATGCGCTTGTCCCTTCACTGCCGGACAGACAGGTTACCAGTATGCCGCGAACATCGAACAGGAGCGCAACCACGACTTCATGGCGCAAACCGCCGATCTGGCTCACCAGCGATTCGAGGGTCGCTCCGGATAGCGGCCTGACGACGCAGGCCCCCGGGACCAGTTCTGCCATGAGGGATCGGCTCCATTCCGCTTCAATCTGACCATGTGCAGGACCGTCCCCACCAGCAGGGCCGCCAGGGCCACGAAGGTCGGAGAGCCGCGCATCAGCGCGTAGACGAACGGCGGCACGCCGATGTCCGCCCACCGCGCGAAGTGCGCGCTCACGCTGAGGAGTTGTAGGGACGCTGCCCATATCGGCCAAATTCTCCGGGCTTGAACAGCCAGTATTCCAAAACCCGTAAGACCGACGAAATCGGTCACGAGTGCCGCCGGATCGACGCTGACGAAATGGCTGGGCACGAAGACGATGGCGATCCGCTGGATCACGGCCATCGCGACGATCACCAGTGCTCCGTAACGCTCCGGCGCCCCGCCCTTCCATGTCGCCAGAATGAGGGAGAGGGGCAGCAACAGGAAGAATGCCAATTGTTCACTTCCCAAACCTGCCCCTCCTCATTCCTCAGGCGACGGCGCGCTCCAGGTCGAGGTCGCGCAACTCGCCGCGATTATCCGGGCACTCGTAAGGAATGTCCATGCGTTCCGCGAGCTTGGACAGATCGGAGTGCGCACGAACCAGTTCCGAACGCGCTTCCATCAGATTGCGCTGCATGTTCGCGACCCTCATCATCGGGCGCTGACCTTCATAGGCATCTTCGGTCGTGGCGATACGCCCCCGAGCGATTTCGGCAAGAAGTTCTCCGGCCTTGGCGAGCAGTTCGTCCATGCCCGTTTCCACCGACTTGATGCTGCGGGAAATCCGCATTCCAGCAATTTCAGGAGTCATGCTCTTCATCTCCGCTGGCGCCCCCGGCGCTCATTCAGGTTCGAAGGCAATCGGTGCTCAACCGGGCCGGTTCGCCCCGTCAGGGCCGACCGTCAGATCAGCCTGCCCAGGGCATCGGCAATGGCCAGCGAAGACGCGAGCGTCATCGCCATGATCATGGCCAGAACGAGAATGGCCACCAGCCGCCCCGCCCTGCCGAATTTCGCATCGAAAGCCTCCAGGCCCGCCGGTCGCCGTCCCTTGTCCTCGTACCACTCGCGATGCATCGCCATCGGCCTTGCATCGGAGAGGACGAAGACCGGATCGACCGGCAAGTCCTGATCAGCGTCATCCCCGCCGCCGGGCTCACCGTCGACACGTGAAAAATCACATATGGTTTTGTCACATAGCTCAAGAAGCTGGACATAGCGCCGCGTGGTATCCTTGCGGTTGGTCGTCCCCCACTTGTCACGAACCGCGGAAATGCGCTGGTCGACCGTATTGGGCGCGATGTTCAGCTCACGCGCGATTTCCTTGGTGGTGCGGTGCATCGCGAGCAGGTCCAACACTTCGACCTGCTTGGCCGTCAGGCTGTCCAGCAGTGACCTGGCTTCATCTTCGTCGAACACCGGAATACGACTCGCCCGCCTATTGTATGCCTACCCTACACGACAAACCGGCACGCCATAAACGACCCCGGCCTTATCCTAAGCTGTCAGTTAATTGCATGGCAAAGCGACCCGCCCGTGACAAGGTCGCGCGCCAGTTATTCCGTCGCCATGATTCGGTGCTTGCGGATACAGTGCCTGATCTGATCATAAGTAAGCCCCAGCGCAGCAGCCGCTCGACGCTGGTTCCAGCGGTGCCGATCGAGCGCCGCGCGCACCAGGCTGTTTTCGTAGGCGTCGACCGCCGCGCGCAAGTCGTCGACCTGCTCCGGCTCCGGCGCCGACAAGGCCCGCTCCTGAGACGGCGTCCCGTCTACCCGAATGCGGGCGCGTGGCTCTTGTAGCGAATCCGGTCGATGCCATGGGCTTTCGAAGGGATCGAACACGATTTCGGCAATCGGTTCGTCTTCCAGTCCCCAGCGATAGACCGCCCGCTCCACGACATTGCGCAACTCGCGAACGTTGCCCGGCCACTCATGACCTTCGAGCGCATCGCATGCGGCCGCGCTGAAGCCGGGCCACCCCTGCCACTCCAGTTCGGCGGCCATGCGTCTCCCATAATAGTCCGCCAGTTCGAAGACATCCCCCTCCCTCGCCCGCAGCGGCGGAAGATTGATGACTTCGAAACTCAACCGATCCAGCAGGTCGGCGCGAAACCTGCCTTCTTCGGCAAGGCGCGGAAGGTCGGCATTGGTGGCGGCCACGATGCGCACATCGACCATAGAGGGCCGCGAAGATCCGATCCGGGCGATTTCGCCATACTCGATCGCGCGCAGCAGCCGTTCCTGCGCGGCCATTGACAATGTTCCCAGCTCATCGAGGAAGAGGGTGCCGCGGTCCGCTTCCTCGAAGCGCCCGACCCTTGCCTTGACCGCCCCCGTGAAGGCGCCCGCTTCATGACCGAACAGCTCGGCCTCGATCAGTGTTTCGGGAAGTGCCGCGCAGTTCATGGTCACGAGCGCCTCGTCCCAGCGGGGAGACAGGCGATGAAGTCGCTGGGCAATCAGTTCCTTGCCGGTCCCGCGCTCCCCGATGACGAGAACCGGCCGGCTGACGGCGGCGGCCCGACTGGCCCGCTCCACCGCATCGAGGAAGGCCGTCGACTGGCCGATGAACTGCACATCGCGATCCATGACCAATAATTAGCGAAATTTCCCATTAGTTGGCAATTCATCTTTTCCGTGGACCTTCAATCTTCGGATGAACCACAGGAATTCCGCCATTTCGGGCAATTGGCACGCCCTTTGCGTTCGATGGGGCGTAGTGAACGCAAGACCGGAAACTGAGGGAATTCACGTCATGTCGACCAGCATCGCAAGCACCGAACGCACCGACCGCCAGCCGGAAGGGCCCACCGTGCGCAGCAAGCTTGACTGGGCGATCATCGCCAGCGTCCTCGCCATGGGCACTCTCAATATCCTGGTCCTGTCCGACCAGGTCGGTCCGGCCAAGGCCTATGCCGCTTCGCCCGTCTGCGGAGTGCCGCTGCAATGAGCAGGCTCGACGCGGAAATCGAAATCCTCCAGAATCCGGTCAAGCACTCCTGCACCGGCGAGGCCCGCTTCGGCAGCGCCCCAACCGACGCCCAGACCCAGAACTTCGGCCCGACCTACATCAAAGGAAACATCAGGATGGGTATCTTCTCCCGCACGCGCGACATCATCGCCGCGAACTTCAACGACATGCTCGACAAGGCCGAAGATCCCGCCAAGATGATCCGGCTGATCATCCTCGAGATGGAGGAGACCCTCGTCGAGGTCCGCACTTCGAGCGCGCGCACGATCGCCGACCAGAAGGAACTGCGCCGCCATGTCGCCAAGCTGGAAAAGCTGCAGGACGACTGGGCGGACAAGGCCCAGCTGGCCCTCAGCAAGAACCGTGAGGACCTTGCCCGCGCCGCGCTGATCGAACGCAAGAAGGCCGCGGACATGGCGACCCAGCTGCGCGAGGAAGTCCTTGTCCTGGACGATGCGCTGCGCGCCTACGAGGAAGATATCGAAAAGCTGCAGAGCCGTCTTCGCGAGGCCCGCAGCCGCCAGAGCTCCATCGCCGCACGCTTGCAGAGCGCCGAAAATAGGGTCAAACTGCGCACCCTGCTTTCGAGCGAGCGCGTGGACGAGGCGATGGCACGCTTCGACCAGCTTGAGCGGCGCGTCGATTATGCCGAAGGTCGGGCCGAGGCGCTGGGCCTCGCCGACAGGCGCCAGCCGACGCTCGCCGAGGAAATCGCCGCGCTTGCCGATGGCGACAAGATCGAGGCCGAGCTTACCGAGATGAAGCGCAGCATGGGCCATGCCCCCGAGAAGTCCAGCGACGCATCGGGCAAGCGCGCCGAAGATCAACCGGAATAATTGCGGCGCGCGCCAGGCTCCCGGAAGCGCGCTCCGCCCGCGATGGGCCAGGACCGGGAAACAGGGACAGCGCACGCCCATTCGCAAACAGGGGCACGCGCAAACAAGGGAAGGAACACCAGTGTCACGCGGACAATTCTATCTCGACAAGTCGAATGCCAAGCTCGCAGGCGTATGCGCCGGCATCGCCGACTATACGGGCGTCGATGCGCTCTGGATCCGTCTGGCCGCCGTTCTGCTGACTTTCTTCGGCTTCTACCTTACCATTCCGATCTACATCGCGGTCATGGTGCTGGCCGACAAGCGCCCCAACTACCTCTACAGCGAGGAAGAGGAAGAACGCCTGCTGCGCCGCATGGAGCGCCGCCGCTCCAGGCAGGGCCGCTCGACGCGCCTGCGCTCGGAAATCTCCGACATCGACCGCCGCGTGGCGGACATGGAAGCCCACTACACCAGCAGCAATTCGCGGCTCGCCGCCGAGATCGAGAGCCTGCGCTGAGCGCAGGCCTCACGAAAGGACCGCTTCTCATGTTCAACTTTGCGGAACTCATCCCCATCGTGGCGCTGTCGATCCCGATCGTAGCGATCTGGACCCGGCACCAGCGCAAGATGGCGGAGCTCCAGGTTAAGGCGACCGCCGAAAAGGCCGCTCAGTACGCAACCAGCAACGCCGAACTCGAGGAACGCGTGCGGGTACTCGAGCGAATCATCACCGATGGCGGTTACGACACCGCCCTGCAGATCGAGGCCCTGCGCGATACGCGCGACGGCGACGCACTGCGCAAGTCCGAAAGGGACACATCCGTCAACTGAGAGCCGCTTGCGGCCGGGTTACAGGGGCAGAATACGATGGGTTTCGGTGATGTCATCGCCTTTGCCGCGCTCATGGGCGCACTGATCGCCATGGTCGCGCTCGCATCGGGTGCCTACAAGCGCCGGCTTGACTTCCAGCAGCGGAAGCTGGAACTCCTTGCCGGCAAGGAAACGCAGCATGCAAAGCAGCTTGAGGTGCATTGCGCCGAGCTGGAGCAGCGCCTGCGCGTCCTGGAAAGAATTGTCACCGATGCCGAGAGCAAGAACCCGATCGCCATGCAGATCGAGGCCTTGCGCGACAGCGATGCACAAGAGGTTGTCACGCAATGAGTTTTTGGACTGCCGTCGTCGTTCTCTTCGCCATCGCGTCGATTACCTGGCTGCGCTCGCAAAAATACCGCGCCATGGGCGACCGTCGCGGGCCGGGCCACAGCGCCCGCGAGGAAGAACTCGAGCACGAGGTGGAAGCCCTGCGCAAACGCATCTCGGTGCTCGAACGCATTGCCACCGACGATCGGCGCAGCTCCGATCTCTCGCGCGAGATCGAATCGCTGCGCGACTGATCAGGGCAGCCGCGCTTCCAGTTCCGCCAGCCAGACTGCCGCGCTCGCATCGGACGGTGCACGCCAGTCCCCGCGCGGGCTCAGCGCCCCGCCAGAAGACACCTTGGGCCCGTTGGGGATCGCCGAGCGCTTGAACTGGCTGAAGGCGAAGAAGCGGCCCAGGAATTTCTCGAGCCAGCTGCGGATGGTCTCCAGGTCGTAGGCATTCTTGCGCTCGTCAGGAAACCCGGCCGGCCAGGTGCCCGCCGCCGTGTCATGCCAGGCATGCCAGGCAAGGAACGCCACTTTCGAAGGCTTCTGCCCGAACCGCATCACGTGGTGCAGGAAGAAATCGTTGAGTTCGTATGGCCCGATCTTGGCCTCGGTGCTCTGGATCGCGCCGTCGGCCCCGGCCGGGACCAGTTCGGGAGAGATTTCGGTAGCCAGGATCGCCAGCAGGATCTTCGCGGTCGGCTTGTCGAAGTCGCCAGTCGTCGCACACCAGCGGATCAGGTACTGGATCAGCGTCTTGGGCACGCCGGAATTGACCGCGTAATGGCTCATCTGGTCGCCCACACCATATGTGCACCAGCCCAGCGCCAGTTCGGACAGGTCGCCGGTCCCGATCACAAAGCCGCTGTTCTGGCTGGCCAGGCGGAACAGATAATCGGTGCGCAGGCCCGCCTGCACGTTCTCGAACGTCACGTCGTAAACCGGCTCACCGTCGGCGAAGGCATGGCCGATGTCCTCCAGCATCCGGGTCGAGGCGGGAATGATGTCGATTTCGTCGGCAGTGATGCCCAGGGCCTTCATCAGCTTCCAGGCATTGGACTTGGTGCCCTCGCTCGTGCCGAAGCCGGGCATCGTGTAACCGCGGATGAATGTGCGAGGCAGGCCCAGCCGGTCGCAGGCGCGCGCGGCGACGATCAGCGCATGGGTCGAATCGAGACCGCCCGAAACGCCGATGACCATCGACTTCGCGCCGGTCGATTCGATGCGGCGCATGAGGCCGTCGACCTGGATGTTGAACGCCTCGTAGCAGTCCGCATCGAGCCGCTCTGCGCGGTCGGGAACGAAGGGAAAGCGGCTCACCTGCCGGATCAGGCCTATATCGCGCCCCGCGGGCGCGTGTCGGAACGACACGGTGCGGAACGTCTCGTCGGGCCGCCCGGCCACTTCGCCGGAATCGCTGAAGGTCGGCAGGCGCATCCGGTCGTTGAGGATACGGTCGCAGTCGACGTCGGCGATGCACAGCTCGGGATCGAGCGAGAATCGCTCGGATTCGGCGAGCAGGTCACCCAGTTCGTAGATGACGCCCTGCCCGTCCCAGGCAAGGTCGGTCGTGCTCTCGCCGTGCCCGGCGGCGCAATAGACATAGGCCGCGGTCGCGCGGGCCGATTGCGAGCGGCAGAGCATGTGCCGCTCGTCCGACTTGCCGATCACGATGTTGGAAGCCGAAAGGTTGCACAGGATCGTCGCCCCGGCGAGCGCGCCAAGCGAACTGGGCGGGGTCGCGGCCCAGAAATCCTCGCAGATCTCGGCGAAGAAACGGAAGCCCGGCAGAACTTCGGAGGCAAAGACGAGGTCCGTGCCGAAAGGCACATCGTGCCCGTTGACCCGGATCGACTGACCGCGAATGTCCTTCCCGCTGGCGAACCAGCGCTTTTCGTAGAATTCGCGATAGTTGGGCAGGTAGGACTTGGGAACCGCGCCCAGAAGCTTGCCATGAGCGATTGCCAAAGCGCAGTTGTAGAGCCGGCCGTTCTTGCGCAGCGCAGCGCCGATCAGAAGCACAGGCGTCAATTGCGCGCTTGCCTTGACGATTTCGCCGATCGCCGCCTCGACTGCCTCGATCATGGCCTGCTGCAGGTGCAGGTCGTCGATCGCGTAGGAGGACAGGCACAGTTCGGGATAGACCAGCAGATCGACATGCGCCTCGTGCGCGCGGCGCGCCTCGGCCAGAATCGCGTCGCGATTGAAGGCGACGTCAGCCGTGCGCACGTGCGGCGTGGAGGTAGCGACGCGCACGAAACCGTGCTCATGCATGGCGTAGAACGGGTGGCTGTGCGTGGCGTTCAAGGTTGCGGGGCTCCGTACGTCTCTTGAGTGACTCCACTGACAGCAAGACGCTGGCGAGGCAAGGAATCCCCTTGCCCTTGCCCATTCGGCGCTTAAATGGCCTAGCATGCGCAGCCTCGACGATATCCGCGAAGAGTACGAATTCCTCGATGGCGACGAACGCTATCGCCTGCTGATCGAACTCGGTCGCGAACTGGACGCCATGCCCGATGCGCTCAAGACCGATGCGACCAGGGTGCGCGGCTGCTCGGCCAGCGTCTGGGTCTATCCGATGGCGCAGGACGACGGCAGACTGCACTTCCTGGCCGACAGCAACGCGGCCATCACCAAGGGCATCGTCGCGCTGGTGATCTCTGCCGTGCAGGACAGGCCCGCCGCCGATGTCGCTGCAACCGACATCGCCGCCGCGCTCGAACCTTTCGACCTGAAGAACCAGCTGTCGTCCAACCGCACTCAGGGCGTGCCCAACATGATCACCCTGATTCGCGAAACAGCAGCCCGGTATGCGGCAAGTTAAACGCGGGGTCTGGCTGGCGGCGGGGATCTTCTTCGTCGCGCTGGGGACCATCGGCATCTTCCTGCCGATCATGCCGACCGTGGTGTTCTACCTCCTGGCGGCCTGGTGCTTTTCCAAGAGCCATCCCGAATGGGCGGAAAAGCTTCACAACCACCCCATTCACGGCCATCACCTGCGCGCCTGGCGCGATCGCCGGGCGATCAGCCGCAAGGGCAAGGTCTCCGCGATCCTCGCGATGACCGCCTCGATACCCTTCACATGGCTGCTGACCGGCTGGCCCTGGTTCCTGATCCCGGTCGCGGTGCTGGCGATTCTGGGCCCCTGGATATGGACGCGGCCCGAATAGGGCCGGAAGCCTGGCTCAGTCCTCGACCGCCTCGCGCAGGACAGCGATGCCGGCCTGGCGCTGCTCGCGCAGTTCGCGCTTGAGCACTGCCGGATCGCGGGCGACCACGAAGCCGAAGCTCACCCCGCCTTCCTTGCCGATCGTTGCGTGGTGCAGCTTGTGCGCCTGCACCAGCCGCTTGGCATAGCCGCGCTTGGGCACCCAGCGGAAATAGCGCTGGTGGACGAGGCCATCGTGAATCAAGGTGTAGATCACACCATAGACGAGGATGCCGAGGCCGATCCACGTAGCCGGCGCCCAGGCGCTCTCTCCGAGGACAAGCGGAGAGCCGAGCGCGAACATCGAAATGCTCATCCCCGCGCCGACGAGCGCGAAGAGGTCGTTCTTCTCCAGCAGGTTGTCGTGCGGTTCGTGATGATCGCGGTGCCAGGCCCAGCCGAACCCGTGCATGACGTACTTGTGGCTCGACCATGCGACGAATTCCATCGCGGCCACGGTGGCAAGGACGATCAGGCTGGCAACAACTGCGGACATGCGGATCGCTATAGCACTGCAATCGCGCCCTGCGACACTCTCTTACAAATGCGCATGGATTTGCGACGGGTCATATTCCTGCCGTTCATCTTCGCAGTCATATTTCTGAATGCACGGAACGCCGAGCAGCAACCCCGAGTTGCCCCGCCCTTTCCGGACAGATGCAAAGAAGGAAATGACATCATGCGCACCCTGACCAAGATCGTCGCCCCCGCCCTCGTCGCCGCACTGGGCATCGCCACCATCGCCCCTGCCTCGGCCCACGAAACCGCCCGATACGACAATGTCCGTCATGACGCGGCGCGCCACACCCCGGCCCGCAATGCATCGATCCGCAGCGACATCAATGACCTGCGCCGCGACATTGACCGTGCAGCCGCCCGCCGGACGATCAGCCAGCGCGAAGCCAAGGGCCTGCGCCGCGACGCTGCCGAAATCCAGCGCCTCTACGCCAGCTATGCCCGCAACGGCATCTCGGCCCGGGAGATGCAGATCCTCCAGCGCAAGGTCGATCGCGTCCACGTCGCCCTGCGCATGGAGCGCCGTGACCGAGACAACCGCCGCGGCTGACGCTGGGCACCCGGCACCGCCTCCAACATCCGCTCTACGATTAGGTCCGCTCGTTCCGCTTGAATTGCGGGGCGAGCGCGCCTAATCGCGCCTCATCATGAGCACGAAACCGCGTACACTCTACCAGAAGATCTGGGACGCCCACGTCGTCGACCAGCGCGACGACGGTACCAGCCTCGTCTACATCGACAGGCACATCATCCACGAGGTGACCAGCCCGCAGGCCTTCGAAAGCCTCCGCGCCGCAGGCCGCCCCGTGCGCCGCCCAGACCTTACGCTCGCGGTTCCCGACCACAACCTGCCGACTACGGCGCGCAAGGACGCTGCAGGTAATGTCCTGCCCATTGCCGACCCGCAGAGCGCCCAGCAGCTCGCCGCGCTTCAGAAGAATGCGCCCGAGTTCGGCATCCGCTACATCGATTCGACCGACCCGGAACAGGGCATCGTCCACGTCGTCGGCCCCGAACAGGGCTTCTCGCTGCCCGGCGCGACGATCGTGTGCGGCGACAGCCACACCGCCTGCCACGGCGGCCTGGGCGCACTGGCATTCGGCATCGGCACGAGCGAAGTCGAACACGTACTCGCTACGCAGACCCTGCTGCTCAAGCAGTCCAAGACCATGGAAGTGCGCGTCGAGGGCACGCTGGGCGCGGGCGTCACACCCAAGGACGTGATCCTGCACATCATCGGCCTCATTGGCACCGCTGGTGGCACCGGCCACGTGATCGAGTATCGCGGCAACGTCTTCGAGGAAATGTCGATCGAGGGCCGCCTGACGGTCTGCAACATGTCGATCGAAGGGGGCGCGCGCGCCGGCCTGGTCGCTCCCGATGAGACCACTTTCGCCTACATCAAGGGACGCCCCTACGCGCCCAAGGGCGAGGAATGGGACAAGGCCATCGCCTGGTGGAAAAGCCTTGCCACCGACGAAGGCGCGACTTTCGACAAGACCGTCTCGGTCCGCGCCGAAGACATCCAGCCGACCGTGACCTGGGGCACCAGCCCCGAGGATACCTCCGCGATCGGCGGCGTCGTTCCGGCACCGGAAGACTTCGCCGACCCTTCGAAGCAAAGCGCAGTCAAGGTTAGCCTGGAATACATGGGCCTGACGCCCGGCACGAAGCTGACCGACATCGAAGTGCAGAACGTCTTCATCGGCTCATGCACCAACAGCCGCATCGAGGACATCCGCGCTGCCGCCGAAGTGCTCAAGGGCCGCCACAAGGCCGACAACGTCAAGTGGGCGATCATCGTCCCCGGCTCGGGCCTCGTCAAACAGCAGGCAGAGGCCGAAGGGCTCGACAAGATCATCATCGAGGCCGGTCTCGAATGGCGCGAACCGGGCTGCTCGGCCTGCCTTGCGATGAACCCGGACAAGGTTCCCGCCGGAGAGCGCTGCGCCTCGACCAGCAACCGCAATTTCACCGGGCGCCAGGGCCCCGGTGCCCGCACCCACCTGATGAGCCCGGCCATGGCCGCGGCGGCTGCCGTCACCGGCAAGCTGACAGACGTGCGCGATCTGGTAGGATAAGAAGATGTCCGAGGAATCCGAAAGCAATCTGGCCAGCAAAGCCGCCATTGCCGCCGGCGCCGCCATTGGCTCTGCCGCCATCGCCGCCGCCCTGCTCTTCGTGAAGCGCCGCAAGGCCCGCAACGAGGAAAAACCGCTCCACCCCGAAACCGCGCCCGAGACCGACTGATGGAATCCATTTCGCATGTATCCGGCCGCGCCATTCCGTTCGGCCGCAAGAACGTCGACACCGACGTGATCATCCCGGCCGCCTGGCTCAAGACGATCACCCGCGAAGGGCTTGGCCAGGGTGCCTTCGAGGCGGTCAAGCAGGAACCGGGCAACGTCTTCACCGACCCGGAATATGCCGGGGCGCCGATCCTGATCGCCGGCGACAACTTCGGCTGCGGCTCCAGCCGCGAACACGCCGCCTGGGCCCTGCTCGACATGGGCGTGACCTGCGTGATCGCGCCCAGCTTCTCCGACATCTTCTCCAGCAATGCTTTCAAGAACGGCATTCTCACCGTGGCGCTGCCGCAGGATGCCGTCGATCGCTTGCTGGAAGTCGCGAAGAGCGATGCCATCGACGTCGACCTCGAAGCGCAATCCGTGACCACGCCGTTTCAGGACCGCTTCACTTTCGAAATCGATCCGTTCCGCAAGCATTGCCTGCTTGAGGGTCTTGACGAAGTCGGGCTTACCATGGCGCAGGGCGAGGCCATCAAGGCTCATGAAACGCGCGCGAAAGTGGAAATGCCTTTCCTTGCCCGCACCATCGCGACGGTCGACTGAAAAGGCCTTCGCCAAGTCGAAGGATTAAGGGCAATCGGCGAATCTGGATTGAACCAAGTCAATCCGGGCCTTATCCGCTTCTGGTAAGCAACAGGGGCCCTATTCCCGTGGGCATTATTCTCGAGGTTGTCATATGACGAGTTTTGAAGACCGCGAACGCGCAGAAGAAGCCAAGTTCGCACATGATGCCGATACGCAGTTCCGCATTCAGGCGCGCCGCAACCGGCTTGTCGGGGAATGGGCCGCAGAACGCATGGGCCTTTCGCAGGCCGAAACCGAAGCCTATGCCAAGGCCGTCGTCCAGGCCGACTTCGAGGAAGCCGGCGACGAAGACGTCATCCGCAAGCTGCTCGGCGACATCACCGCCGCCGGCGTAGAAACCACCGAGGCCGAAGTGCGCACCGCACTCGAAGCCAAGCAGGTCGAGGCCCGTCGCGCCTTTCTCGGCGAAGTCTGAGAAGCGCAGGGCACAGGAAACTCAGGGAACCCAACCATGGCAATGTCCGCAGAACAGATCGAAACCCTGATTCGGGCCTCGCTGCCCGATGCGCAAGTGACGATCACGGACCTTGCCGGTGACGGCGACCATTATTCCGCGCACGTGGTTTCCGCCGCATTCACCGGCAAGCCGCGCGTTGCGCAGCACAAGATGGTCTACGAAGCACTGGGCGGTCGCATGGGCGGCGAACTCCATGCCTTGCAACTGACGACCGCCGTTCCCAACTGAGCTTGCGTAGAAGATTAAAAGGTCAGCCTTCACCATGTCCGAAGTCAACGCCCGCATCGGCGAGATTGTAAACAAGAACGACATCGTCCTGTTCATGAAAGGGACGCCGCTATTCCCCCAGTGCGGCTTTTCCAGCCGTGCCGTGGCGATCCTCGAACACCTCGGCGCTCCCTATGAGAGCGTCGATGTGCTGCAGGACATGGAAATCCGCCAGGGAATCAAGGCCTACTCGGATTGGCCGACGATCCCCCAACTCTACGTGAAGGGCGAATTCGTCGGCGGCAGCGACATCATGATGGAAATGTACGAGGCCGGTGAACTGCACCAGCTCTTCATCGATTCCGGACTCGCCACGCAGGGCTGACCTGCGCAGGGTATCGCGCCGCATCGCAAGATCAGGACGCTCGGAAGGAAACTTCCGGGCGTTTTCTCTTGCACTCAAGGGATTGGCGGCGACGCAAACCTCTCGGCCTGTCGCAGTGCAAGATCGTCGATGCCGGGAAGTGTCTCGGGGAGACGGGGCCGTGGAGACTGGTCGGCCCCGTCTCTATTCGAGACTACTCGGGGGTACGGACCTATAAGCATATACCATGCCAATTTCGATTTTCGCCGGTTTTCCGCGTTTCCGGTCCGGCTCGCCCAAAGGCCACCGCAGGATAGTGTAAAGGCACCCGACACCATTCCAGTGCCGCGCGCGCGCCTCTCACATTTATGCCTTGCCTGCTTCGCCCCGTCGCGCGACAGCAAGGCCATGTTCGAATTCCCTCAGACCGATGAGCCCATTCCCGCAGATGGCCCGAATGTCATCCCCGCCGCGACGGTCGTCATCTTCCGCCAGTCGAGGACCGGAGGCGCGCCTGAACTGCTGATGCTGCAGCGGGCGAAAGAAATGCGCTTCGCTGGTAACGCGACCGTCTTTCCCGGCGGGCGGGTCGACCCTGCCGACCGCGATCTCGCCAAGGCCTTGCTTCCCGAGGTGCCAATCGAAAGGGCAGCGGCCAAGATCGCGGGAATTCGCGAAACGCTGGAGGAGACGGGGCTGATGATTGCCGTGCGCACTCCGGTCAGCCCGAAGGAAGCCGCTGCTGCCCGGGTCATGCTGCTCAAGGACGGCAGGCTCGCACCGGTTCTCGATCATTTCGGCTGGGAACTGGCCACCGACAGTCTCACGCTCTATGCCCACTGGTGCCCGATCTGGGAGCGCGCTTTCGACACGCGCTTCTTCATCCACGACCTCGGCACCGGCTCGGTCGATGTCGAAGTCGATGCGACGGAGAACACGCGCCTGTTCTGGACCAGCGCCGCCGATACCCTGGCCATGGCAGGCCGCGGTGAGATCAAGATCATCTTCCCGACCAGGCGCAACCTCGAAAGGCTCGCACAGTTCAATTCCTACGACGAGGTTCTGGAGGACATTGCACGCCATCCCGTGCGTCGCATCAATGGGATTACCATCGACCACGATGGCGAGAAGTGGCTGATGCTGCCTGAAGATGCGGGCTATCCGGTCCTCGGCGAACCCCTCTCAAGCGTCAGGCGCAGCTGACTTACCAGTCATCCCGGCAGGCAGGCACGTGCCCTAGCCTGCCTTCGCTCAAGGCTCGATGGCGTGCCTCTGCGCGAGGTGATCGACAACGGGAGCGTAGATCGGCCGATCGAACTCGATCCCGGCCACATCGTTCTTGTTCCAGCGCACGACGCCGGTCAGCGCTTCCATGCCCTCGGGCCGGATAATGACACGCGTGCCGACGCGGAAGAACAGGCTGCGCGGCCGGATGCAACATCCTTCGACCGAAATGTCGGAGATCTCGCCCTCGTCGCGCATGCCCGCCTGCGTCCGGCACTGCACGGGCAGGGACACGGGCCGACGGATATAACGGCGAGGCAACATGGGTCGGGTCATGGTCGCTCATCATGACCGAAACTGGTTGATCAACTTTTAAAGCGGCCTGCAGACATGTCGAAGCGAACCAGTAAACATCCAGTAGACTACCGGCATTACTGAGATTCTAAAGGCACTTGGCAAGATAACGATCAAGCACAAGCACTCGCCTTTTCTCACGGAAAGACTTTCAGAATCGACCATTCACCTGCGCTGCAAAACAAAAATCGGCTCAAGCGAAGAGCCCGGCGAACTGTTCGCGCAAGAGCTTTTTCTGGATCTTGCCCATCGTGTTGCGCGGTAACGCATCCAGGGTCAGAATGGTTTTCGGCACCTTGAACGCCGCCAGATCCTTGCGCAGGTCCTCGCGCACCGCATCGGGATCGAATGCTCCCGCGGGCTGGACCACGGCGACGACCGCCTCGCCGAAGTCGGGATGGGGCACGCCGATCACGGCGGCTTCGGCCACGTCATCGCGGTCGTCCAGCAAGGCTTCCACTTCGGCCGGGTAGACGTTGAGGCCGCCGGAGATGATCAGGTCTTTCTCGCGCCCGACCAGCTGGACGTAGCCCTCGGCATCGATCACCCCCATGTCGCCGGTAATGAACCAGCCGTCGGGCCGAAACTCGGCCGCGGTCTTCTCGGGCATTTGCCAATATCCCTTGAAGATATTGCGCCCCTGGACTTCGACGATACCGACTTCCCCCTGGGGCAGCACCGTGCCGGTCTCGAAGTCGGCAATGCGCAGCGAAACGCCGGGAAGCGGCGGACCGACAAAGCCGGCGCGGCGCTCACCGTCATAGGGATTGGATGTGAGCATCCCGGTCTCGGTCATCCCGTAACGCTCAAGGACGCGGTGGCCGCAGCGTGCCTCGAATGCGCGATGGATGTCGACAGAGAGCGGGGCCGAGCCGGAGATGAACAGGCGCATGTTCGACGCCGCCTCGCGCGTGAATGCAGGATCGGCAAGCAAACGAATGTAGAACGTGGGCACCCCCATCAGCACGGTCGAATGCGCCATCAGCTCGATCACCCGCCCGCTTTCGAACTTCGGCAGGAAAACCATCGAGGCGCCTGAGAAGAGTACACAGTGAACCGCCACGAACAGGCCGTGGACATGGAAGATCGGCAAGGCGTGAATGAGCCGGTCGTCAGGCGTGAAACGCCAGAATTCGATCAGCATTTCGCCGTTCGAAGCTAGGTTGTCTTGGGTCAGCATAGCTCCCTTGGGCTTGCCGGTCGTGCCCGAAGTGTACAGGATCGCCGCGATGTCGTCGCTCTGGCGCGGCACGGGCGCCGCCGCCTCTTGCGGCATGTCGGCGAAGAGCCGTTCGAGCGTCGTCACCTGCATCTTGCCGCCGCCGATGCGCTCGAAAAGCCCGGTACTCCGATCGCGGCAGACGGCCAGGACAGGCGTTGCATCGCTGGCAAAATAGGTCAGCTCGGCTTCGGTATAGTCGACGTTGAGCGGCAGGTAGATCGCCCCGGCCCGGATCGCGGCGATGTAGAGGATCAGCGTCTCGACGTTCTTGTCGGTCTGCACCAACACCCGCTCGCCCGGCGCCACGCCCAGCGCCTGCAGCCGCGCGGCCAGTCGTCCAGCCTCCTGTTCAACCTCGCGATAGGTCCAGCAACGCTGCCCGTCTTCGACCAGAATCCTGTCCGCGAACACACCGAAACTGCGCGCAAAGCGTGAATAGAGATCGCCCGACACGTATTGCCTCTTCCCTTGCGTCAATGCCTGAAGCCTCGAATGGGGGAGGCGCTGGGGATACGCAACCCCTGCGCCAAAAGCAGCCTTTCCCAATTTCCTCAAGTGGGCTGCAGAACCCACTGCAACTTAAGGAAATATATGACGAATATTACCGCAGCTCTTTCCCGGCGTGCAGCATTCCTTGCAAAGCGATCCAATGGACGCGGCCATGAACGCACGGGGCATAAATTCAACTAACGCAATACATCCCCGGAATACTGCCGAAGCAGCCCACCGGACAAGAGTCCGGATGCAAGGAGCCGCCACGAGAATGCGTTGCAATAGTGCCACTACGGTCACTCTTGCGCTTGCCCTGCAAGCACTCTCCTGCGAAACGAAGCAATCAGCACAACTCCGGACTTGACCAAAACCCATCGCAATTGACGTTTTCACATGCATTATCGAAAAAATAACCAAATATTTTCAATAGCGTAAAATCAGAGCACAAAAGTAATTCGGATCGCCGCGCTCAAGGAATTTCAGAAGATAATGCCCCCCATTCCACCGAATGATGCAGAGCGGGTCGCAGCGCTCAGGCAACTCGAATTGCTCGACGGTCCCGGACACCCATCGTTCGACGATGTCGTGCAGGTCATCAGCCGAACGCTCGATTCCTCGATCGCGATGATCTCGCTGATGGATGAGCAACGGCAGTGGTTTCTTGCCTCTCGAGGGATCGATGTCCGGGAAACGCCGCGCGAGATGGCGTTCTGCAATTATCCGGTTGCCTTTGGCGAACCTTTCCTGGTTCGGGACGCTCACAGCGACACGCGTCTCGCCGATAGCCTGCTTGCGCACGAGGGCCCGCAGATCCGCTCCTACATCGGTTATCCGGTGCGCGCCCCCGACGGCCATATCCTCGGCACGGTGTGCGCAGCTGACCCGGCCGCGGACAAGTTCGACACTTCGCACCTCGACCTGATGGGAAATCTATCGACACTGGTCGAACAGCTTGTCGCGGCCCATGCCCTCACGCTCGAGCTGGATCGCATGCATCGCAACCTGGCAGCGGAGAAGACGAGGCTAGAGCAGGTCAACATGACCTTCAGCCAGATGGAACGGATCGCCCGGATCGGGGCCTGGGAGTACGACATCGAGTCCGCCCGGCTCTCCTGGTCCGAGAGCATTCACACGATCCATGGACACCCCATCGATCAGCCCATCGATAGCAAGACCGCCATGGACTACATCGTCCCAATGCACAGGCCGATAGTGCGCGATGCCATTCGGGCCATGGTGGACGGTGCGAACGAGATCGACTTCGAGGCCGACATCATCACCCGTACCGGCAAGTCGAAGCGCATACACATCGTCGGCCAGAGGCATGAGGAAAGCGAACGCGCCCGACGCATCGTCGGTGTCCTCATGGATGTCACCGAACGATACAAAACGCACCTTGCGCTGAAGCGCGCGGCCGAAATCGACGAGCTGACCGGGCTGCTCAATCGCAATGCCTTTGCCGCGCACCTGGATGACACGGTCCAGTTGAACGGCGCCGGCAATCGGCCGCCACACCTGCTCATGTTCGACCTCGACGGACTGAAGGATACAAACGAGATCTACGGCCACACCGTGGGCGATCAGGCTCTGCGCGAGGTCAGTGCGCGGATCGCCGCTCTGGCGACGGACCGGCTTTCCGTCTCGCGCTGGGGAGGCGACGAATTCGCCGTCACCATACCGGGCGACATGCCGGTCAATGCGATCCGTGAATTCGCCCGCAAGGTGATCGACGCCATCGCGGTCCCGATCGAGCAACCCCGCCGCACGATCTACCTGAGGGCCACTTGCGGCGTCGCGGAAAGCGAACCGCACATTTCGGGCAAGGAACTGGTGCGACGCGCCAACCAGGCGCTCCACCTCGGCAAGACCACCGGGATGGGCCTCGTCCATTTCTACGACCAGTCGTTCGAGCAAAGGAAGCAGGCGCGCAAGGCAATAGAGCTGGAAATCCGTTCGGCGCTCGAACAGGGGCGGATCTTTGCGCGCTACCAGCCCATCGTCGACCTGCATACCGGCCGCACCGAAGGCTATGAAGCGCTGCTGCGACTGACCAACGCAGCAGGCAAGGAACTGACGGCGGCACAGCTCCTGCCCGCTCTTGTCGATCCGGAACTGTCCAGACTCGTCGCCTCCCGGATGATGAACCTCGTCGCCGCCGACTTCGCGGAGATTTCACGCTCTGCCGGAATCCCGGGCTTCATCAGCATAAACGCCACCGAGGCAGACCTGCTGGGCTGCGACTATGTCGATATGCTGCTCTCCACCCTCGCCGCGCATGCCGTTCCCACAGAGCACATCACGCTGGAAGTGACGGAAACGATGCTGCTGGTAAACGATCTGGACCGGATGCGCGCCGTGCTCGAACGCCTCAAGGCCGCGGGGATCTCGATCGCTCTCGACGATTTCGGGACCGGATTTTCCTCGCTGACCCATCTCAAGGTCTTCCCGATCGACAAGGTGAAGATCGATCGCAGTTTCGTGTGCGACATCACGCAGGACCGCTATGCGCATTCGATCGTGGCTGGCGTCATTGCCATGGCACGCAGCCTCTCGGTCGACATCATTGCCGAAGGTATCGAAACCCGGGAGCAGTTGGCGATGCTGCGCGAAATGGGCTGCGTGATGGGCCAGGGCTTCCTTCTGTCCAAGCCCGTCCATGCAAGCGATTGCCGGCCGCACGCCGCCTTCGTTGCAGCTACTGAAAACGGCTTATGACAAAACTAATCTTTTCAGATTAGGGATAAATGCGTCGCGCTGCCGGCACAAGCCGGCAAGCTGGGAGAGAAACAGGCGTGCCATTGAGTTCGACAGAGCCGCTCAACGACAGGGTTTATGTTGAGCTCGTCCGCAGCCTCTACGCCAACATCACGCCCGCCCTGATCATGATGCTGGCCTTCATGCTCGCGTTTGGCATCATCTGGCTGGAATCCCCGGGCGAGGATCCACTCCTGATCGTCCTCGGGACGGTGAGCACGCTGGCAAGCCTGGCCCGGTTCCTCGTAACGCTCGCCTATCGCAACACCGCGCTTACGGCAGCCCTTGGCCGCCGCCGGGCGCGCCGGCTCGAACTGGTCTTCGCGGTCCCCTACATCGGCTTTGCGGCTCTGCTCGGGCTTTATGGCGCATACGTCTTCTGGATGCCTTTGACCGAGGCCCATACCATGATCATCGCCCTGCTCGTCGGCTATTGCGCCGGCGTTGCCACAGGCACCGGGCTGCGTCCGAACATCGCCGTTCCCAGCATGTGCCTGGCAATCGGGCCGACGATCCTGATTTCCGCAATCCGCGCCGACCCGGTGCACATCGGCCTTGCCGTCATCACCCTCGCGTTCCTCTTCGCCGGTTCGCAGACAGTGCTGATGCGCCACGATACGACGCGCGCGGAGATCGCCAAACGGCTGGCATCGGTTTCGCTCGCCCGGCGCGACACGCTGACCGCCCTGCCCAACCGGCTGGCGCTTCAGGAATATTACGAGGAAAACGCCGCGACTATCTCTCCCAACGGATTGATCGCCGTGCATTATCTCGATCTCGATGGCTTCAAGCCGGTCAACGATACTTATGGCCACGGGGTCGGCGATGCCCTGCTAACGTCGGTGGCCAGCCGCCTGCGCGGCGCGATCCGCAGCGGCGATATCGTTGCGCGTCTGGGCGGAGACGAATTTGCCGTCATCCAGTTCGGTCTGCAGCGCGCGGACGAGGCTGACCTGCTTGCCCGCCGGATCGGCGCAAACATCGCGCAACCTTTCGAAATCGGCGATCACAGCGTCTCGATCAGCACCTGCATCGGAACCGTGGTCAGCACAGACCGCGGCCAGCGACTCGACCTGTTGCTGCAGGAAGCGGACGAGAAACTCTACGCCCGAAAGCGGGCCCGCGGCGAAACCGCGGCACTGCGCGACATCGCCTGAATTGCAGCCCGGAAATCACCCGCGAGAGTCTTCGCGGTTGTCTTGGGGCCCTCTCCTGACCTAGGTGCGCGGCCTTCAATCATGGAGAGAGACGCATGTTGCTCAAGCTTGAGGGAGTGATGTCCCCCGATGACGTTGCCGCCTGCCGCGCCCTGATCGATTGCGGAGATTGGGTCGACGGCAACGAGACGTCCGGCCACCAGTCGCGTCTGGCCAAGAACAACCTGCAACTGCGCAGCGGCAGCGCCGAGGAGCGTCAGGCCGGGGAGATGGTCGCCGCCGCGCTTGGCCGCACGCCGCGGTTCGTTGCGGCCGCCCTGCCGCTCAAGGTCTTCCCCCCCTGTTCAACCGCTACGGCGGCGGGCAGGCGTTCGGCGCCCATGTCGACAATGCGATCCGGCAGGTCCAGGGCACAGAATTCCGCATTCGCAGCGACTTGTCCTGCACCCTGTTCCTGACCGAGCCCGAGGACTACGACGGCGGCGAACTGGTGATCCAGGACCTCTACGGCGAACAGCGGGTCAAGCTGCGCGCCGGAGACATGGTGCTCTACCCCGCGTCGAGCCTGCACCGCGTGACGCCGGTCACGCGCGGTGAGCGCATCTCCAGCTTCTTCTGGCTGCAGAGCATGGTTCGCGACCACGGCGAGCGCGAACAGCTCTATCGCCTCGACTGTTCGATCCAGACGCTGTCGGCCGAGCGCGGCGGGCAGGATCCGGTCGTTCTGGAGCTGACCAACCTCTACCACAACCTGCTGCGCCGCTGGGCGGACACCTGATTGTTAATGAAAATAATTCTCATTAAGCATTGACTCGTTGCGACTGACTCGCAATAGCCCCTGTCGAGATTCAACAGGGGAGTTTTATGACGCGTACCCGCATTACTGGCGGCCAGGCGGCCGCCAGCTTCGTCGCTCTGAGCTGCGTTGGCTTCATTGCGACAGCACCGGTTCAGGTCTCGGCGCAGGAAGCCAAGGACCAGCCGGTCCGCCTCGAGGGCGTCTCCGTCACAGAAAGCGCCATTGAAGAAGATTACGGCGCCGATCGCGTCCAGAGCCCCAAGTCCACGGCTCCGCTGATCGACACCCCGCGTACCGTCAATGTCATCACCACCGACGTGCTCAAGGACACCGCGTCATTCGATTTCGCCGATGCCCTGCGCACGGTACCCGGCATCACGCTTGGCGCCGGCGAAGGCGGCGTCGCCAGCGCCGACATTCCACTGATCCGCGGCGTCGACGCCACCTCGGACACTTACGTCGACGGCGCCCGCGACGTCGGCTCGCAGACCCGCGAGACATTCGCGGTGGAGCGCATAGAGGTCTTCAAGGGGTCCACGGGAGCGTTCGGCGGCCGAGGCTCGGCCGGCGGCGCCATCAACATCGTCTCCAAGATGCCGCGCGACGGCAACTTCGCCAATGCTGACGTGACCGTAGGCACCGACGACTTCAAGCGCGTCGCCGTCGACGTAAACCAGAAGCTGGCCGAAAAGCTGGCCGTGCGCATCAACGGCATGTGGCACGATGCCGATGTCGCCGGGCGTGACGCGGTCTTCAACAAGCGCTGGGGCATCGCTCCTTCCGTCACCTGGGGGATCGGCACGGAGACCACCGCGACGCTCTCGTACTACCACTACGAAACCGACGACATGCCGGACTACGGCATTCCGATCACCTCGCGCGGCCAGCTCGACGGCGTGCTGCCCGAGGGATCGCGCCGGCCCGCCGACACCGACTACGACAACTTCTACGGCCTGGCCGACCGCGACTTCCAGAAGACCAAGGTCGACTCCGTCACCTTTCAGTTCCAGCATGACTTCGGCCGCGGCTGGGTCCTGTCGAACACCGCCCGCTGGTCGCGCGTGCGCAACGACTACATCGTCACAAACCCCGATGACAGCAAGGGCAACGTCGCCAACGGCCTCGTCTGGCGCGGGGTCAAGAGCCGCAATTCGCTCAACCAGAGCCTCGTCAACAACCTGAACCTGGCAGGCCGGTTCAAGACCGGCGGCATTGAGCACAGCATCGCGATGGGCTTCGAGATGTCGGCTTCCGACACCGACCGCTACTCATACTCGGTCGATACCGGCGACAGCACCTGCGCTTCACTGGCGGACTACAACTGCACCACGCTCGACAATCCCAACCCCTCGGATCCGTGGACCGGGACGATCACCCTCAACCCGGACAGCGGTGTCCTGACCCGCGCCGAAGACTACAGCTTCTACGCCTTCGACACGGTCACGATCATCCCGCAGCTGCTGGTCAACGGCGGCGTACGCTGGACCAGCTTCAATATCCGTGCGAGCGGTTCGAGCCGCGGCGTTCCTTACTCGGTCGACAAGAAGACCGACTTCTGGACCTGGCAGGGCGGCGTCGTCTTCAAGCCGGTCGAGAATGCCAGCATCTACTTCTCCTATGCGGACTCGGCCACGCCTCCGGGCGCGGACGTCGGCGAAGGCGCAAATGCCGTGAGCGGCACCAACGCCAATTACGAACCGCAAACCATGGAAAACTGGGAAGTGGGCGCCAAGGCCGATCTCCTCGGCGGTGCACTCAGCCTGACGGCAGCCGCATTCCAGATCGACCGCAGCAACATTCGCGACTTCAATCCGGAAACCGGGGATCAGATGATCATCGCCAACAAGGCGCGCATCAAGGGCTTCGAAGTCGGTGCGTCGGGCCGCGTCGGGCCGGTCTCGCTGCTTGCCGGGTATAGCTACACCGACAGCTCGTTGCGCGACAGCAGTGCGGACAACGGCAACGCCCTGCCCAACACGCCCAAGCACAACGTGGCGCTCACCTCGACTGTCGACGTGACCGACCGGTTCAGCATCGGCGGCGGCGCCTATCACGCCTCCAAGCGCTATGCCGACACGGCGAACCTCATCGAGGCGGACGGCTACTGGCGCTTCGATGCCAATGCCGGCTTCCGCTTCAACGAGAACTTCTCGGTCAAACTGAACCTGCGCAACCTGACCGACAAGCGCTACGTCACGAAGCTGCGCAACCCGCACTTCGCGGTGCCTTCCGCAGGACGCCAGGCGCTCGTCACGCTCAGCGCGAGCTACTGAGGCCAGCCTGACTCCGCCCCTTCCCTGCCCCCCGAAATTGCATGTTGAGGACGACCATGGAACTATCCATTACCGATACCCTTGACCCGATCGCATCCGGGCAGGCGAAGGGCGCGGCGCGCCCGAAGGAACGCGCGCCGAAGGACGAGACGACATGGATCGTCCCATTCGCGCCCACCCCGGTCGCCCGGGAACCTGAAATTGACCGAGTTCTTGAACCATCCGGTGCGCGCTATGCCCCGGGCGGCTTCAACTATCGGGCCTTCGCGATCGTCGCCGCGATCCATGTCCTCGCCATTGCCGTCCTGCTCGGTATGGGCGTGGTCAAGGTTGCGAAGGCGCCGCAAAAGCACCTGACGGTCTTCGCCGTCTCCCCGCCAGCACCCCCGCTCGAGCCTGCGCCTCAACCCGAGATCGAGCCGCAACCGCTGGTCCAGGAAGCGCAGCCGACAGTCGTCAAGCCGATGATCGAGCTGCCGTCGAAGTCCCCGATGGTGATCGACGCGGCCCCGGTGCAGAGCGCGGTTGCCGTCAAGGTCGATGCGCCGCCAGCGCCCAAGGCCCCGCCCGCGCCACCGGCCCCGGTGACCCCGCCCGATTTTTCCGCCGCCCAGCTCAACAATCCCGGCCCCACCTATCCCTACGCCGCACGCCGCGCGCGGGAGCAAGGCACGGTGATGCTCAAGGTCCTGGTCACGCCCGAAGGCCGCGCCGGTGACATAGAGATCAACGAGTCCAGCGGCTTCGATCGGCTCGACAAGGCCGCGATCCAGACCGTGCGCAAGTGGCGCTTCGTTCCGGCCAAGCAGGCCGGGAAGCCCGTTGCCGCCTGGGTGCTCGTGCCCGTCGGCTTCCACCTGAACTGATCCATGAACGAGACCGCCTTGCCCGATACGACCACGACCATGCGCGTCGGCGCCAATGCCACCCCCTCGGGTCGATCGGGCTGCACAGCCCGCCCGCGCAGGAAACTGACCCGCGGCTTCTGGCTGCGCCACCTGCACACCTGGCACTGGATCAGCTCGGCCATCTCGCTCGTCGGCCTGATGCTCTTCGTGTTGACCGGGTTCACCCTCAACCACGCCGCCGACATCAGCTCCCAACCGCAGGTCGTCGAGGGATCGGCAAACCTCCCGGCCGAGATGCGCGAAAGCCTCTCCGGCCTCGCCACCGAGGGCAAGGCCCCGCTTCCCGGCGACCTGCGAACCTCGCTGTCCAGCCAGACCGGCATGGCCGTTTCGCAGGCTCCCGCCGAACTGAGCGAGGACGAGGTCTATCTCGCCATGCCGCGTCCCGGCGGCGATGCCTGGATCGCGATCGATCGCACCAGCGGCAACGTCACCTGGGAAAGCACCGACCGCGGCTGGATCTCCTACCTCAACGACCTGCACAAGGGCCGCGACACCGGCAAGGCATGGCGCATGTTCATCGACGTCTTCGTGCTGTCGGCCATGGTCTTCATCGGCACCGGCTTCGTGCTGCTCTGGCTCCATGGCCGAAACCGCCCGGCGACCTGGCCGCTCACCGGCCTCGGCTTCCTGGTGCCCTTCCTGCTCGCCCTTTTCTTCATTCACTGAGGACATCATGCGCAAGACTTCGCTTTTCGCCCTGACCGGCGCTGCCACCATCGCCAGCCCGGCGATGGCCGACACGATGACCGTCGACATCACCATCCCGCGAATGTCGGTCGCCGAATACCACCGCCCCTACGTCGCCGTCTGGCTGGAAGGCGAAGGCGGCAAGGTGCGCACGCTATCCGTCTGGTACGACAAGGACAAGCGCGGCGGCGAAGGCAAGAAGTGGCTCAACGAAATGCGCACTTGGTGGCGCAAGGCGGGCCGCAGCGCATCGATTGACGGCGTCTCGGGCGCAACGCGTGCCCCCGGCCCGCAGAAGCTTTCGATCCCGGCCGCCGCCCTGCGTGGCCTGCCCGCCGGGAATTACCAGCTCGTGGTCGAGGCCGCGCGCGAAGTCGGCGGCCGCGAAGTCGTCAAGCTGCCCGTCTCGCTGGGCGGCAAGAGCGCATCGACCGCCCGCGCCAGCGGCAAGACCGAACTCGGCAGCGTTGCCGCCACCATCAAGCCCTGAAAGGACTGACCTCATGAAAATGCGCAGCCGTCTTGGCGCCCGCGCCGCCTTCCTTGCCATCTCGCTGGCCGTCGTCCTGCCCGGATCGGCCCAGGCGCACCGAGCCTGGTTCCTCCCCTCCGAGACGATCCTGTCCGGCGAAGATGCCTGGATCACAGTGGACGGAGCGGTTTCGAACGACCTGTTCTATCCCAACCACTTCCCGCTCGGCACCGACGGCGTGAAGGTCGAGAAGCCGGACGGCAGTGCCGGGTCGATCGAGAACGCGGCCAGCGGCAAGATCCGCTCCACCTTCGATCTGCACCTGGACCAACCAGGCACCTGGAAGATCGGCAACATGCGCAGCGGCGTGTTCGGCCGCTACAAGCTGAACGGCGAGCAGAAGCGCCTGCCGCGCGGCGCTCAGGCAAGCGAGATCGAGAAGCTGATCCCGGCCGGCGCAACCGATGTCGAAGTCCGCGAAAACCTGATGCGCAACGAGTTCTTCGTGACGCTCGGCGCACCGACCGACACCGTTTTTACGCCGAGCGGCAAGGGCTTGGAATTGGTTCCCGTAACCCACCCCAACGATCTCGTCGCAAACGAGGAAGGCGTGTTCCGCTTCCTGATCGACGGCAAGCCTGCTGCCGGCATTGAACTGACCGCCATCCTCGGCGGCGGCCGCTATGCCAACCAGCCGGTCGAAGTGAAGGCGACCAGCGACGCCAAGGGTGAAGTCAGGCTCGCCTGGCCGCAGCCGGGCATGTACTGGCTCGAGGCCGAGACCAAGGACAAGAACACCAGCGTCCCCGGCGCGACCGAGCGCGGCCTCGGCTACGTCACGACGCTGGAAGTCATGGCGCCCTGATCCGGCTGCCCATGACCTGAAGGAGAGCCGCAATCCGCATCGCCATTCCGTCGGTCGACTGGCCTGACGCGCTGCTGACCCCGCCTGTGGGAGAAGTCGTTTCGTTCGGCGGACGGTCCATGGCCACGACATGGTCGGTGCGGCTCGTGGCCGAACCCAGCCTGGAAGTCGGCAGGTTGCGCCGCGATTGCCAGTCCGCGCTGGACCGCGTCGTCGCGCAGATGAGCCAGTGGGAACCGGACTCCGATCTCAGCCGCTTCAACCGCGCCGGTGCGGGCGAATGGCTTCCGCTTCCGCCCGAATTCGCAGCGGTCATGGCAGAAGCGCTCGACATCGCACAATTGACGGGCGGGGCCTTCGATCCCACGGTCGGCGGGGCGAGCGAGGCCTGGGGCTTCGGCGCCAGCCCGGCCACGCTAGCGCCAACCTGCGACGCGCTCGATACCCTTGCCTCGCCCCAGGGCTGGAAGCGGCTGGACTTCGCACCCGATCCGGCACGCCTGCGCCAACCGGGAGGGATCGCCCTCGACTTGTGCGCCATCGCCAAGGGCTACGGGGTCGACCGGCTCGCCGAAACAGTCACCGCCGCCGGCGCCTCATCCTTCCTCGTCGAAGTCGGCGGCGAATTGCGCGCGCAGGGCCTGAAGCCCGATTTCCAGCCATGGTGGGTGGATCTCGAGGAGACTGGCGGCGAGGGGCTCACGCCCTTGCGCATTGCGCTGAGCGGCTGCGCGGTCGCGACCAGCGGCCACACGCGCCGGTTCCATCAAGTGGACGGCATGCGGCTTGGCCATACCATCGACCCGGCTACCGGCGCGCCGCTGCGCAATGGCGCCCAAAGTGTGACGGTGCTGGCCGAGACCGCGATGCGCGCCGACGCGCTCGCGACGGCGCTGATGGTGATGGGTGAGGCCGCCGAGGACTTCGCAAGGCAGCACGGCATCGCAGCGCGCATCGTGGCCGAGACCGAGATACTCACCCCCGCACTGGCGGCAATGCTCGATTAGGCCATCGCCTCGCGGGTGGCCTGCGCGGCATAGCGACGCGCGAGAATGGCGCAGACCATCAGCTGGATCTGGTGAAAGAACATCAGCGGCAGGATGATCGCGCCCACTTGCGCCTGTGTGAACAGCACGCCCGCCAGGGGAACGCCGGTCGCAAGACTCTTCTTCGAACCGCAGAAGACCAGGACGATCAGGTCCTCTCGCGAAAAGCGCATCGCCCGACCGAGCATGTTCGCCGCCAGCAAGACGAGGGCGAGGATGGCAATCGATATTCCCGCGATCAGCGCCAGTTCGCCGATGGTCACGCGGCTCCACAGCCCGTCGATGACGGCAGCCCCGAAAGCGGTGTAGACGACCAGCAGGATCGAGCCGCGATCGGTGTAGCCCAGCACTTTCTTGTGCCGCGCCACGAACTCGCCGATCCAGGGGCGCAGGAAATGGCCGGCAAGGAACGGCAGCAGCAGTTGCACGGAAATCGTGATCACCGGATCGCTCGAGAAACCGCCCTGCTTCCCGGTGATCAGCACCGCAGTCAGCAAGGGCGTCACGAAGATGCCGGCAAGGTTGGAGAAGGAGGCACTGCACACCGCAGCGGCAACATTGCCCCCGGCAATCGCGGTAAAGGCGATAGATGACTGCACTGTGGAAGGCAGCAGTGTGAGGAACAACACGCCGGTAGCCAATGCCGGGTCCAGACCGGGAATCGCAGAAACCGCCAGCCCGATCAGCGGGAACAGGACGAAGGTGAGCGATGCCACCGAGACATGCAGCTTCCAGGCCCGCGCGCCGTCCACGATCGCCTCGCGCGAGAGCTTGGCCCCGTGCAGGAAGAACAGCAGCGCAATGCCCGCGTCGGCAACTCCTCCGGCAATGTCGGCAAAGACCCCGCGCGCCGGCAGGACCGAGGCAAACGCAACGGTCGAGACCAGCAGCAGCAGGTAGGGGTCGATATTGAAGCGGGCGAGCAATCGGTTCATCGGGTATCCTGTCCGGCGCGGCCGCCTAGCACGGGAAACCGAGCCAGGCGACGCTACTTTTGCTTGAAACTGTCTCCACCGGCCGCACTCAACCGAATACCGGTCCCTCGCCCGCTCCGGCGCTGCGGATGGCCTGCGCGATCTGCCCCAGATCCGTCGCGTCGAGTTCGAGCCCGGCAGCTGCGACCCAGCCATCGACCTGCGCCGGACTGCGCGCGCCGACTATGGCCCCGGTCACGCCCGGCATTGCCAGCGCCCAGGCCACCGCGACTGCCGCCTGCGAAACTCCGTGGCGCTCGGCCACCGGCTTCATCGCCTCGGCCACGGCAAGATTGCGCGCCAGGGCATCGCCTGTGAAGTCCGGGTGGCTCGAACGCCAGTCGTCCGAGGGCAGTCCGGCCACCCGCTCGGCAGAAAAGCCGCCGGAAAGAAGCCCCGACTGCATCGGACTATAAACGATCACCCCGGTATCGCGGGCCAGGCACCATGGCAGTTCCCGCGCCAGCGCACCGCGCTTGATCGCCGACAGCGGCGGCTGGAGGGTGTCGACATGGCCAAGCGCTTCGGCTTGCTCGAGTTGGACGGCATCATGGTTCGAAAGGCCGACGGCCCGCACCTTGCCCTCGGCTTTCAGGTCCAGCAAAGCCTGCCAGTATTCATCCAGCTCGCTGCCGTCTTCCGCGGGCCAGTGCATCTGCAACAGGTCGATGACATCGACCCGAAGTCGGCGCAGCGAATCCTCGCATTCACGGCGGATGGAATCCTTGCGACCGACGCGCAGCTTGCTCTTGCGGTCCGCCGGATCCCAGACCTGCCCGCACTTGGTGAAGACATAAGGCCGCTCGGCCTGCGGGATTTCGGCAAGCGCGCGAGCGACCACTTCCTCGGAATGACCGAGACCGTATATCGCCGCAGTATCGATCCAGTTTACCCCGCGCTCGGCCGCATGACGGATCGCCCGCACCGAATCCGCATCGTCCTGCGCCCCCCATCCGACTGCCCAGTCCGGACCGCCGATGGCCCAGGCCCCGAAGCCGACGCGACTGATCTCCATTCCCGTGCGGCCCAGCGTGGCCTTGCGTAGTGTTGTAGGCGAAGCGGTCGCAGTCATGTGGCCTCCCGGGCATGTCCATCCATTCACATGCATTGGCCTTTGGCAGACGCGGGCCGTGCGGTCTTGATGCTGGGTACGCCCGCGCTTTGACCTGAGACGCCATCCGCGCACTTCTTGCGCGGTGCAACCGGTCGCCGACCCTGTACCAGAGCCTCGTTCGCGACCTGAAATAAAGGGATATTCCCCCTCTTGCCGCATGGCTCCGGGGGGGCTCCAGTCAAGTACTTATTCGCAAGTGCACAAGACCCGTTGCCGCCGAACCGCCAGATTTCAGGACAAGCGGCCGACCCAGACAATGACGAGCCGCAGACCGGGAATGGGTTCTGTCGTCATGTTTCGGGGAGCTTTCATGAACACCAAATCTCACATCGCCTATGCCCTGGCCTGCAGCGTATCCATGCTCGCATTCGCATCGAATAGTGCCCATGCCGCCGAGGCCGAAGCCCAGGCACCGACGCCGGGGGAAACCGGCATCACCGACATCGTCGTCACGGCCGAGCGCCGCGAGGTGAGCCTTCAGGAGGCCCCGCTCTCGGTCAGCGCTGTCACTTCCGAAACGCTCAAGGCGGCAAACATCACCGACATCACCGGCCTCAACGGGTCGGTGCCCGGTCTCGTGGTTGCGCGCAGCGGTGGCGGCGAACGGATCATCACCATCCGCGGCATCGGATCCGAAACGCCGGAGAACACCAACACGCAGCCGGGCGTCTCCTACCACATCGACGGGGTCTACATTTTCAACTCGATCGCCGCGAGCGCAGCCTTCATCGACGTTGCCCAGGTCGAAGTCCTGCGCGGCCCGCAGGGGACCCTGTTCGGCCAGGGTTCGACCGGCGGCACGATCAACGTCGTCTCGATCGAACCGAGCACCGATGCGCTGTCCGGCAACGTCAGCGCCGGGATCGGCAACTACAAGTACATGGAAGGCTCCGGCGCGCTCAACGTACCGCTGAGCGACACGCTCGCGATCCGCGGCGCGATCCAGTACACCAAGCACGACGGCTACGCCTATGCGACCAAGGTCCCCGGCGTCGACAAGTACGACCTCGACGATCAGGACGAGACCGGCTGGCGCATCGGCGCCAAGTGGTCGCCCGCGCCGAACTTCTCGATCACGCTGAACACGGTGCAGTACGACAGCAAGACCAACGGCCCGGCACAGAAGAACATCCTCGATCCCGATACCGATCCGCGCGTCCTGACGCAGGACTATCCCGGCAGGTCGGAGGTGAAGACCGAGCTTTATACCGGCGTGATCAAGTGGGAGACCCCCTTCGCCACGATCAAGTCGATCACCGGCTACCAGAAGCTGCATTCCGAGCAGGCATGGGATGCCGACGGGCTCGATACCGAGCTCTTTTTTGCCAACACCTACAATCCGATCAGCTTCACCGGCGTCAGCTACGACCACGTTCCTCTCTGGGCTTCCGATACCGAGAGCTGGAGCCAGGAAATCAACATGACCTCGAACGGCAACGGTCCGTTCAATTGGGTCCTGGGCGGCGTCTACCTGCACTCGAAGAACAGCCAGTACATCAACGAGTACCGCAGCTACGACGACAACTTCCTGCAGCCCGCGCTGCCGGTCGATACAGCCTTCGACGATCCACTGGTCGGCAATCTCACATACGCCGAGCTATCGTCGATCAAGCGCGAGCTTTATGCCTTCTTCGCGCAGGGCACCTACGAAGTGACGAGCCAGCTCAAGCTCACGGCAGGCGTGCGCTACAACCACGACAAGGCCTCGGGAGCCTATGACAGCCTGTCGGGCGGGACGTCCAACCAGACTTCAGGCGCCTACATGCAGCCGGCATCCACTGGCAGCCGCAAGGCCGATGCCTGGACCGGCAAGGTTGCGCTGGATTACCAGATCACCCCGGAAAACATGGTTTATGCAAGCTGGACCCGCGGCTTCAAGCCGGGGGGCATCAACTCGGCTTCGGCTTCGGGCGGCAGCTTCTCGGTCCTGCCGACCTACAAGCAGGAGACCGTGGACTCCTTCGAGGCCGGCACCAAGAACCGCTTCATGGACGACACGCTGCAGATCAACGCTTCAGCCTTCCTCTACCAGTACAAGAACATGCAGTTCCTCGAGGAAGATCCGATCCTCTACGGCGAGGGCATCAGCAATGCGCCCAAGGCGCGGGTCTATGGCCTGGAACTGGAAAGCACCTACGTGCCGACCGACGGTCTGCGCTTCGACGCTTCGCTGTCCTGGCTGGAGGGCAAGTTCACCTCGCACTACGCAGCGCTCGATCCCACCGCGGCGACCGATGCGCAGAACGCGGCGGGCTATCCTGACTACCTGTTCTGGACCAACTTCTACAACGCGGTCCTTGCCCGCGATGCCGCGCGCGCCGACATCAAGGGCAACCGCATTCCCAAACTGCCGCGCTGGCAGGGCACCATTGCCGCAACCTACAATGCTGAGGTCGGCCCCGGAGAACTCACCACCCGCGCGCAGTTGATCTATCGCGGCAAGTACCAGTACCGCCTGTTCAACGACGGCGCCGTCGACCTCACCCCGTCCTACACGCAGGTCAACCTGATGGCGAAGTACGAGCCGGAGGGGACCAACACCGACATCACCCTGCGCGTGATCAACCTGTTCGACGAGGACGGCGTGAACTCGCGCTTCTCCGATCCCTATGGCAGCGCGCAGGTGTTCGACACCTACATCCCGCCACGGCAGGTGATCCTCTCATTCGGGTATCGCTTCTGATCTGACTGGAAGCCCTCACCTCCAGCGCCGGGGCGCGTCGACCGAAAGGCCGGCGCGCCCCGCTTCGTCTCGGCACCTCTTCACCGGACGATCAAGTCTTCAGGCGCGCACCATCAAGAGTGTACGGCGGCACCGTGAGAGCTTCGAGCCTGTCGAATCCCGGAAAAGGTTTCCGGATCGCAATGCCTGCAGGAGCCCCCATGCCGCGTAACGTACAGGTCATGTTTGCCGCTTCGCTTGCCTTCTTCTTCGTCACGGCAACGACCTTCACGTCGCTGGGATACGTCCTTTACACCATGGTTGCAGAACTGGGCTGGTCCAAGGCCGCGGCAGGCCTCAGCTTCTCTCTGCTGGGCCTGGCCTGCGGGATCGCCAGTCCCCTGCCGCCAGTGATGATGAAGACGGTCGGCACGCGCATGACCATGTTCCTGGGCTGCCTGGTGCTTGCCGCCGGTTTCCTGATCGCCTCGATGATCAGCGACCTGACCTACTTCTTCATCGCCACCTCGCTCATGGGCATCGGCTTCACCCTCGCCGCGCCTTCGCCCGCGGTGTACCTGCTGGCGACGTGGTTCCCGCGCACCTCGGCGCGGATGATCGGCTTCTACTTCATGATCGGATCGTCGGGTGGCATCGCCGGTCCGCTGATCGTCGGCACCATCGTCGGCCTGACCGGCGACTGGCGCCTGCACTGGATGGTCATGGCCATCTGCGCGGCACTGGTCGGCCTCGTCTGCCTGATATGCGTGCGCGACGCGGTGAAGGTCGAAAGCGTCGAACAGGTCAAAGGCCCGGGCGACAAGCGCGATGGCGCCGCCGCCCAACCCCGGAACTGGACTGTACGCGAGGCCCTGTTCAACCCGACCTTCGTGACCCTTGCGGTGATCATGACGGTCGTGCAACTGGTCGTTACTTCGACCCATTCGATCCTTGTCGCCCACATCGCCACCCTCGGCGACGGCGCCGCACCCGGCGCAATCGCCATGAGCCTGCTGGCCTTTGCCGGAACCGGGGCCAAGGGCGTGACAGGCGCCGTGTGCGAACGTTATGACCCGCGCCGCATCCTGATCGCCGGGCTCATCCTCCAGGCCGCGGCCATGGCGGTACTGTGGTCCTCGCCCCATGTCCTCGTTGCTTGTGGAGCCGCCGCGCTGTTCGGCACCGGCTGGGGCATGACCTGGCTCTCCGCCCATGTGCTGATCCTGCGCTACTTCGGTGCGGCCATCGCCGGCGACATGACCGCGATGGCAACCACGGCGACCACGCTCGCGGTACTGGGCCCGGTCGGCGCAGGGACCATCGCCGACCTGACCGGCAGCTACGCCCCGGCCATGCTGGTCTTCTCGATCCTTCTAGTCGGCGCGACCGCCGTCGCCGTGCTGTTCCTGCGTGCGCCGCAGCAGCGCCCGCAAGGCGACGAGGCACAAGGCGGGACGGACGGCGTCGGAGAACTCGTTCCGGCCGAATGAGCCCGAGCGTGGCGGGGCCCAATGCCAAAAATCACTACGCCCAGCGCAAAGCCGCCCCCCTGCGAAGCGGCTAACCTCCCAATATCGTCGGAAAGCGCACGAGGCGCATTCCACCGGTTCGCCCAAAACGGAAACAGGCCAGAATGACTCTCCTCAACGACCAGTTTTTCGACAGTCTCGCGAGTTCCAAGCTCGACACGCTCGAGGCCGACACCCTGCCGCCGGCCTGCTATACGAGCGAGGAATTCTTCCACTTCGAGATGGACGCCATCTTCCAGCATGAATGGCTGTGCGTCGGCCGCGAGGAATGGCTCGGCGAGCCGGGCGACTTCTTCACGGTGACCCGCGCCGACGAGCCGATCATCGTATCGAAGACCCGCGACGGATCGATCAAGGCCCTGTCGGCCGTGTGCCAGCACCGCGCGATGCTGGTTGCCGAAGGGCAAGGCAACGCACGTGCCTTCGTCTGCCCCTACCATCACTGGACATACGATCTCGACGGCACCCTCGTCGGCGCGCCGGCCATGAGCAGGACCTGCAACTTCGACAAGAAGGCCGCGGCCCTGCCCGAGATCCGTCACGAGACCTGGCACGGCTTCATCTTCATCAACCTCGATCCCGAGGCAGAACCGCTGACCCCTCGCCTTGCCGCGTTGGAGCCAGTCGTCGCCAATTACGACTTCGCCTCGCTGCGCGGCCCGCGCCCTGAGGAGCCGACCGTGTTCCCGTGGAACTGGAAGGTCATGCTGGAGAACAACAACGACGGCTATCACGCCAGCCGTCTGCATGCCGGCCCGCTGCACGACTTCATTCCCAGCGGCCTCGCCAGCTTTCCGGAAGTTCCCGAGAACTCGGCGGGCTACTACCGGCTCAACGGAACGCTTCACAGGAACGCCGCATTCAACGCCACCCAGCGCTCGGTCTTCCCGGTCTTCCCGAAGCTGACCGAAGAAGAGCAGAACCGGCTGCTTTTCGTGAACTTGCCGCCGAGCCTCTCGCTCGTCGTGCTCAACGATACTGTCCTCTATCTCATCATGGACCCGCGCTCGGCCGGATCGCACGCGCTGACGATCGGCACGCTCATGGTTCCCGAGGCAATGGACGATCCGCTATTCGACCTGAAAATGAAGATGAACGACCAGGCGGTCGAGGAAATCGTGGCGCAGGACTTCCACGTCGACGAACTCGTCCAGCAAGGGCTGCGATCCAAGCACGCCCCGCGCGGCCGCTATTCCTGGCAGGAAGGGGCCCAACGCCTTCTCAACGTCTGGCTCGTCGAACGCTACTGGGCTGAGTGGGACCGCCGTCGCGGCCCCTCGGCTCCGGTTACCGAGATCAAGCGCTCCGGCGCTGCCTGATCTCACTTATTGCACTGTCCATTCCCGACGGCTGCGGCGTCCGACTCCGGTCGGGCGCCGCCTTTTTGCATGGGCCGTCGCCGCGCCGAAAATCGTCGCGCGAGATCAAGGAATTGTGCGCGTGGCGCCGAGCAAAGTTCCCGCGCCACACTAGGCCTTGTTCCCAGCACAAGGGAGCTATCGATGACCAACAGCCTGATTTTCTTCGACTTTGCCACTGACAATCCGGACAAGGCCGGAAAATTCTACGCCGAAGTCTTCGGTTGGGAAGACGATGCGCGCATGGGCGGGCTCTATCACCGCATGGTCCCGGGCGGCTTCTTCAAGAACAAGGACGGGTCGGACAGCCAGATCGGCAATCTCCACTTCGGCGTATTCGACGCCAGGAACGCTCGCCCCAATCCCAATCCCGACGGCGCGGAGCCGCGCACGCTTTCGACTGAAGGGCGCAAGGCGCGGATCTGGGTACTGGTGAGCGATGACGACACCCCGGAGCGCATCCTCGACACCGCGGAAAAGCTCGGCGCCAAGATCCTGTGGCGCAACCACTACTGGAAGGAATTCAACGGGTTCAACCACTGCTTCGCCGACCCCTGGGGCAACGAGATCCTGCTCTGGGTGAAGGCCGGCGAAAACCCGCAGATCCCGGAGGGCTATACCTGCGAATAAGGCCCTCCCCTTCCCGGTCCTGCGGCAGCGCGACAAGTTCTTGTGCGCCGCGCCGCAAGACCGGGAACACGGCCCCGGCCTAGCCTTCCCCCAACAGCAAAAGATCTACGGCGCCCATCGGGTCGGTCGCCGCGGGAACTCAACGGAGCACACGACAATGAGCCGCCTCCCCATCGTCTTCTTCGGACATGGCAGCCCCATGATCGCCCTGGAAAAGAGCGACGTGACGAAGACCTGGAACGAGATGGCCACGCGGATCGGCAAGCCCAGGGCGATCCTGTGCATTTCCGCGCACTGGCAGACCCGCGGCACGGCCGTGACAGCAATGGCCCAGCCGCGCACGATCCATGACTTCGGAGCCTTCCCGCAGGCGCTTTTCGATGTCCAGTACCCCGCCCCCGGCGATCCCGAGCTGGCCGCCCGCGTCAAGGAACTGCTGGCGCCCATGCCGGTCGGCCTCGATGCCAACTGGGGCCTCGACCATGGCACCTGGTCGGTCCTCGTCCACGCCTATCCCGAAGCCGATGTGCCGGTGATCCAACTCGGCATGGACATTGCCAAGACCCCGGCGGAGCACTGGCTGGTGGGGCGTATGCTGCGCCCCCTGCGCGATGAAGGCGTGCTGATCATGGGCACCGGCAACATCGTCCACAACCTGCCCGCGATGGACTGGGCCAATCCCGCCGCCGCGCCATACCCTTGGGCCGAGCAGTTCAACACCGCGATGTGCCAAGCCATTGCCGGCGACGATCCCAGGACCGTCATCGATTACGAGGCGCTTGGCGAGGCCGCGCGCCTGTCGGTGCCCAGTTCGGACCACTTCCTGCCGCTGCTCTATGTCCTGGGCGCCAGGCACGAGGGCGAAAACGCCCGGTTCGACCCGCATTTCATCCAGCACAAGTCGCTCAGCATGACGAGCGTCCTGATCGACGAGGCCTGAGCCGCCCCTTTCCCGTTTCCACCTGTGTCACAGGAGTTTAGATGGCACTGATCGACCTGAAGCCCGAGTTCGCCAAGCAGACCGCCGCGCCCAGCGCCCTGCACCATCTCAAGGCCACGCCGGAGACGGTGCACTGGGGTTACTTCTCTCCCGAAATCAAGCCCGCCCTGACCGTCAGGAGCGGCGACCTGATCTCCGCGCAGGCCGTCACCCACCATGCCGGCGACGATCCCGAGCTGATGTTCGACGACGATATCCGCCGGATCTTTACCGAGATCGATCCCAGCACCCGCGCACCGGGCTGCCACATCATGACCGGCCCGATCTACGTCGAAGGCGCGGAGCCGGGCGACATGCTGGAAGTGCGCTATTTCCAGATGAAACCGCGCATGAACTACGGCTCGAACCTGCAGGCGAACTGGGGCCACCTCTACGAGGAATTCGGCGAGACCGAGCGCGTGACGATCTACAAGATCGATCCCAACGCCAATACCGCCAGCGCTCTCTATGCCTATGACGTGGCGGAAAAGTACGTCGAACCCGGTCGCATTACCCATTGCCCGGAATGCGACCGCTCGCCCGCCCTGCCCGGCATCACCCTCCCTGCCCGTCCGCACCTTGGCACTGCCGGCGTCGCGCCCGCCGTCAACGATCCGGTCAGCACGATCCCGCCCGGCCTGCACGGCGGAAACATCGACAACTGGCGCATCGGCGCGGGTTCGACGATGTACTACCCGGTGCAGGTCAAGGGCGGCCTGTTCTCGATCGGCGATCCCCACGTCAGCCAGGGCGACGGCGAGATAAGCGGCACTGCCATCGAAGCATCGCTCGACGTCCTGTTCCAGATCATCCTGCGCAAGGACTTCTCGTTCCCCTCGCCCCTGCTCGAGACGCCGGACTGCTGGATCGTCCACGGCTTCGGCGAGGATCTCGACCAGGCCATGAAGGGCGCGTCGCTGGATATGCTCCACCTGCTCACCGAGCATCAGGGCCTCTCGCGCCATGACGGCTATTCGCTGATGAGCGTCGCGGCAGACTTCGGCGTGACCCAAGTGGTCGATGGCACCCAGGGCATCCACTGCCGCATCGAACGGCGCATCTTCCCCGAGAAGGGCACCGTGATCGATCCCGAATGAACATGCCGATTACCGAGAGTGTGCCGGGCGTTCCCAACCGTCCGGCACACGCCTGTTGCTTCTGATGACGAAGGAAAGTGGACGATGGGGTATGAAATGATCGAGGTGCGCCCGATGACCAAGCGGATCGGCGCCGAGATCTTCGGCATCGACTTGCGAGAACCGCTGGGCAACCAGGCCTTCGCGGAAATCCACGATGCCCTGATGAAGCATCAGGTCGTCTTCTTCCGCGACCAGCGGATCGACCACGAAGCGCACAAGGCCTTCGGCCGCGCCTTCGGCAAGCTGCACATGCATTCTGCCGTGAAGGGGCTGGACGATCACCCCGAAGTGGTCGCCATCCATGCCGACGAAAACAGCAAGTTCGTCGCCGGCGAGAAGTGGCATTCCGACCTCTCGTGCGATCCCGAACCGCCGATGGGCTCGATCCTCTACATGCACACCCTGCCCGAGACCGGGGGCGATACCCTTTTCGCCAGCATGTACGCCGCCTACGAAGGCCTGTCAGAACCGATGAAGGCGTTTCTCGAACCGCTGAGCGCGGTCCACGATGCGAACCCGGTCTACAAGGCGCTGTTTCCGGACATCCAGAAAACCTACGAATGCAACAGCCACCCGGTCATCCGCACCCATCCCGTGACAGGGCGCAAGCTGCTCTTCGTGAACTCCTCCTACACCACGCGCATCAACGGGCTTTCACTGGAGGAAAGCGATGCGGTGCTCGGCTTCCTGTACGAGCACATCAAGAACGCCAACTTCCATGTGCGCTTCCGGTGGGAGCCTCACTCGATCGCGTTCTGGGATAACCGCTGTACCCAGCATTTCGCGGTGTGGGACTACTTTCCGGAAGTGCGCTCAGGCTTCCGCGTTACGGTCGCAGGCGACCGCCCCTTCTGATCCACTTCCGTCACTCCGTCGCCAATGCCGACGGGGTGACGAGCGACCTCAGCTGGTGAACAGTGCCTTGCGGATCACCGCATGTACGCCGAAGTTTCCGTTTACCACCTGGCTCACACCGAAATCGACACCTACCGATAGCAGCGATATCGCCTCGTCCTCGCTGAGCTGCTTGGCCGTCATCAGGAAACGGCGGGCCTTGCGGAATGCGTCGCGCATCGCGGAATCGATCGAGGACTGCTTGTACACCTCGCTCTGCGCGTCTTCGCCCAGTTCCTTGAGGTAATCTGGGTGGCTGAAGCCCATGACCACCCACTCGGTCTCGGTCTCGATCAGCGGGTAATCGACATCCTTCAACTGCTCGATAAGGCCCGAGGCCTTGTGGTGGACGACCTGGATCAATCCGGTCATCGAGCATTCGATAGCCGTGCCGCACAGTTCGCTATCGCCTTGCGAAGCATGCGGATCGCCAAGCGAGAGCAATGCCCCGGCTACCTGTACCGGCAGGAAGACGCGCGCGCCCGGGCCGGTGCGCCAGTTATCGAGATTACCGCCGAATGAAGCCGGAGGGACCGAATCCACCAGTCCACCATAGGCAGGTGCGACTGCGATCACGCCGAAGTGCGGGCGGATCGGGATCTCGACATTTCGCAGGACGTCGTAATTGCGCTCGATCGTCGCGGGATCGACAGGGACGCCCGGATAGTCATAGCGGCTATGGGCAATGCCGGAGGGATCGACCTGTTCAGTCCAGCGATACTGGTAGACGGCGTGGGCCGTGGGCGTGCGCGCGCCGGTCGCCTCGACCTCGTAGATCGTGATGACTTCGCGCTTCTTCGGCTCGGTCAGCAGGTCCTGGTAGTGGAAGCCCCAGTAAGTCGCGGCATTGCTGCCGAAACACTTGCCTGCAAAGCGCGGGTTGCCGCTGGGACGGGGCTTGAGATCGAGAATGCGTACTTCCACGAGGTCGCCCGGCATGGCGCCCTCGATCGCAATGGGACCGGTGCAGATGTGAACGCCGAACCCCTCGCCCGGCCCGCGGCCGAAGGCGCTGGCATCCATCGGGCCTGCGCCGCGCCGGTCAACCGCCTTGCCGTGCTCATCCCAGTGGTAGACGCTTTCCGCGCCCGGATCGCCGTGAACCATGCGCTCGGGATCGTCGTTGGCGTGATGGGTCAACGTCTCGATAGTGATGAAATCGCCCGAGCGGACGTGAAGCGCTGGCTTCAGGTCCTTGCTGAGATAACCCCAATGCACTGTTTCGGGCGAGGCCGGAAGATGGTGATGGCGGACCGGCTGGCCGTCGGGCAGGAACTGCGCGGCATCGAGAGCGGGAGCTGACGCCCCCTCCTCCTCGCCGTCCGCGTCCTTGTCGGGCTCGCGTCGGGGGTCCGGCTCCTCGGCAGCATCGACCAGCTTTTCTTCGCCGGAACTGTCCTGCTTTGCCGCACTGCGTTCACCGCGGGCCGGACGGCCGCGCCGGAGCAGCTCTACCGCCTCCTGCTCCTGTGACTGGGCCTTGCGATATTCGCGCGGCGAGATGCCGTACTGTTCGCGAAAGGCCCGGCTGAACGAAGCAGAATCGTTGAAGCCCCATTCGAACAGGATGTCCGAAATCGACTTCTGCACATGAAGCGGGCTGCGCAAGTCGAGGCGGCAGCGCTCAAGGCGCCGCACCTTGACGTAATGGCCGAAGGAATCGCTGATCGATTCGAACAACTTCTGGAGATAGCGCGGCGAAATCCCGTGCTCCGCGGCAACCTGCTGGTAATTGAGATCGGGGTCGGACAGGCGGATCTCGATCGTCTGGAAAATGCGTTCCAACAGTGCCGCACGCATGCCTGCCGCGCCGCCCAATGCCTTTGCCGGCGCGTTGTCTAGCAGGCTGGTGACGAGGAATTCGGGGAACGCCAGTTCAATCGGCCGCGCCTGGTCGGTGGTGATGTCCGAGATCGTGTCCGCAAGCGAACGAAGCATCCCGGCAAAGACGCGCGCAGTGCCGGTATCCGTCGCGATCTTGCGCGGTGCGCCGCCGATTGGCGTCTTCAACCGCATTGACAACTCACTGTGCGGCACCTGCACGATCAGGCTGCGGTTATCGCCCGCGAATGACAGATGCACCGGTGAATCGCCTTTGCCACAGATCATCTCGCCGTCGCCGAGCCGGATTTCCTGCTGCGCGTCGCGCATCGTCGCACTACCGTCGAGAATAATCGCCAGCCAGTAGGTCTGCGGCTGCTCGCGAAAGTCGATCGACCAGGACTGCGGCGTGCCGGTGACACGAATGAAGTCGATATTGGTGCTGGAGCGGAATTGGATCAACTCACCATAGAGCGTCGCCTCATCTACCTCGTCGAGCGTGAGCGACAGGCGCTTGAGCGCAAATCGCCACGCGTCACGGCGCTGTTCCTTGGGATAGACGTTCGTTGTTATGCGCAAAGCGAGGACCACCCGATAAGCTGGTGGCACCCTGTCCCGGGCTATGAACGCTTCTTAACTCTGGCGACCTTTCTGCAAGGTTTATCCAGCGTTTAGGCTACCGGCAAGGGGCATTTCACCCGGTCAGAAAGGCGTATCGTTACCGTACACGCTGGATATCCCGGCAATCTGTCCAGGCGCATCGCCACGGCCGCAAACCGCCAGCATCGTCAGCGCATAAACGAGCGCGCTGGAGGCCATGTCATCGCGCGTCGGCCGCCAGCGCGGCATGCCGGTGGTGACTGCCGGAACGCGGTGCATGTTGAACACATTGTGATCGCGCCACATGCTCGAATAGACCGGATGTGCGGGCTCCAGCGGCGCTCCGCGGGCCAGCCTGGTGGCGGCATCGACCGCACCGACAAGCGGAGCGACTTCGTCCGGGCGGGCCTCGAAACCATGGCGCACGACAACAGGCTCGACATCGAAGTCCTGGCCCGCGACCCCGCGCATGGCCTCGACGATGCCGTGATAGGCGTCCGCCGCCTTCTGCCTGGGGTTGAGCGAGACGTCGATATAGAGCGCGCAGACTTCGGTGCCTGCCCCGAAGTCGATTGGCATTCCGCCGCGCACCGACGCGATCTGGACCTTGGGCGCGATGGCACCGCTATCGGTCTCCAACCGGCTCCTGCGTTCGAAGTCCAGCCCCCAAGCATGAAGCGCATCGATTACAGGGCCAAGGCGGTAGATCGGGTTGGGATGAGCCCGCGCATCCTCAGGCGCATCGAGAATCGGCGAGAACACACCCTGGCCGAATATGCGGACCCGGAACAGCGCATAGCCGCAGCCCTGCCAGGTCAGGCCGTAATCGGTGCCTTCAGCGGCAATCGCATAGTCGGGCGCCACGCCGCCATGATGGAACAGGTAATGCGCGCCGATGTCCTTTCCGTTCCAGTCGATGCCTGTGAATTCCTCGATCGGTTCAGGACCGATCTCACCCGGACAGGCCGTAAGCCAGGTCTTCCCGGCCAGCCCGATACCCGCCTTGCGCAGCGCCTTGGCGGCGATGAGGAAGCAGGACATCGGCCCGCGATCGTTGGAGATCGGATAACCGCGCAGCCGCCCTTCCTCATCGACCCAGCACTTCGTCCATTCCGGATCGGCCAGCGTACTCTCGCGGTAGCGGAACTTGTCGTGTTCGCGCATTCCGCTGGGACTCTCGGTATCGAGATGCGCCGTGAACAGCAGGTTCGCCCCGCGCCCGTTGCCGCCGTATTCACCGATGACGTTCGGCCGCTCAGGCGTTGCGCCGACCTTGCGCGGGCGAAAGCCCTCCTGCGCCATCCAGTCGTGCACGAATTCGGCTGCCGCCAGTTCCTCGCGCGAGCGACTGGGAATATTGCCGAGGGTCAGGGCTAGTTCGACGAGTTCGTCCGCATCGATGGCAGCGGCGATCGCGGCGCGCTCTTCTTCGCTCACCGCATAAGGCGCGCTGGCAGGATCGGCGAAGCCCCCTGCGGCGGCCAGTTCGTTCTCGCAATAGTCAGCCAAACCGGCCTCCCCAAATTCTGGTTTCGTGCATGATCAGTGGCCCGCGACCATCAGGCCCTCGGTCGATTGCCCCGAGCGGATGTAGCGTGGCAGCAGGGTGAGCAGCAGCGCGCCTGCGACGAGCGCGCCGCCGACCCCGATGAGCGCGATGCGATAGGAATGCTGTGCATCGTAAACGGCATCGAGCAGGATCGGCGTCGTCCCCTGCGCCGCAATCACCGCCGAATACATCGCTCCAATGATAGAGCCGAAATGCCGCACGCCGAAATACCGGGCGATGAAGTAGGGCAAGGCGCCAAACTGTCCGCCCAGCCCGACCCCCAGCAACGCCCCGCCCAAGATCAGCTGCGGCATCCCCTGCCCGGTTTCGAGCATGACAAGACCGACGACCGCCATGAGGTACATCGGCACCGCTACCCGCGGGGTCTGGATTCGATCCATGATGCGCCCAGTGGCGATCTGCCAGCCCGAGGTGACGAGCGCGAAAACGCTGACGACCGCGGTCCCGGTAGCAACCGAGAAGCCGCGATCGCTCAGGATCGGGACGACATGGCTGAATACGGCCGTTGTCCCGCCTGCCCCGGCCGCCAGAGCGATGAGGACCAGCCAGAACGACGGCGTCTGCGCCGCCTCGCCAAGCGTCAGTCCGTCACGCTCCGGCGCTTGCTCAAGATTCCCGCCCGCGTTGCGATCGCGCAGCAGCAACCATAGGAGCGGGAAGGCGATCACCATCATGAAACCGCTGATACCCAGATATCCGGCGCGCCAGCCCCAGGCCTGAACCAGCACGGCGGCAAGGACCGGAAGAACTACCGAACCGAGCCCGCATCCGCCGCCAGCGCTTACGCCCAGCGCCGTGCCCCGGTTCTGCTCGAACCAGTCGGCGATCACTTTCTGGAAAATCGGCGTACCAGCCATAGCGCCGAAAACGGCAAGGACCGCGAAGGTGGCATAGAACCGGACCAGACTGCCGCCCGTGAATGACAGCGCCGCGATCGAGATCGCAAGCCCGAAGATCCCGCTAAGCAGCGTGCGCCGCGCTCCGTGCCGGTCGACATAACGCCCGATCATCGGATAGCTCACTGCGCCGACCAGAGCGAGCACCCCAAGCACTCCGGATATGCTCGCGCGGGCCCAGCCGAACTCCTCTGACAGCGGCACCAAGAACAGGCCGAAGACGGCATGGACCGCAGGTGTGACGCTGACGGAATTTCCAAGGGTGCAAGCGGCCAGGACGCCGGCTGGCGAGCCTATCGCGAACCCCTGTCCGCGCTGGCCGCCGCGGTTCAAGACCAGGCCTCCACCAGGTCACTGCAGGTCGTCAGCAAGGCCAGGTTCTTCTGCATCACCTTGAGCGAGGCGATGTGCAGATCCGGCTCATAGGCGGCGCAGGCGTCCGAAACGACGAAAACGTTGTAACCGCGATGAAATGCCCCCCGTGCAGTGGAATCGACGCAGCATTCGGTAGTGACGCCGGTCATCACCAGGGTTTCGATCCCTCGCACCTTGAGCTGGTCGTCAAAGTCGGTCCCGTGGAAACTGTCGAACAGCAATTTCTCGATCTCGATATCCCCGGCTTCGGGATACAACCGATAATAATCGGCGCCCGGGTGATCGGCGCGGCAGATCGCCTCGCCTCCGGCACTGCCCCGGCGGGCCATCAAGGTCTTCAAAGCGGTTGAATCGGTCTCGGGCCGGGTTACCACGCGCATGAAGGCGACCGTCACACCCGCCTTGCGCGCCGCAGCGATCAGGGCCTCGATCCGGTCGATAACCATTTCGATCGGTTCCAGGTCGACCCCGAACGTGCCGGCCAGTCCGTCAGCTGCGGCAAAGTCTTTCTGGATGTCCACCACGACGAGCGCCGTGCTCGCCGGGGGCAGCATCACCTCGAGATTCCCCGCAGCGACATGCGGCAGGTCGAGCACTTCAGCCATGACTCCCGACCTTCACCTTGCCGGGAAATCGCTCACGCAGGACGGGCAGCACCTCCTGGCCGAATTTGGGAATGCCGGTCATGTAATCGGGGAAGATCAGCATGAGACCATCGGTCTGCGACACTTCGAAAAGTTCGGTCAGCCGGTCGATCACGGTCTGCGACGAACCCGCGACATGCGCGGACATGAAACTGGAGCGGGCCTTTTTGGTGAAGGCGTTTTCCTTGCCGATCTCGGCATCGAGGAAGCCGTAAGCGCGCATCATGCCGTGCATTGCGCCCTCATCGAAGCCCGCGGCATAATGCCTGGCGGTCGCTTCGGCTTCCTCATCGGTATCGGCTAGCAGGACCGTCATCATCGAATAGGTGCGCACATACCGACCCATCGCCGCTGCGTCCGCCTTGGCCGCGTGGCTCGCTTCGGCAAGTTCTTCCGGATTGCCGCCGCTCAGGAAGATCGCGTCCATCTCCTCGGACGTGAAATGCATGCCTTTTTTCGAAGAGCCGGCGCAGACGAGAAAGGGCCGCCTTTCCGGCTTGGGCCAGGATTCGCAGTCATCGAGCTGGAAATACTTGCCGTCCATCGTCACCGAGTCCTCGCGCCAGAGGCGCTTGATCGCGGTGACCCATTCCTTGGCGAGATCGTAGCGACCGTCATGGTCGACACCTTCAGGCCATGCCCCCATCTGCGCGAACTCCCCCTTGTAGGAGCCGGTGACGACGTTGAGGCCGCTGCGGCCCTTCGACACCTGGTCGAGCGTGGCCATCATCTTGGCGACGACCGCCGGGTTCTGCAGGATCGTGTGGACCGTGGTCCAGACCTTTACCTTGCTTGTCACCTCCGCCAGCGCGGCCATTAGCACGACCGGATCGAGCGAGCTGTTCCAGTGATGCGTCTCACCGCCGTAACCGCGGAATTTCGACATCGACATGATGAAGTCCAGCCCAGCCTCCTCGGCGAGGATGGCGCAGTTGCGGTTGTAGGCATAGGAGCCATCGAGTTCGGGCTTGTTCTTAGAGAGGATCCACCCGCCATTCGCGATCGGCAGGAAAATGCCGAGGTCCTTGCCGCCGCTGTCGGACGGAATATCGAAGGGCGTGGGCTCGAACTGTGTCATACTCAAGGACTCCCGATCCGCGTCTGGTCGATGTTGGATCAGCTTAGGGAAGCGGCCGCCGGGTTCTTGATTGGCAGCGCATGTTCTGTTGCCGAACCGGAAAGCAGGTCGAACACCGCCCCGCGCGCAGGCATCGAAGGGACCGCGCCGCGGCCGAGAGTGCACAGGGCCGCCGCCGCGCTGGCGATGGGCAAGGCTTCTTCGAGGCGCCTGCCTTCATCGAGCAGCGCCGCCAGTGCGCCGCAGAAGCAGTCGCCCGCGCCGATGGTGTCGACGGAAATGACCGGCACGGCCGGAATGTGGCGATACGAATCCCGCCGTATCGCAAGCGCGCCGTTGGCCCCCAGCGTAACGACGATCGCCTGATCTGCCCGCGCCAGCAAATCCCGGGCCCGCGCAACGATTCCTTCGTGCGAGGGCGGCTCTCCCGTCGACGGGACGTAGACACCCAGCTCATGCTCGTTAAGGACGAGAATATCGACAAGATCGAACAGACAGCGCGCTTCGAGCAGGGCGGGTGCCGTGTTGAGAATGCGGACCGCCCGAGACTGCGCGAAGACCGGCGCCAGGGCGGCAACCGGCACTTCCAGTTGTGAAAGCAGGACACCTTCTTCCACCGGCGCAGGTGCCTTGAGCCTCGCATTGGCGCCCGAGACGACGATGATCTGGTTCTCGCCCTCGGCATCCACAGCGATATAGGCGGTTCCGGTCTCTTCGCCGGGAACGACTTCGACACCGGAAATATCGATGCCTTCCGCCGCCAGCCGGTCTTTCATCCAGCGCCCGGCATCGCCTTCACCCACAGCCCCGATCATGCGCGTGGCCGCACCCATGCGGGCGGCCGCCACGGCCTGGTTCGCGCCCTTCCCCCCGGGCAGACGCGCGGTCGCCCCGGCCAGAACCGTCTCGCCCGGAATGGGCAGGCGTTCGAGCGATGTAATGATGTCGATGTTGATCGAACCGACGATGTGAACAGCCAAGTCTGCGCCCCGTCTTTTTTGCATGTGCTGCGAAGGTGCAGCATGGGACCTGCCACCGGTCAAGCGCGAGGAGCCCGCGTGCGCCCAGGCACAAGATTTGCGGTCGCCAGCGCAAAGAGCGCGACTCCTGCGGGCCATTAGGTTCCTCATCTGCAACAGGAAGGTGACGACGATGACGAATTGGCTGATCACGGGAATCGGTGGCGGTCTGGGCCGGGAACTCGCCAGGGCGGCGCTTGCCCGCGGAGACACTGTAGTGGGCACCAGCCGCAGGGCCGAGGACGCTGAATTCACCAGCTTCGCTCCGGACCGCGCCCACCTGCTGTGCATCGACCTGCGCGACGAGGCTTCGGTGCGTGAAGCCGTGGCCCGCGCCGAGGCGCTGACTGGCGGGATCGACCGTCTCGTGAACAACGCCGGCTATGGATTGATCGGCGCCATCGAGGAAGTGTCCATCGATGAAGCCCGCGACCTGTTCGAGATCAATGTCTTCGGCGCCATGCGCATGATCCAGGCCATGCTGCCGCACATGCGCGGCCGGCGCGCAGGGCATGTGGTCAACATCACATCGGTCAGCGGCCATGCGCCCTGGGCAGGCACGGCCATCTACGGCGCGAGCAAGTATGCGCTCGAATGCCTGGGCCAGACGCTGGCGCAGGAAGTCGCCCCGAAGAACATTCGCGTCACCAATGTCGCCCCGGGCGGCATGCGCACCGAATTTGCCGCATCGGGCCTGCGCATCGCCGGCGCGGACATTGCCGACTACGACGAGGTTGCCCACTTCGCGCGGCGCAGCCTTACCGAGAATGCCGGCAAGGAAAAAGGCGATCCCCGGCGCGCGGCGGCGGCGATCCTCGAAGCGCTGGATGCGCCCGAGCCGCCGCTGCACCTTTTCCTGGGCGAAGACGCCTTGCACTATACGACCGATCAGCACGCCTTCGTCGCCGCGCAGATCAGGGACTGGGAAAAGCTTTCGCTTTCGATCGCCTTCGAGGAAGCCTGATGCACAGGATAGAACTGCCCGACTGGGCAGTTGAGCGCGGGCGCGGGTACAATAGTTTCGACGCGATCGACCCGGAGCGCACGGCGCTTGTGGTGATCGACATGCAAACAGCTTTCGTTGCCGAGGAAGGTGTGTTCGGCAAGGAAAGCGCCCGCGCCATCGTCGAGCCGATCAATACCCTGGTGCGCGCCATGCGCGACGCCGGAGCCTGCGTAATCTGGACGCGCCAGACTGTGAGCGATGCACCGCACCTGGCCGTGCCCGCCTGGCAGTACGACCTCGCCGACCCGTTCGTCGCCCGGGCAGTGGCGTCGCTGCGCAGCGGTACCGCTGCTCATGAAATATATCCACCGATGGCCTGCGGACGCGACGACCTGGTCCTGGACAAGTTTCGTTACGGTGCCTTCTCATGCCCTGCCGGCGCCCTTGCCCGGGTTCTGCACATGCGCGGGATCGAACTCATCGTCCTTGTCGGCACGCTCACCAATGTCTGCGTCGAATCCACCGCCCGAGAGGCCAACATGCGCGGGCACAAGGTGATCGTGGTCGCGGATGCCTGCGCTGCCGCCACCGACGCCGAGCACAACGCCGCACTGCTCAACCTGCGTCTGAACTTCGCCGACGTGCAATGGACACGGGACATCCTGGCCTTGTTGCAGGAGCCCGATCGGCATCTCCCGCTCCTTGGGTAGGCGGCGCCGGTTCCGTGCCGAACCGACGCCGCCATCTCCCAATCCACAGGTGCCGTACGCTCAGGAAAGCAGGCGCGGCACCGCCACGGAAAATATGTCGAAATGCCCGTCCGGGTGCTCCTCGGCTCCACCGCGAGGGGCTGCTCGGTGTTGGACGACGCCATTCTTGCCGAACCCTGGAACCACTGGCCGCCCGGCGTCGCGGCTCAGCCAGAGGCGCAGAAGGTGGCGCTTGCGCTGCGGCTCGGGCCAGTCCCGGAAGGTCGTCCGGGCGTGAAGCGCTGCATAGTTCGACAGCCACTGGATATCGCCTGGCCGGAAGTCCATCGCGATCGCCATGCCTTCCTCGTAAGTGATCTTGTCGAAGAGCTCGAGTACCTCGATCTGTTCGGGCGTCAGCTTGGGTACGCCATCGTATTCCTGCGCAGTGAGGATGTAGAGCGAGCCTGCGTACATGGAGAACACGCCATCGACGAGACTGACGATGGGCGAGGTATAGGTGTCCGCCGGCGCATTGTGGTCCTGGCGCCGCCAGTCCCAATGGAACGGCTCGAGCAGCAGAGGCGCAAGATCGGGTCGGCGCTCGAGAATCTCGTTGTAGATCTGCGCGCCCGAGACCAGACAGGACAGCCCGCCCTCCTTGGCCGGGCGCAGGCACATCAGCGCCACGATGTCCGAACTGTCGGAGTGATAGACGAGCTTGTCGCGCACCTTCGATGACAGCGCGGTCGGATCGTCCATGGTCTTGTCCGAAGTCGCATAGACATGGTCGATCAGGTCGCCCATCTCGTTCTGGCGTATCGGATCGCCCATGTGCAGGCCGAGGATGTAGTAAATCGCGCTCGAAAGCGCGTCGGAATAGAGCTGGGTTCGCAGGCCCCGCACCAGGACGAAGCCGCGGCCGTAATCGACATCGCCACCCCATTCCTTCACCGCGTCGGCGCAGGCTACAAGCGGGTAGTCCTCGGCCCTGACCGTGCGCAGGTCCGGATTTTCAGCCAGGAAGCGCGCACCGAGAATTTCCAGCTCGTCCACCTGCGCATCCGACAGCATGTAGATCCACTCGCCGCTCTGCTCCAGCGCATCGCCGCGCCAGGCCGCGGCGGTCGTGACCGGGGGGACGGCCTCCAGCGATGTGGTAGGGTTGCTGGCCATGCGCTATTCCTTTGCTCCGCACTTCATGACTGATCCGGCTAGCTTAGAGCGGCGCGGTTGCGTCGACTTGTCGCGTCATGTCCGAAAGGTTTTCCCGACACGTACAAGTCGGCTCAGTCGCTTTCGAGGAATTCCAGCACGTTGTCCGCCCTGTCACGGATGAACAGGCCGCGCCCGAAGCGCTCGCCCACTTCCAGCACGATCTCGACGCCGCGCGCGACGAGATTGGCGCGAAAGCCCTCGTAGTCGTCAACCGTGAAAGCGACATGCTTGTTGCCCAGCGTCTGCAGGTCCTTGCGCGGATCGAGGCGGGCGGGAGACATAGGTTGGGGATCGGCAACCTGGAACAGCTCGATCCGCAAGCCGTCGCGTTCGAGGAACATGGCCTTCGTACCGCCCGGGATCGCAAAGCGCCTCTCCACGCGAAAGTCGAGAACTTCCACGTACCATCGCGCGGCCGCTTCGATGTCGGCCACCGACATCGCCCCGTGATGAAAGCCCAATCGCGCCATGCCCTGCCCAATCGTGTCCTGACCGCTCGCGCCCGGTCAGGCCAATGCGGCGCGAATGACGTCCAGCGCCGTCTCGGCGTCGATGACCTCACCGATCTTGGCGCGGATATCGAACAGGTTGCCTTCGTGCGGGCGCGGATCGCGGTCGGCGCAGGCATCGGCAACCACGAGCGGCACGAAACCGTGGCACAGCGCATCTAGAGCGCTGGCCCTCACGCACCCCGAAGTCGAATAGCCGCCGATCAGCAGGGTATCGATGCCCTCCGCCACCAGCATGGGCGCGAGTGCGGTGCCGAAGAAAGCGGAAGGATAGAACTTGGTGATCACGCGGTCGCCGGGCCTTGGAGTCAATTCCTCGGGAAAGGCGCCCAGCGGCGAGCCGGCCATGAAATTGCGCAGCCCCGGCACCTTGCGGAAGAACATGCCGCCTTCCTTGCCGTCGACATATTCGACATTGGTCAGGATCACCGGCACCCCGGCCGCTCGAGCGGCGTCAGCCAGACGGACCGCCTGCGCCAGCGCTGCCTCGCCCTGCGCATAGAGCGGCGATTGCGGATCGAGATAGGCCATGACCATGTCGACCAGCAGCAGGGCTGGACGCTTGCCGGGTTCCAGGCCGCCGCCAAAACCGGCCCCCACGTAGTCGTTGTCGAGATCGGATTTCTCAGCAGCCATATTTCGCCCCTTGAGCCAGCAGCGATTGTGCGCCGGTCAGTTCGTTCAGATCATGAAGCATGCCGGTCTCCTCGCGCAAGCCAGTGCTGGAGCGTGCCGCGGCAAGTCCGGCGAGCCAACGCGGCGCGCCGGTCACGAGCCCGCCGAGCAACAGCATCGGATGCAAGGCGACGGCTATTCCAAGCCTTTCCAGGCACTCTTCGTCATCGGTCGGCGTTACCCCGCCCGCGACGAGATTGTGCACCAGCGGCACACGCCCAGCAAGGCGGGCGGCAATGTCCTCCAGTTCCTGCATGGTGCGGGGACCTTCGATGAAGACAGCATCCGCGCCTTCGGCCAGGAAACTCTCGGCGCGTTCCATTGCCGAGGCGAAGCCTTCGACGCCCAGTGCGTCGGTACGGGCAAAGACCAGCATGTCGACGCGCGCATCGAGTGCAGCGCGAATGCGGCCCAATGCCTCGTCATGGGGCACGACCTGTTTGCCGGCCATGTGCCCGCAGCGCTTGGGAAAGGTTTGGTCCTCGACTTGCACGGCGCTCGCCCCTGCCCGTTCCAGCATGCGCACGAAACGCTGCAGCGTCAGCGCATTGCCGAAACCGGTGTCGCCATCGACGAGCAGCGGCAGATCGCTGGCATCGCGCATCAGCGCCACCGTATCGACGACCCTGTCGGCCGGAACGAGACCGAGGTCGGCTCGACCCAGCGCCGCCATCGACAACGCTGCGCCGGAAAGAAAGCCGGCTTCGCAACCGGCCTTCTCGATCAGCAGCAGGGACAGCGCATCCCAGCATCCGGGCATCGAAACGAGCCCGCACTGCGCACGATCCGCAAGACGCTCGCGCAGCCGGACAACATGCCCGGGCGCACTCATCCCAGTTGGCCGGGAATGTGGCTTTCGTGGTTGGCGAGATACCACTCGGCGATTTCTTCGCGGGTCGCCCACCAGACGCCGGGCAGCGACTTCGCATGTTCGATGAATTCGCGCAGGGCCCGCACGCGATGCGCGCGCCCGGATACGTGGGGATGCAGGCCGACGTTCATGATCCGCCCGGTCTTCTCACCCTCGGCATGGAGCACGTCGAGTTCCTCGATCAAGGCATCGCGGAACTGGTCGGTGGTGAAGTTCTTGCGGGTTATGAAGGTGAAGTCGTTGATTTCATTAGAATATGGAACCGAAACGATCGGCCCGTTGGGCGTGCGCAGCAGCGAAGGCTGATCGTCGTTCATGATGTCGCAGTAGAACGTGCAGCCTTCGCCGGCGAGGATATCGGCAGTCTGCATCGTGCCGCGCAGACTGGAGGAGAGCCAGCCCTTGGCCTTGCGACCGGTGAACTTCTCATACTGTTCGAGCGAGCGCAGGACGACCTGGCGCTCCTTCTCGGGATCGCTTGCAAAGCCGGTGAGCAGCTCTCCCTGTTCCCAGTTGTGCGCCAGCAGTTCCCAGCCACGCTCCAGCACCGCGTCGGTCATCGCCTTGCGGCGCTCGAAAGTCACGGCATTGGTCGTGCAGCTTGCCGGTACGCCAAGTTCGTCGAACAGCTCGAACAGGCGCCAGATGCCGACACGCTGACCGTATTCGCGCCACGTATAGTTGGGAAAGTCGGCGACATTGCCGGGCAGGATATCGGGCAGGATTGCCGGTCCGCCTGCATAATAGGGCTTGTCCGTATCCTTCACGAGATCCCAGGTTTCGAGATTGAAAGTGAGGATCAGGGCAACCCGCGCGCCGTTCGGCCACTTGAGTGGCTTGCGATGCGGCAGGGGGACGTAATCGTATTCCATTACAAGGATCTCCAGGCGTTCTTCTACGCGCCGAGCGAAGTGCGCTCCCACAAGCTCCGGACTAATTCGCTACCCTGCCCCCGGCCTAGCGCGATCGGGCAGGGTGATCGCCTGTCGAACAATGCAGGTCATCGGGGCGTTGCGACGGGTCCTTCACGCGTTATCTGCGGATCGCGGTGCCACCGGAACCACGAGCGCCGCAAGGAAGAAAGGCTAATCAATGGCTCGGCACGTTTCAATGGCATCGCACTTCCATGCAGCCCTGGCGCTTGCGACGGCACCGCTTGCCGCCACGAGCGCGACGGCGGCCGATATACCCTCGAATCCTACCGCGCAGATCGTATCGCGAGATCCGGTGACCATACCGCAGGGACCTGACGGACGCGCCCTCGTCATGCGGATTACCGTTCCGGAGAAAGGCAACGACCTGCCCGTCCTCATCCTGAGCCACGGCAACCTGCTCAATCGGTCGGACTATCGTCCGCTCGTCGAATTCCTTGCGCGAGACGGCTGGATCGTCATCCAGCCCGACCACCCGGACGCGTCGCAGGACGGCTTCCCGCCTGCACCCTATCCTTCCGACACCTGGCGCATTCGGCTCGACCAGGTCGACTGGATCGCCACGCACCTGGGCGCAGTCCTTTCGCGCGTGCCCGGTCTTGCCGCGCGCGCCGACATGAAGCGGCTTGCACTGCTCGGCCACAGCTTCGGCGGGCACACGGCCGCACTGGCAATGGGCGCACGGGTAGAAGACGCCGGCCAGCCTTCACCGACCGGCAGATTCAAGGCTGCCGTCCTGCTGTCGGCTCCCGGAAACTGGGAGGGGCTGACGCCGCAGTGGCAGAAGCGCGGTCCTTATCTCAAGGTCGACTGGTCACAACTGCGCGGCCCCGGCCTGATGATCAACGGCACAAACGACATGGCCGCACTGACCGATCTTGGACCGCAATGGCACGATGACGGCTATCGCCTCTCTGCGCCGGATGCGGACTTGTGCCTGATGCATATCGAAGGTGCCGGGCACTATCTGGGGGGGATCGACTCAGTCCTGCGCCCACCCCAGGGCGACGCGACGCCCGAGCGACGCAAGACCGTCCTGACAGCAGTGGCCGCCTTCCTCGACAGCCGGACCGGCCGCAGAACCGACGCAGCCAGTCGCTGGCTGGCGATCCGGTCCGGCCTGACCTGCAAACTCCAGGCGGAATCGATCAGCCGGCCCTGAGCGCCACCAGGATATTGTCGACGACCTGCTGCCGGCGCCGGGCCAACCGCTCTTCAGTAGCCGCATCGGGTTGATAGGCGTCGATATCCTCTGAAGTGATGCCGTGACGGGCCAACAAGGCCTCGGTCACGATCTGGCGGTCGCACACGACCCATAGCTCACGGGCGAGAGCGATTACCGCTTCGGCCACGTCATCGATGCGCTCGGGGGGTAGAATCTGTCGCTCTGCGGTCAGATCCCGACCGGTCGCTGCAGCGGCGGACTGCGTGGAAATCTGCTCGGTCATACGGGCTTGCGTCCATAGATGATGTAGGGGTCACGCCCCGGATTGGGCTGCCAGCCCCTGACGTCGACGAAGCCGGCCGCGCGGGCCATGGGCTCCATGTCCAGCTTGGCAGTGGAGCGCCAGAAGGGCTCGCCTCCCCAACGCGCCAGCCAGTCGAAACGCCAGGCGGTCATGCGGTCGAGACTCTGGGTCCGCGCGACGTCGGCCATGATCATGTCGCCGCCCGGTTCCAGCACGCGAAATGCCTCGGCAAAGATCGCCTCGATCGCCTTGACCGGCATCTCGTGGTGAATGGCATAGGCGGTCACGAGGTCGAAGCTGGCATCGGCGAACATCGGCATCGTCTCGCCGACGCCTGTGTGCAGGTCCCAGGAAAGGCCCTTTTCATTGGCAACGCGCTGCGCCTGCTCCAGCATCCGCAGCGAGGGATCGATGCCGGTCAATCGGGCATCCGGAAAGACCTCCGCAATCGCAACCGAATGATGGCCCGACGAGGTGCCGATCTCGAGAATACGGCGATAATCGGCGCGTGGCAGGCTTTTCAGAACGGCCCGGCGGTTACCGTAGATGTCGCCCGGAAAGATCTTCGATACGTACTTCTTGTGGACCAGCTCGCCGTGGATGAAACCGTTCCACGGCCCGGCATCCCAGCCTCCCCGCGTGCGGTGGAACCACGTCTGCGACCAATAGCGCGGCGCGTCGACGTCGTGGACGGTGATCGTCGTCCCGCCTTCGCGAAGCTGCTCGAGCGCGGGCACGATGCTCCCGGAAATCTCCTCGAATGCCTGCTCCGCGGCGCGGCCGTGCTGCTTGGCGCACCATTCGCCCAGCAGCGCACGCGCCTGGTACGCCGTGGAACCGGCCAGCGCGCTGTCGATCACCCGGTGCCGTTCTTCCATGTCCTCGGGCAGACCCTGCGCGTCGAGGCCCGCATCGGCCAGTTCGCCTTCGACTGTCTGCTGCAGGCGCGAAGCCGCCAATCGGGTAGTCACTTCGAAATCCATCATGGCACGGCCGCGTTGGCCGAGGTCGAACTGCATGAGTCGCTTCTCCTTTGCGCCTGCATTTCAATGCCACGCCGTAAGCCCTTGTGCCATCTCGCGTTCCCGGCGCTATCCGCTCTGCGACAAGACTCGATCGAACCCGTATGGCGCGCCGCAGCCTTGTGACAGCAATGTCTGCAACGCGAACAACGCCGAGCCTTGCTGAGCATTCGGCCAATTTAGGGATGGAAACTTAGATGAAGAATTTCTGGCTTGCTGGTTCCTCGATCGGACTTGCCCTCATGGCCACCCTTGCCGCACCTGCCATGGCTCAGACCGCAGCATCGGCCGGGGCTTCCACGGGTGCCGACAACGACGTCATGGGAGGCGACATCGTCGTCACCGCCCGCAAGCGCGAGGAAACGATCCAGTCGATCCCCGCCGCGGTCAGCGCCGTCACGCAGGAAACCCTGACCCGCGCCGGCGCCCAGTCGCTCGACGACGTCGCCCGCCTCACACCGGGCCTGACCTTCAACTCGGGCAATGCCGGCGGCCTCGCCGCCCCGACGATGCGCGGCATCACCAACATCACCTCAACCACCTTCGACAACAACGTCGGCGTGTTTCTCGACGGCGTCTACATGTCGTCCAAGTCGAACCTCGACATCGACTTGTACAACCTTGCCCGGGTCGAGGTGATCAAGGGCCCGCAAAGTGCGCTTTACGGCAACAACGCCTTTGCCGGCGCGATCAACTACGTTCTCGACCGGCCCAAGGACTACCTGACCGGCCAGATCAAGGCATCGGTCGGCACCGACAGTCTCTATGAAGTGGCGGGCAAGATCTCCGTCCCGATCACCAGGTCGCTCAGCATCATGGGCGTCGGCACCTATTCGCACTTCGGCGGCACCATCAAGAACGTGCAAGGTTCGAACCTGGGTGGCTGGGACCACAAGATCTCGGCCTCGGGCATGATCGACTACCACCCAGAATCCGATTTTTCCGCCTCGCTGTTCTACTACCACTATGAGGACGAGCTCGACGGCGGCGCGAACTACATGTTCACCAACGACTGCGGCGGCACGATCTCCCCGACGATCCTGCCCAATCGCGGCGGCAGCACACTTCGCTTCAAGTGCGGCACGCTGCAGGCTCCCGACGAGGTCGACGTCGATTCCGCGTCCTACTCGAAGCGCAAGACCAACCTTGTGATCGGACGCATGGCCTACGAATTCGGGCCGGTCACGCTGCGCTACACCGGATCCTATGCCAAGTACGATACGATCGCGCTGCAGGACCAGCACCTCAACAGCTACGGCGGCACGCTCTCTTCGGCGCAGCGCCGCTTTACCCGCCCCTTCGTCGGACCGGTTCGCGAATGGAGCAGCGAAGTCCGGCTCGAATCCTACGACAACGCATTCCTCGACTGGGCGGCAGGCGGCTACTACTATGACCGCGCGGCGAACCAGACCGTCGTCGTCGGCAACAGCCCCGAGCAAGTGAGCCGGTCGCTCGACCTCAACAACGACGAAAATGCGACGATGAAATCGGTCTTCGGGCTCGTGAACTTCAAGTTCACCCCGACCTTCAACATCGAAACGCAGGGACGGTGGACCTGGGAAGACAAGGACGCGGTCCTTACCAACAACCTGACCGGCCTTGTCCGCACCCCCAAGGCAGACTTCTCCTACGGCACCTACCGCGTAACCGCGAACTGGGAATGGAACCCCGACCGCATGCTCTACGCGGTCGTCGCCAGCGGCACCAAGTCCGGCGGGTTCAACAACACCTCGGTCTTGTCCGAACAGTCGTACGGCCCCGAGAAGAATACCTCCTTCGAAATCGGTTCCAAGAACACGTTCCTGGGCGGTCGCGTGATCATGAACGTTGCAGCCTACTACGTCGACTGGAACGATCTGCAGATCTCGGTCCCTTCCTCGGTCACCGGCCAGACCAACCCTGTCACCAACATCGGATCGGCTACCGTCAAGGGTTTCGAGTTCTCGACCGCGGTCAAGCCGTCTCCGAACTGGGACGTCAGCTTCGGCTACAACTACGCGGATTCCACCTGGGATGACGGCACGATCGATTACAGCTCCTCGCGAATCTGCCCGACCGCGGCGGACTGCGGCCTGACCCCGGCAGGGTCCGGCATCGACGTGGGCGGCTTCCAGATCCCGCGCACATCGAAGCACCAGTTCTCGGCGGCAACCAACTACACCATTCCGCTCGCGACCTCGGAGCTCTACCTGCACGCAGACATGTCCTATCGCTCGGAGCAGGCGACCAACGCGATCGCCTTGCAGAAGGTCCCGCAGCAGACCCTCGTCAATGCCCGCATCGGCTGGATCAAGGACGGATACGAGCTTTCGGTCTTTGCCAAGAACCTGTTCGACAAGAACTACATCGTTTCGTCGATCAACGAACCGGAGTTCTTCCCCTCGACCACCTTCACGACCGGTTTCGTCGGCAATGGCCGCGTGATCGGCGCCACTGTCGAGGCCAAGTTCTGATCGCCATGCCCAGCGATCACGCGAATACCGGGGGGCAGGCGCAAGCTTGCCCCCTTCCCTTGCGAGGGGCAAGGTCCGGGGCGATGAGACACCTTCTGTCAACGCTCCTGACCTTGCCGCTTGCGGCATCGGCGCTGGCGGCCTGCACGGCAACGGGCGCGTCAACCGAACCTTTCCGACTTGCCGCGCAGGCAGCCGACAGCGACGCCGGTCCGCCGCCGGACTACGCCCTGGCATCCAGCTGGGCCGCACGGGAAACAAAGTCCGCCGCGCGCGATGCCGACGTCTTCTATATTCATCCCACGACGTTCCAGTCCCGGGACTGGAACCAGAAGATGGACGACAAAGCCACGCGCGCGTGGACTGTGCAAAGCGTGGCCCAGCGCCAACTCAATGCGTTTGCCGCCTGCTGCCGGCTTTTCATGCCGTTCTATCGGCAGGCTTCGAGCCGCGCCTTCATAGAGCGCGACGGGCGCGGGGCGCAGGCTTACGACTTTGCCTATCGTGACGTGCGCCAGGCATTCCGGAACTACATTGCAAAGCTGGGCAAGGGGCGCCCCTTCATCATCGCAGGACATAGCCAGGGCGCCCTGCTCGGCCTCAGGCTGCTCAAGGAAGAGATCGCCGGTACGCCTCTCGCAGATCGGCTGGTCGCCGCCTATCTGCCGGGCATCGGCATTCCCAAGGGCACGCTTCCATCCGATGTTCCCCCTTGTACCTCACCGGGACAGACAAGGTGCGTGGCATCATGGAACGGCTTCAGCGAAAGCGCCGAAACCACCGCGTGGAAACAGCGCTCTGTTGCCGACTATGGCGCCTCCGGACAGGACCCCGCTCTCGTCTGTACCAATCCCATGACTTTCGACGCAACCCTGCCCGCGGCCGGGTTTGCGGACGGCAAAGGCATGCTGCCGGTTGCACAAAAGGATCGGCCCGCCGCGCCCCTTGTTCATCGCGCCGTGGCGGCACGCTGCGTCGATGGGATACTGCGAGTCCGCACGGCATCGACTGTGGAAGCGCAGCCGCTACCCAACGGCAGCCTGCACATGCATGACATCGCCCTGTTCTGGGCCGACATTTCAGCGAACGCGGCACTACGCGCACAGCGCTGGCAAGAGGATCACCGATGACGTCTTTCGCCTCCCTGCCCCGCCGCGCCCTGCTCGGTGCCGCGGCCTCGTTGCCGCTGCTGACGGGAACCCTGCGCCCAGCCGCGGCAAGTGTAGCTCCACGCCCGATCGACGGTCCGTGGACCGAAAGCGGCACCCTCGCGCGTGCGGGAGGCGTGCTGGCCTGGCATGCGCTCGGCCCAAAGGACGGGGAGCCGGTAATCCTGCTGCACAAACTCGGGGGCTGGGCGGCGGACTGGCGCGGCGTCGCACCGCGGCTCGGCCCGGACAAGCGGGTCATTGCCTTCGATCTGCCAGGCCACGGCGATTCGGCCATGAACGGACTCCCCCCCTATGTTCAGACGGTCCCAGAAACGGCGACCATGCTGCTGGCCGCGCTCGATGAACTGGGCATCGCGCGGGCCAGCTTCGCCGGCAACTCGCTGGGTGGGGTCATCTCGACCGAAATTGCGGCGCTCTGGCCCGAGCGCGTGAACAAGCTGGTGCTGGCCAGCGTCAGCCTGTTTCCCGGCTACGATCGCGCCCGCCTTGCCGAACTGGAGGCCCATCGCGATCCGAAGGTCTATACTGCCGATTGGCGACCGGTAGCCCGCGCGACCGGCGGAGCGGGCGATTTTGCAACGCTCGACCCGCAAGTCGAGGTCGAGCAGGACGCAAGCCGCGCCCGGGCCGATCGCTGGATACGGCCGAGCGAGCGTGGGGTCGGCCTGTTCAACACCCAGGCGGCACTGGCCCGCACGATCGCGCCGCTGCTGTTCATCTACGGCGACCGCGGGCACTACGTGAAGTACATCGAGACCGGCATGAATCTGCGCGGCGATGCCGAAGTGATCGAGCTGCCGCAGACCGGTTCCTTCGTCCATCAGGAACGGCCCGTCGAAGTTGCCGCCGCCATGCGCAGCTTTCTCGACGCGCCGCTTTGAGAATCAGGCCACCAGCCTGATCGTGAAGTGCCCCGCCCGCTCGCGCATCGGCGCCAGAGCGCGATATTCCGGCGAGGTGATGTAGGCGCGCGCGGCTTCGGCATCAGCAAAGCCGAGTGCGACCACGATTTCGCCCTCGATGGCGTCGCCCTCCAGGACCTCGCGCACTCCTCCGCGTACCAGCATTTCGCCGCCGAGTCTGGCATTCACCTGGCCCACGGCCGCCCTGTATTCGCCAAATGACTGGCTGTCGGTGATAGTGACCGTCGTGAGAATAAAGGCGCCGTGCATTCGCTGTCTCCCGGGATTGTGATGACCGAGGGCTAGCAGCGAATTCAAGGCAGGCCGCCTGCCCGGCACGCCTCTGCTCACCCTGCGATAAGTCCCTCCTCGCGCCAGCGCTTGGACGACCGGCCCCGTGCTAGCGCGCTCGCGTCACCACCCAAAGGACCGGACGATGATGCAGGAAGCCGAAACGATCTACAGCGAAGTACCGCAGGACGTCCCGAGCTGGCTCGCCGGACTGGGCCTGGAGCAGACGATTGCCAATCGCGATGTTGCATCGCCGTACAGGGACGTGGTGCATCCGGCCAGTGGCGCGATCATCGGCCAGTGCCCCGAAGCGCAAGTCAGCGATGTCGATGCGGCCGTCACCGCCGCCAGGGAAGCATTCCCCGGCTGGGCCGCTCTCGACTGGCAGGAACGCCGCACCCGGCTCGAAGCATTTGCCGATGCGCTGTGGGACAACCGCAAGTCGCTTGCCTTCATCGTCGCAGCGGAGACCGGGCGCCCGCTACGCCGCGCCTGGAGCGAAGTGTTCTTCTCTGTCGACTATGTACGGACGATCGCCGCACAGGACCTGCCCGAGATCGTCTACGACCGCGCGGGCCTGAAGGCACGCCTCGTCCATCGTCCGCTCGGCGTTGCCGGCGCTATCGCGCCGTGGAACGCACCGGTCATCCTTGCTGTCGCCAAGATCGCCAACGCCTTGCTGGCGGGCGATACGATCGTGCTGCGCCCTGCCCCGCAGACCCCGCTCTCGGCGCTCTACATGGGCCAGCTCGCGCGCGGGATCTTCCCGGCCGGCGTCTACAACACGATCACCGGCGATGCATCGGCGGGGGCGGCGATGACCTCGCACCCCGGCATCGCCAAGATCTCCTTCACCGGATCGACCACGACCGGGCGCGTAATCGCCGCAGCAGCCGCACCGACGCTCAAGAAGCTGACGCTCGAGCTGGGCGGCAACGACGCAGCGATCGTCCTGGACGATGCCGATGCCGACGAGCTGGCGGCTTGGACCTATCGCATCGCGCTGGAAAATGCCGGGCAGTTCTGCGCCGCGATCAAGCGCCTCTACGTGCACGAGAGTCTCTATGACGCGGTGCGCGACAAGCTGCTCGCCTTGATGGCGGGCGCAAGCGCGGGAAGTCCCTTCGCTGCCGAGACGACGATGGCCCCCTTGCAGAGCCAGGCCCAGCTCGCCCGCGTCGAAGGATTCGCGCGCGATGCCGCGGAACGGGGCTGCACGGTCCACCAGACTGCATTCGCGCCCGGCACCGCCGGCTACTTCCTCGCCCCCACGCTGGTGGAGGGCTGCAGCGCCGGAATGCCGCTGGTCGACGAGGAGCAGTTCGGGCCGGTCCTGCCGATCATGCCCTTTACCGACGAAGATGCCGTACTGCGTGAAGCCAACTCGTGCGAATACGGCTTGGGGGGGTCGGTCTGGAGCCGGGACGTCGATCGCGCGCTGGCACTTGCGGCCCGGCTCGAATGCGGAACGGCGTGGGTCAACCAGCACGGCGCCTATTCGGCATCCCTGCCGCTCCCATTTGCGAAGCAATCGGGCATCGGCATGGACTATTCGCACTTCGGAGTTCTTGAGCACTCACGCGCTATGCTGCTCAACGCGCGGCTGTGAAGGCCGCGCAAACATTCTCACCAGACGAACAACCCGCCCACTTCACCTCGCCCGAAGCGAGGACTGAACATAATCTGAAACCATCGAACGCAGGAGCCGGGCTCGCAATGACCATGGAACAGACAGCAGTGACCAAGTCCGCGGAACGCGGGCCCGACAATCTAGGCTTTCGGCGCCTGTTCGGCGTTCTGGGCCCCTCCACCAACACGACCGTGCAGCCCGACTTCGACGCAATGCGTCCCTATGGCGTGACCAACCATTACAGCCGCATCATCGTCGATGATGCGCAGGCGGTATCCGATGAGACTTTCATGGCCGGGACCATGGAAATCGACGCCAACACCGCCGACGCGGTGCGCGGTGTGCTGACCTGCCACCCGGACTATCTGGTCATGGGCATGTCCGCGGTCACATTCTACGGCGGCGCCGAAGGCGGGCGCAAATGGCGCGAGCAGATCGAGGCCATCTCGGGCCTCGGCGTATCGACCGGTGCCGAGGCCGTCGTTGCCGCGCTGAAGGCCTATGGCAACATACGAAGGGTCGCGGTCATCTCCCCCTACTGGCCAAGCGCCAATGCGCAGGTGAAGACCTACCTTGCCGACCACGGTTACGAAGTGGTCCGCGACCTGCCGCTGCAATGCCGTTCCTGGACGCAGATCGCGCAGGTCACGCCGGAACGGCTGCGCGAAGGTTTCCATTCGCTGGAGGGCGACGATGTCGAAGCGCTGATCCAGGTCGGCACGAACCTCTCGACCGTCGCCTTCGCCGCCGCTGCCGAACTTTGGCTCGGCAAGCCGGTCATTGCCATCAACACGGCCACCTACTGGCACGCCCTGCGCGCCAACGGGATCGCCGACCGCATGCCCGGATTCGGACGCCTGCTTACCGATTTCTGATCCATTGCCCACGCGTCCGCCAGATTCCGAACGGGCGCGGGAGCGAACCGCTTTCCCTCCCAACAACAGGAAAAACATGTCTTCCATTCGCAGGACCCAGGTTGTCGTCGCCGGTGGTGGCCCGGTCGGTAGCGTTGCTGCCGCCTACCTCGCCAAGCATGGCATCGACGTCGTTCTGGCCGAGACCGGCGCCGATTGCGCGCAAGACTTGCGCGCCAGTACCTTCCACCCGCCGACGCTGGAAATGCTCGACGAGCTGGACGTCACCCCCGCACTTATAGAGATGGGCCTGAAAGCACCCGTCTACCATTGGCGCGACCGACGCAGCGGTGAGATCCTGCCCTTCGACCTGAGCGAGATTTCCGACGTCACGCGCTACCCCTTCCGCATCCAGTGCGAGCAGTATCACCTCGCCCGGATGCTGACCGAACGACTGGCCAAACTCGATCGTGCGCAAGTCCTGTTCAACCACCGCGTCGTCCACTTCAAGCAGGACGAAACCGGCGTCGATGTCGACCTGGAAAGCCCTTTCGGGATCGAGACGATCCGCGCCGACTACCTGATCGGTGCCGACGGCGCGAGTTCGATCGTGCGCAAGTGGCTGGGCACCGAATTCGACGGTTTCACTTATCCCGAACGCTTCCTCACGCTCAGCACCACCTGGCCGATCGAAGAGGCGATGAAGGGTCTGGCCTACGTGAACTACGTGTCCGATCCAGAGGAATGGCTCGTCCTGCTGCGCGTTCCCTCGGTGTGGCGCGTGCTCGTTCCCGCGCATGAGGAAAGCGAGGACTACCTGCGTTCGGACGAGAAGAAGAACGCTGTATTCGACGGCATCATGGGCGACGGCGCGGCGGTGGAAACCCAGCACCGCACCATCTATCGGGTCCACCAGCGCGTCGCCAAGCAGTTCCGGCATGGCCGGGTATTGCTGATGGGCGATTCCGCGCACCTCAACAATCCACTGGGCGGCTTCGGCATGAACAGCGGCATCCACGATGCCTTCAACGCCTGCAGCAAGCTGGTCGAAATCATCAAGGACGGGGCGCCGGACAAGCTCCTCGATCTCTACGACCGCCAGCGCCGCAAGGTCACGTTCGACTTCACCCAGCGCCAGACCATGGACAACATGGAAGCCATGCGCGCAACGCAGGACGAGAACCATCGCAAGCGCGAGGCGGCGATGCGCGCCCTGCTCGAAGACGACGAGAAGCGACGCGCATACCTGCTGCGACAGGCGATGTTCGAAAGTCTCGATCAGGCCGCGGCGATCGTCTGATCGCGCATGCGACGATGCGGATGCCACAAGGATTGAAAAGGGAGGGCCCGGTGCCCTCCCTTTTTTCGTTCCTGCACAATCCCCGCTAGATGGCGCCGCGATAGGCGGAAAGGATGTCGCGTGGTGGGACCTGCGCCTGCCTTCGGGCGATCTTGTCAGGGGTCAGCCATGAGAGAATCGCGCCGTTGTCCTGTCCGGCCTCGAGCGCCTCGCGCACCCACCGCGCAATGGTCTCCGGATGATCGCCGATAACATTGACCACCGCCTCGCGCGCAGCGCGGTTGGCTTGCGGTACGCGGGCGTGTTCCCGAAAGAAGCCCTCTGTCATCACGAGGCCCGGGCTTAAGCCGCCGACGCCGTAGCACTGCCCCTCGGCTTCCGCCGCAAGCGCGCGGGTCATGAATGCAAGCGCCGCCTTGCTGGCAGCATATCCGTTCATGCCGGGCACGGGCTGTCCATCCCATCCCGCGCCCAGCATGTTCCAGATCTCGCCAAGGCCCTGCGCGCGCATGCCGGCGATCGCGACGCGGCAGGCGTTCATCGTGCCGAGCACGTTGATCTCGATCATCCGCGCGAAATCGTGGCCATCGATGTCGGACAACGGCCGGCCGGTCAGCGCGAGGCCGGCATTGTTGATCCACCAGTCGATCCTGCCCGCTTCGCCCGAAACCTTGTCCCACAGCGCCTGCACCTGCGCTTCCTGCGTGATGTCGCAGGCAATCATGCGCAATTGCCCCGAGCCGACGGCTTGTGCGCCTGTGTCGACGACATGAGGGCTGCAGCCGAAAACCCTGTGACCGGCTTCGGCAAGATCGAGGGCGATGGCTCGGCCCAGGCCCTGCCCTGCCCCGGTGACCACGGCGACGCGTCCCTGGCTTTCAGTCATGTCCTTGAAAACTCCTTTCGCGGCTCAGCGATAGATCCAGCCGCGATATTCCCGTCCGGCGACGCGCTGCGGCAGGAAACGATCCAGATCGGCCTCGCGGGCGATGGCGGACAGCGCCCGCGAGGCATTGGCGATCACTTCTTCTTCGTCCCAGCGGGTCGAACGGCCATTCTCGATCAGCTTCTCGCCGGCGACGAAGACTGAGTGGACCTGGCTCGCATGACCGCCCCAGACCAGCGAACCGAGCAGCCGGCGCCCCTCCCACGTCGGCGCGATATCGGCACGCGCGACATCGAGCATGACCGCATCGGCGGCCTTACCCACTTCAAGCGAGCCGCACTCGCTTTCCATCAGCAACGCCCTCGCGCTGCCCAGCGTAGCCATCTCGATGACGGTTTCTGCATTGAGCCAATGGCAATGCTCGGGTCTCTCGCGGCCCTGCGCGGCCTGCGCCTTCACGGCAATGTTCTGTCCAAGGATCGCATGGCGCATGTTCTCGAACGGGTCCTGACTGTCGCTCACCAGCGGCGCATCCGTGCCCAGGCCCGGCAGTATCCCGGCGCTGAGAAAGTCGTGCAGGGGAACGCCCTGCCCATCGAAGAAGCGCAGCGTCGGAACCACCGCAATCCGGGCATCATGCTCGGCGAGGATCGCATATTCGTGGGGCAGCAGGTTCACGCCCTTGCCGGCGTAGATCGGACCGTGATCGAGCAGGCCATGCCTGCGGTACCAATCGACCTGCCCGCCTTCGAACCCCTGACTGCGCAGCAAGGCGCCGCGGCTGTTGTCGGTCATGTCCACGCCGAAGGGTATGCCAAGCGCCAGCGCGCCCTCATGAATACGGCGCATGTCTTCAGGATCGGAACGGAAGCTGTAATTGACGAAGCTTGCGCCCACACTCACCCGGTCACTGGCGAAATGCCGCAGGCGTTCGACTTCGCAAAGCCCCTCCTCGACAGTCTCGCGACCTGACTCGGGGATGCGATCGTCGACGATGCAGCGGAACAGAAGGCCGCGCATGCCGCTCTCGGCAATGGCCTGCCAGCTGCCCTCGACACTGTCCTTGCGGACATTGGTGAAATGCTCGTCATGCGTGGCCGTGTAGCCTGACTTGAGCATCTCCAGCGCGTGGAGGCGCACCAGCGCGTGAGTGCGCTCGGCATCCATGCGCCCGCTCGCAGCGAAAAGCTGTTCAAGCAGGCTGCGCACGGCCTTCGGGATATCGAGGACCGGCCAGCGATCGTCGTTGTAGCCGCGAAAGGCGTTCTGGATGAGGTGATTGTGGCCGTTGCCCATGCCGGGCATGACAACCATGCCCCCGGCGTCGATCGCCTCGCGCGCCTTCGGCATAGCCTCGCCCATCGCCCCGACCGCCACGATCCGACCATCGCGGAAAGCCAGGAATCCCCGTGTATAAACCGTGCGCTGCGGATCGAGCGTCACGAGGTAGGCATCACGGATTAGCGTATCCGCGATGCCTACCTGCGGCTGGGGGCCGGTAGTCTCGATCACCCGTCCTTCTCGGCCTGCGCGAACTTCTTCTCGTCAAGGTCGTAGAAGCTGAGCGCGAAGATGCTGCAGACAAGGAAGGCGAAGGGAATGAACGAAGCGAGCCAGTAGATCGCCGTAATCGCCGAGGCCGGCTGCGCCTGACCGGCGGCATTCTGGATGTAGCCGGTCTGGCCGAGCACGATCCCGGTCAGGGCCGCGCCCAGGGCATAGGCCAGCTTCTCGACGAGGGTATAGACGGCCGCGAGCATGCCTTCGCGGCGCATGCCGGTGCGGCGATAGTCCCATTCCATGGTATCGGGCAGCAGCGACTGGCCGAACAGCAGCACGGCGCCGCCCATGCCGCCCAGCGCCACCGCGCGCAGATAGACCATCGAAAGCGGCTCGTCCGCACCGACGAAATACCAGCTGAGATAGATCGCGCCGTATAGCAGCGTGCCGGCCATGTAGATGTTGCGTTTGCCGCGCAGCTTGGCGAGCCTGACCCAGATCGGCTGAACAAGGATCATCGTGCCGTAGAAGACCAGGAAGTAGATGCCCATCTTCGCATCGCCCAGCTTGAGCACGCGCTGGAAGAGGAAGGGCATGGCCGCCTGCGTGACGGCCAGCGCCATCAACTGCAACAGTTTCACCAGAAGCAGGATGATGAAGGGCCGGTTCCCCGCGAGAGAACGGATCTTCTCGCTCCAGCTCGCCTTCACTGCGGGGCTGAAGTGGAACGCCGCACTGCGGGTCCCGATGAAGCAAGCGAGCGATGCGCAGAGCACCACCACGGCGAGGAACACGGACAGGACAGTGTGGCCCGGGCGCCCGCCTCCCGCGAGGCTCATCAGTTCCGGGCCGACGAACACGGCCAGCAGCGAGGCTACGGCAACGGCGGAGACGCGGAAGGATATCAGGCGCGAGCGTTCGTGGAACGAGGACGTCATTTCGGCTGGCATCGCCATGTATGGCACGCTGAACATGGCGTATCCGGTCGCATAGACCAGCAGGGCAATGACGAAGAAGGTGACCGAAAGCGTTCCACCGCCCGCCGGAATATTGAACAGTGCCAGCGCAGCGATAGCCAGCAGGATTCCGCCCGCCAGAAGGAACGGGCGACGGCGGCCCATGCTGGAACGGGTGCGGTCGCTAGCCGCGCCGACGACCGGATCGATAAAGGCATCATAAAGCTTGGACGCGGCGATCAGGCCTCCGGCGAGAGCGGCGCTGATCCCGGCATAGTCGACGACATAGCGAAGCAGCAGGACATTGACCGAATTGAACAGCGCAGCGACTGCCACCGTCCCCAGTCCCCAGGCAATGCAGGTCTTGACCGGGAGCGTGGTCGGCAGGTCCGACGTGGCGGCCTCCGACGTGTCCGGGGCAGTTTCAACAGTGGCAGTCGATACGGTCACGCAATAAGTCTCCGAGCCTGTCAGTTTGCCGCAGAGCGGACGGATACGGGCACTTCAAGGCCCGCTCGTTCTAGAATTTCCGGCACTGAACGATGCGTGGCCGCAATCGGTGCGCCGGCCACGAGCCGGGCGAAGCGCTCACGCTCGGCGGTGATGGCCGCGGCGAGTTCGCCGGTGGGGACGAATTCGTCGATGTCTTCACGCGTCACGGATCCCTTCGTCTCGAGCAGGTACTCGGTCACGATCTGGCGGTCGCGCATGACCCACACTTCGGAGAACAGCGCCATGAGCATGCGCGCGACGTCGGTCACGCTTTCCGGTCCCAGGTAGTCCTTGCCGGTCGGTTCCATCATGCTGCCTCCGCTTGTGCTTGTGCGCCGGGCTTCATCGCCCGCGTGATCCAGGGGTATTGATCCCGACCGATGGCATAGGATTCGACGTTCACGAAGCCGGCTTCGGCCAGCATCTCATCAAGGCTGTCATGCAGCACGGCCGAAAAGAAGGGCTCCTCGCGATTGTCAGTATCCCAGTCAAGGATGACCGCATGGAAAATCGATACGGCGCGGAACGGCGGCGGATCGGAGATGACGATGTCCGCGCCCGGCTTCATGATGCGGAACATCTCGCGGAACATCTCGCGATTGGCCTTGGGCGGCAGTTCGTGATGCAGGGCGTAAGTGATCACGCCATCGTAGCTCTCGTCCGCCTCTCCGGTGTCACTGGCGCAGTCGGCCAGCTTGAGGTGCACCGGAAAGCCGAAGCGCGAGGCCATCTTCTGGCCATTCTTCAGCAGCAGCGGCGAGAGGTCCGCGCCGTGCAGTTCAGCCTCGGGGAATACCGAATTGACCGCCTTGAGCGTGGAGACACCCCCACAACCCGGTTCGAAGATGCGCCCGTAACTGTCCTTGGGGAACTGCTTGATCGTGTTGACGCGCTGGCTGGTGATGTCATCGCCAATACCCACGGCAGCATAACCGCCGAGGCTGAACACATAAGGGCCTACGCCATAGGCGAAAAGCGCGCCGTAGAGATCGTATCCATCCCAACCGCCCGGCTCGAGGTGCCATTCGATACGGTCATAATACTTGGGAACCGGCACCGACGCATTGAGGTCGAGCGTTCCGAGCAATTCGGTCTCGGCCTGGGCAGCGTTGAACGCCTCGAACTTCTCGCGCCGTTCCTCGATCGCAGGGATACCGCGATTGAAGTTCTCTTCGGCCACGTAACGCTGGAAGAAGCGCTCGAGCCGATACACCGGATCGGACTCGCAGACCTTCCTCGCCTCGGCAATCCGCTCGCGCGGGGACAGTTCGGGTTCTTCCGCCTGATGATCCGCGGCCAGTTCCTTACCCCGCTGCGAGGCATCGAAATTCTCCGCCGCGATCGGCCGAAGCACGCCCGACGAGAATTTCTGCAGGGCGCCCAGCACCTGCATTCCCGCCCGGCCGCGCTGCGAGAGCGTGAAGGTCGGCACGGAGCCGGCCTTCAGCGTCTTGTCGTCGAGGTTGGTGAGAAAGGTCATGCGAGTTCTCTCCTGTCTTTCTTTTCCCGGCCCGCTCAGAAGCGTACCGAAAGGTCCGCACCGATGGTCCGGCGCTGGCCGGGATAGATGCGGGTGTAGCTCACACCCGAAGTCGGGCCGCCGTCGGCTGTCGAGGATACGACGGTCGTGCGGGCGATATACTTGTCCTGCAGCAGGTTCTTCGCCCAGATTGCGAGCTCATAGTTGCCGAACTTGAGGCCGGCGCGAGCGTTGAGCAACGAGATCGATCCCTGATTCTGCATGTTGAGGCTGGTCGAGTACTTACCTGCCTGCCAGCTGTAATCCGCCCGGACATAGCCGTCGAGGCCATCGACGATATCGGGGATGGTCCAGGCCCCGCCCAGCGCGAACTGCTTGTCCGAGGTGCGCGCGATCTGGTTGCCGCCGACCGACGAGGTGCACATGCTTTCGTCGACCGTCGAGTTCGCCAGTTCGCCGCAGATGAACGAGACTTCGCCGTCGATCACGCCATTCTTGTACTTCGGATCGAGCAGTGCGCCGCTGGCGGTGAGCTGGATGTTGCGGGTCAAATTGTAGGCGATCTGCCCCTCGATGCCCTTGACCTCGGCATTGCCGTTGTTGCCGACCACCGAGAGGGTCGAGAACGGCAACTGCTTCTGGGCATTGATGTCCTTCCAGTCGACGTAGAAGACGTCGGCATTGATGGTCAGCGCGCCGCCCAGCCAGCTGGTCTTCACGCCGGCCTCGTAGGTCCAGTTGGTTTCCGCGCCGTAGGTGAAGTATTCGGTGGCGGCCGCGTTGGCATTGAAGCCGCCGGTCTTCACGCCGCGGGCCGCCGTCGCATAGACAAGCAGGTCGGTGCTCGGCTTCCAGTTAACCGAGAGGCGCGGGGTCAGGTACTTGAAGGTCTGGTGCCCTTCGACGCCGAGCGCCGAGCCGGTTCCGCTGAAGTCCTGATCGTCGATGGTATAGCGCAGTTCGCCCTGGATGTTGAACTGGGGCGTGATCTCGAAACCGAGCATGCCATAGATGGCATGACCCTTGGTCTTGAGAATGCCGCCACGGCTCGAATAGACCGGCGGGAAGCTCGTGCCGGGCTCTGTACCGAGCGTCTGGAAGTTGAGCGTCAGGATGTCGGAGACCAGCGAGTCGTAGTAATTGACGCCGACCATCCACGATAGCGGCGCGCCAGGCTTCGATGCAAAACGCAGGTCGTAGTTCCAGTCGGTGGACTTATCCGTCGCCGCATTGGTGAAGAGCTGGCGCGACAAGCCGCCGAACAACGGCGAATTGATCGCATCTGGATTGCCGGTCGTGTCGATCAGAAGCGCGAACTTGGCAGTGGTGTAGCTCACCAGCGCAGTCGCATCGAGCACCTCGCCCGAATAGGACAGCTTGCCATAGTAAACTTCGTTCGAACCGGTCAGGCCGAATGCGGTCTTGTCGTCGAGATTGAACTCGGTCGGATAGGGCACTTTACCGCAGAAGAACGTGTAAAAGGGTTGTCCATTGACCGTTGTGGTCGAACCGCAGTTGTTCAGCGTGGTCGGCAGCGCATAAAGCGAAGGCTGGTCGTTCTTGGTTTCCGAACGCACGCCGAACAGGTCGAGCGTGAGATTGTCGGTAATCTCGGCCTTCACGGCGGCGCCTGCGCTCCAGCGGTCCTTCCAGCCGTCCAGGTATTCCCCGTCGAGGTCGTTCTTGATCGTTCCGTCGAACTCGGAGAAGCCGCCGAACACGCGCACGGCTACGCCGCTGGCGATCGGCAGGTTGATCGCGCCCTTGGCTTCGTGGCGATCGAAATTGCCCAGGGTGAAGGTGGCGTGACCCGAGAACTTCGTCGGGTCGGGCTGCTCGGTCACGTAGTTGATCGCACCGGCGAAGGTATTGCGACCGTAGAGCGCGCTCTGCGGGCCCTTGACTACTTCGATCCGGGCAAGGTCGTACTGGTCGAAGGCCAGCGCCGAACGGTTGTTGAGATAGACGCCATCGATGAAGATGCCGACATTGCCCTGCGGTCCGGTCTGGTCGATCTGCGCAACGCCGCGCAGTACCGGCGCGGCATAGGCGCCGTTGACGTCCTGGAAGGCCAGGCCCGGGGTCGAGGCGGCAAGATCGGCGAGCGAGGAGATGCCCTTCTCCGTCAGATCCTTGCCCGAATAGGCCGAAATCGCGAGCGGCACGTCCTGCAGCTTTTCCGAGCGCTTCCGGGTGGTGACAACGATGACGTTGCTCTCACCGGCTGAATCGGCCTCCGGACCGGTGGCCGAATCCTGCGCCATGGCGGGCGCGGAAATGGCAGCCAGCGCCATGGCTCCGGAAAGCAGGGCGATGCGCAAGTGGGTCGTACGCGATGCAAAATTCTCGTTCATTCGATCCCTCATTCGTTTCTTGTTGATGCCTTGCCCCGCGAAGCGCGCCTCCCGCGCACCGAGGCGATTACTCGTCGTCAGTCAGGTACAAATGCGATGAGATCGAGCAGGGCATTAGCGCCCGGCACGACCAGTGGTCCCCCGATCTTCATGGTGGTGCTTGCAGGCTTCACGCCCGGGAACCACGACGCCCATTCCTCGATGGAATCGGCGAAGTGGGTGCCTTCGTCGTGGAAACAGGCCCGGCGTACGATGTTCTCGACGCGGGTGCCGCCGGCCTCGCAGATGGCCGCTACATTGCCCAGCATGTAGCGCATCTGGTTCTTGCCCGGCAGACCGTACCACGGGAAGTTCTCATGCCGCAGCATGCCTTCGGCAAGCACACCGCGCGAATCGCAGGCCATCTGCTGCGACAGGAACAGGAAGTTGCCGACCTTGACCGCCTGCGGCTCATGGCTGAACGGCTCGGGTGCATCCGAAGTCTCGACCCGCTCGATCCTGAGTGCGGCATCGTCGGCCAACAGAGTCAGCGCTATCTCGACACGGCTGCCCCGCGTGCCCAGGCCCATGTAGGGGATGACGCAGCGCGCCGGCGGGTTGTCCTTGAACCAGCGCTTCCAGGCCCGGTCCAGGCCCGCATAGTCGGAAGGATCGCCGATATAGACATCCGCCTTGACCGCATTCTTCAGCGAACCGCCCGCGGCCTCGGCAATCTTCTCCAGTTTCGACAAGGTGTAGTCGGTCTGCACCTCGATGTCCGAACCGTACCAGACGTGCGGATTGGTGCGCGCCTCGCGGGCCAGTGCACCGGCTTCGCCCATGCTGCGATATTCACCGTAGTCGCCTTGCCAGTCGGTCGGCACTTCACCGGCCAGGAATATCCAGTCGCCGCGGCGCAGCGCCGGAGAGTAGCCGGCAAGCGGGGCAGGTACGCCTTCGGGCGCGGCGAAGCCTTGCGGTTCGCTGCCGTCGACGATGGCAATGACGTCGATCTCTATGCGGGCATCGCGCACCGGCAGCGCGCGGATGCTGACCGCGGTCGATGCCGGGCGCGGATCGCGGATAAACTCGTTGCGCACATCGAGGTACGGCGTGATGCGCAGTCCTTCGGGATAGCAGTCACCCGAAGCGAAGGCTTCCATTGACGGCGTTTCCCAGGGGAGCCATTGCCAGATCCGGGCAACGTCCTTCGCGAGATCGGCGCCGCCCGCGGCGAGCGTGCGCTTCAGCGTTTCCATGACGAAGCGCGACTGCAGCGCCTGCTCGTCGACCAGATTGCCGTTCGCGGGGATCGCTTCAGGCGCAATCCCGGTTTTGAAATCGCTGGCCAGCTGGCCGGAAACAAAGATCCAGTCGGCGGCTTTTACCGCTGGCGAATAGGGCATCAGCGGCTGGGGAATGTCCGGCCAGATCGCCTGCGGCGCCTTGGGGTCAGTCACGTACCTTGGCTCCTTGGAAACGTAGTGAAGAGAAATCGAATGCGAATTTGTTCAAACCAGACCGCCATCGACCACCAGCGTGCGCCCGGTGACCCAGCCGGCATCGCCGGAAAGCAACATCGCCACGGCGCCGGCGATATCCTCGGGCTCGGCAACGCGCGAAAGCGGCGTCTGACCGGCAATGCCGTCCATCGTGTCGTCGTCGATCCATGCGGTCATCGCCGTGCGGGTTGCGCCTGGGGCGACGGCGTTCACGCGGATCTTGCGGCCGCCCAGTTCCCGGGCGAAGCCTTGCGTCAGACTGGCCACCGCGGCCTTGGTCGCGCAGTAGAGCGTCAAGCCCGGAAGCGGCGCGACGGCGAGATTCGATCCCAGGTTCACGATTGCGGCCCCCTCTCCCATGTGCGGCAGGCAGGCCTGCGTCATCAGCACGACGCTGGCGACGTTGACCGACAATTCGCGGTTCACCGCAGCGGCCGACATTTCGCCTACAGCCATGGCCTTGCAGACACCGGCATTGTTTACCAACGCATCGACCGAGCCGAACCGCTCGACCACCGCGCCGACCATGGCCTCCACCTGCGCGGCATCGGTAACGTCTGCGCTCACCGCCATGGCCTCGCCGCCTGCACCGACAATGTCATCGACGACGGCCTGGGCCGCTGCAGGATTGCTGTTGCCATGAACGACCACCCGGTGGCCCCTCGCCGCCAGCAGACGGGCAACGGCAGCACCGATTCCACCCGAACCACCGGTGACGATAGTTGCTCCCTTGCGCGCTTCAGGCATCAGCAAATGGCCTCGCTCAATTGATCTTTTGATATAGCTATAATACAAAATGAATAGCGTCCAGAACGTGTGTTCGCGTTGCGTGCAGGCAGACGCTGAAAACTCCCCGAGCAAAGGCATCAAGTTGTTGGAAAACAGTCATATTAACCTGGATAAAGGCAATTCCACCACTATCCGCAGTGCGGATATGGGGGCGCTCAGGACCTTCGTTTTCACTGTCGCCTGCGGTCTGCTGGCTGCGAACCTGTACTACGCGCAGCCCCTCATCAGTGCGATCGGCAGCTCCCTTCACGTGGCCGAGACGACTCTTGGCCTGATCGTGACCCTCACCCAGATCGGCTACTGCCTCGGCCTGCTTTTCGTGGTCCCGCTCGCGGATCGGATGGAGAACCGGAAGCTCGTCTGCATCCTGGTCGGGATTGCCGCGCTGGCCATGGCAAGCGCCGGGCTCGCCACGAGCGCGACGGTCTTCTTTGCATCGGTTGCGATTGCGGGGCTATCGTCTGTCGGCGCACAAGTGCTGGTGCCGCTCGCCGCCCACCTGTCGCCACCAAGCCAGCAGGGCCGGGTAATCGGGACGATCATGGCAGGCCTGCTGACCGGTGTCATGCTTGCCCGGCCGGTTTCCAGTGCCCTTGCCGGGATCGGTGACTGGCGCCTCGCGTTCCTGCTCCCCGCAGGTCTGCTCGGCATCCTGGCTGTCACGCTATGGATGATCGTACCCGACTATCGGGGCAGTCGGAATCTCGGCTACGGCGCGATGTTGCGCTCGATGTTCGGACTGCTCGCGCAGGAGCCCGTTCTGCGACGCCGCGCCTTCTACCAGGCTTGCCTGTTCTGCGCTTTCAACCTGTTCTGGACAGGGGTGCCGCTGCTGCTGAACCGGCGCTTCGGTTTCGGGCATGAGGAAATCGCCCTATTTGCCCTCGCCGGCGCCGGCGGAGCCCTCGCCGCCCCCCTCGCAGGCCGCATGGCCGATCGCGGCCTGACCCGGATCGGGTCGGGACTGGCCATGCTGACCCTTGCCGTCAGTTTCGCACTGATGATCCCGGCGACATTTGCCGGCATGGTGATCGTGCTGGCCCTGCTCGCCATTGCCCTCGACGCCGGGACCCAGGCTAACCAGGTGCTCAGCCAGAACGTGGTTTACAGCCTGCGTCCCGAGGCCCGCGGCCGGATCAATGCCATTTACATGGCCATCATGTTCGTGGGCGGCGCAGTCGGTTCGGCGCTCGCCCCGCTGCTCTACATCAAGGGTGGCTGGAATGCCTGCGCCCTGGCGGGCACGATCCTCGCACTTGTGGCGCTCGGCACTTTCGCCACGGAAAGGCGCCCGGCACGCGGCGTTCAATGACATCAAGGGCCGCCCGTGCATCTGCTCGTGCGGCCCCAGCGATAGGTATGGATCGCGGGCCCGTCAGTGAGGGTCGGGAAAGAGGCCCGCGTACCTATGGAATGCGATCAACGCTCGGGGCGGGCCCTTGCCATGCCGCCCAGCACCTTCCAGGTCCCGTCCTGCACGATCCAGGTATGCGTCACCTCGTAGTGCTGGTCGACAGGTGTACCGTCGGCAAGCATGGTCCGATGCGTCTTGTAGTAGACGACGGCGGTATCGCCGTTGAGCGCCATGTCGAGAAAGGTCATCTCGAGCCGCTCCTTGGTCTTACCGGCCATCGACGCACCGGTTGCGCGCAGCCCTTCATTGCCCTTGGGCACCTCGTTGAACGGCGGCCAGGCGATGTAATCCGTGGCGGTACTGGCAAGATACAGGGACAGGTCGCCGCGACTGCGGCCCTCGTATATCGCCAGTTCCTTCGGCCAGATCTCGTCCTTCACCGCAGTCCAGCGCCCGGTGTGCGCCTGCCGGACGACCGGGGGCACGGCACCCTCTTCCCGGGCCATGGCACAGCCGCCGCCTGTCAGCGCTACACAGGCCATGGCAATCTTCATGATTTTCACGCAGCGTTCTCCGGAAGCGAGGCAGCCAGTTCACTGGCTGTAACAAATCGGGTCTCGGCTTGCGCGGCGAGCCATTCCAGCAGGCCTTCGAAAGCACCCATCCGGAACGGCAGGCCCATGACGTAAGGCGTGAGGTGGAGCGGCAGCACACGCGGCCCGCTCTCCGCCGCCAGCCAGCCGAAGGCGTCCTGCATCTGCTGGACGTAGCTTTCAGCCGAATGCTGCTGGACGACGATGATCTGGCGGTCCGACAATTCGTGATTGTAGGGAACGCTGACCAGTGACCCGGCCTCGGTCGTCTGCAAGTAGGGCAAATCGTCGTTCACCCAGTCGAGGCAATAGCCGAAGCCTTCCTCGACAAGCAGGCGCGGCGTGTTCCAGCTTTGCTGGCGCGCGATCGACAGCCACCCCTTCGGGGCCTCACCGATCGCGCCGCCAAGCGTGTCGCGCGCCTTGACGATCATCGCGCGTTCGTCCGCTTCGGGCACGGTGCTGTCGATGGTTGCATCCATGCCCGTAGCGTGCGCAACGATTTCGTGCCCGGCCGCGACTACGTCGGCGATGATCGAGGGATAGCGTTCGGCAATCGCGGCATTGACAGCGATCGTCGCCTTCACGCCGACTTTCGCAAATGCATCGAGCAGTCGGTAGAAGCCGACCCGCGTCCCGTATTCGCGCGCAGTGTAATGGCGATAGTCGGGATAGGCGGTCTGCATGTGCCCGGGCGCGGCGAACGGCGCCTTGCCCGGCACGATCGGAAACCATTCCAGGCTGACGAGCGGCGCCACCGCCATCTTCGCTCCACCGGGCAAGCGCAGCGGCTCGCGCTCATGCATGTTCGACCAGGCATAGAGATGGTGATCCATACCGCGGCGGCGCATCGGGTATTCGAGATAGGCCGGATCAAGTGTCATGCCCGGTCCTCCCCGCCCCTGACGGCATAGCGCGCCGCGTCTGTTTCAGCGGCCTCGTAGGCGCCGCTGGCAAGGAAATGGTCGGCAATATCGCCGCTGCGGGTAATCCAGGCCCGGCCGTCGGCGGCAATGTGCCTCAGGACTTCCGCAAATGGCCCGATGCGGTGCGGCTGGCCGATCAGATAGGCGTGAAGCGGAATGCACATCACCGTCCCCCCTTCGTCCGCCAGCCTGTCGTACTGGCGGATCAAGGTTTGCGCATATTCGCGCGGGCTCATGTTGTAGACGAAGAAGCCGTAGTGATCGTTGACCTCCAGGCTGTAGGGCATCGAGATCAACTTGCCGCTTTTCACATGAACCGGATTGGGCCTATCGTCGTGATAGAGGTCGCAGGTATAGGTCAGCCCATATTCGGCTATCAGGTCGAGCGTGCGCGGCGTGTGCGTCAGTGCCGGCGCCAGCCAGCCCTTTATCGTCTGCCCCGTCGCCTCGCGGACGGTACGGATCGAATCCTCGATGATCGAACGTTCCTGCGCCTCATCCATGCCGTAGGAATACCGTGTGTTGTAAATGCCGTGGCTGAAGAACTCCCAACCGCGTGCATCCGCGTCCGCGACGATCTCTGGCATATGCTGGCACATCGAGACCGAAAGGCTTACCGAACCCGGGAAGCCATGCCTCGTCATGACGTCGGCCATGCGCCAATGGGCAACGCGATTGCCGTAGTCGCGGTGGCCATAACCTACGACGTCCGGGTGCACGCGCGGCCAGGATTTGCGGTGCGGATTGGCCGGTGGGTCGATTTCGTAGAACTCGAGGTTTGGAGAAACCCAGACGGCTACTTGCTTGCCGCCGGGCCATTCGAGCGGCGGCCGGTCGCGCCAGGGACGAAAGTCGTAAAGCCCGGGATCGCGCTCGCCTTCCCTCATGCCGCGCCTCCCTGCCGCGCCTCCAGCCAATCGACCACTTCCTGCACAGGCACGACATCGGCGTACTTAAGCTGCAGGTCGGTAAGATTGGCGAAGTGGTAGGATTCGTGCTTGTCGGCGCAGGTCTCGATCGGGACAATTGTCCGATAACCCCGGCTCAGGCTATCCACCGCGGTGGCGCGAATGCAGCCCGAAGTGGAGCCCCCGGTTACGACCACGGTATCGACCTTGTGCCAGACGAGAAGGCTCTGCAGCGGCGTCTCGAAAAAGGCGCTGGGCATGCGCTTGGTGTAGATGGCATCGACCGAAGCATCGATTTCACAGCGATCGTCGAAAGCATGTCGGCGGCTTTCGTACTTGATGTTCTGCAGCGAGTCCGGCGTATCGGTCCGCGTCCCCCAAACTCCTGCATCCGCGGCGCTGTCCATGTAGGCGACATGGGTCCAGATCACCGGCATGCCGGCATTGCGCGCAAGCGCGGAGATCGTGTTCACGTATTCGATCTGCCGTGGATCGGTCTCGTAGGCCGTCTTGAATTCATCGATGCGCGTATAGGCGTTCTGGAAATCGACATTGACGATGGCCAGCTTCTCGCCGAACCCGAACCTCGCCCGAGCCGGATTGGCCATTACGTCCTCGAAGATCTGGCGTGCAGTGCGATCGTCGCGCACCATCCGGGTGCCGGGAATGGTCATGCGAAAGTCCTCAGCTTTTCGGTTGATTGGCCTGGAGCCGACCAGCCCTTGGGAATACCGGCATCGGCGATGAAACCGTATAGCGGCTCGCCAGGCAGCGCGGCCGCGACGACCCGGCGCGATTCCATCAGTCGGTCAAGGTCGATCCCGGTGCGGCACCCTTGCGATTCCAGCATGAATACAAGGTCCTCGGTAACGATGTTCCCGCTGGCACCGGGTGCAAAGGGGCAGCCGCCCAACCCGCCGATCGAGGAGTCGAACGTGCCGATGCCGACTTCAAGACCGGCCAGGACATTGGCAAGACCCAGGCCGCGCGTGTTGTGCAGGTGCAGCCCGGTCACGGCCGCGTCGCCCACCTCGCCGCGAACCAAGCGCACGACGCGCTGCACCTCGTGGGGCGTGGCATAGCCGGTGGTATCCGACAGGCCGACCTCGTCACAGCCGGCCTCCATCAATGCCGCGGCGAGCCGCAGGATCGTCGCATCCGAAATCGCTCCTTCCAACGTGCACCCGAAGACGGTCGACAGGCTGCCCTCGAAGTGTGGCCGCCGCTCTTTGGGAAGTTGAGCGAGCATCGCGCAGATTTGGCGCACTTCGCCCAGCACCTGTTCGTGGGTCTTGCGCAAGTTGGCGAGACTGTGCGTCTCGGACACCGAAAGCGGCAAGGTCAGTTTTTGGACGCCGGCAGAAATGGCATCGGCGGCACCGCGACGGTTTGGCACCAGGGCTGCAACCGTCACCCCTTCATGCCTGCGCGCATGAGCGACGATTTCGGGCGTATCGGCAAGCTGCGGGATCAACTTTGCCGGAACGAAACTGCCGACCTCGATCTCCTTGACCCCGGCGGCGACGAGTTCGTCGATCCAGACTTTCTTGGCTTCGGTAGGCATGACCCGCTTGACGTTCTGCAGACCGTCGCGGGGCCCCACTTCACTCACCAGAATGTCCATGACTATCGTGACCTCGTCCGAACCAGCTTAATAATTGTTCTATTCCTATATCAATTGAACCCGGATGCAAGGGCCTGCCGTCAGGCGAATGCTCGCCTGCCGATCAGACCGGCATCGAATCAGCCGTAAGTCGGCGAAAACTGTCCCTGCTCATGCATGTCGAGCGTGATGCGATAGCGGTCGGCGCGGTAATAGGCATTAGTCACCAGCACCGTCCGCCCTTTGTCGTCTTCGACCAGACGCTCGACGTGCAGGATCGCCGCCCGCGGTTCGGATTGCAGTTTCTCGGCAAGGTCGGGGTCTGCAACCATCGCCTCGATCGTCTGGACAGCACCGCCGATCCTGACCCCGGCATCGCGCAGCAGCGACAGTATCGGCAGTGCAGTGAGCCGCTCGGGCGTGACCGACACTCCCAGCCCCGAACGCATGTGGCTCACGATCAGACCCAGCGGGCCCGACTTGCCCGAACGCAGCCGCACTGCGCGGATCGCCGGTTCGCCTTCGGCGATGCCCAGCTTTTGGGCGGTCGCCGCAGAGGCCGGCTCGGTCGTCACTTCGATCACCTTCACCGCCGTATTCTGACCGAAGGCGATCAGCGATTCCACCGCCTGGTCGATATTGGCCTCGATCGGCTTCGACGGCCTGCGGAAAATCACATGGGTACCCAGCCTGCGACGCCTTTCGACGAACCCGCCCATCGCCAGTTCGTCCAGCGCCCGTCGCGCCGTGATGCGCGAGACGTTGTAGTTGTCGGCCAGTTCCATTTCCGTAGGCACTGAAGATCCGAAAGGCCTGTCGCCGCGCGTGATCTCGTCGCGCAAGGTGAGATAGATCTGGTGGTACAGCGGAATGGCCGCCCCGCGCGCGAGGTTGGAATTACCTGCGCGGCTTCCATTCGTAGCCGACCTGTTCATCACTACCATATCCGCTCCAAAACTTCGTGAGCCACCCTAGACCGCCCAGTACTGCTTCGCCAACACCCCCGGCACATTGATCGCCACGCGAACATTTGCATCATCCATGTGACGTGCAGCCGATCAGCCGATTGCATTGCCTCCAACATTTGTACTATTTATATATCAATTTGAAGCTGAAGATTGCAATAGAGCGCAGGGGAAAGACACTTTGGACATAGCGCGCGAACCGGATTCGAGCGGTCCGGCACCGCTTTCGGGAATTACCGTCATTGAATTCACGCACATGGTCATGGGGCCTTCGATCGGCGTGATCCTTGCCGATCTCGGTGCCGACGTGATCAAGGTCGAACCGCCCGAAGGCGATCGCACGCGCAATCTGCTGGGTTCGGGCGCCGGCTACTTCCCGATGTTCAACCGCAACAAGCGCAGCATCTGCCTCGACCTCAAGGCTCCGGAAGACCTCGCCCAGGCGGAGCGGCTTTGCGAGAAGGCCGACATCCTCATCGAGAACTTCCGCCCCGGCACGCTTGCCCGTCTCGGCCTCGGCTACGAAAAGCTGAGCGAGGCCAACCCGCGCCTGATCTATTGCTCCGCCAAAGGCTTCCTCAAGGGGCCTTATGAAAACCGTACGGCTCTGGACGAAGTCACCCAGATGATGGGCGGCCTCGCCTACATGACCGGGCCTCCGGGGCGCCCACTTCGCGCAGGTTCCTCGGTCATCGACATCACCGGCGGCATGTTCGGCGTGATTGGCATTCTTGCCGCGCTCGAACAACGCCACCGCACCGGTCGCGGCTCACAGATCAAGTGCAGTCTCTACGAGACCACGGCTTTCCTCGTCGGCCAGCACATCGCGCAAAAGGCCGTGACCGGGGCGGCCGCGCAGCCGATGCCCGTGCGCATTTCGGCCTGGGCGATCTACGACGTGTTCGAAACCGCCAATGAAGGCGAGCAGCTCTTCGTTGGCGTCGTCAGCGACGGCCAGTGGAAGACGTTCTGCGAAGCCTTCGGACTGAGCGATTTCGCAGCCCGCACCGAATGGGAAACCAATAACGAACGGGTGAAGGCGCGCGATGAGATCATTCCGCAGGTTTCCGCGCTGTTTCGTTCGATGCCGCGCCAAGAACTTGTGTCCCGCCTTGAAGCATGCGGCCTGCCCTTCGCCCCGATCGTTCGGCCCGACGAGCTCGTCGACGATGCGCATCTCAACGCAGCCAACGGCATGCTCGACGTGACGCTGTCCGACGGCACCGTGGCACGCCTGCCGGCACTGCCGCTGGAGATCGACGGCGCGCGGCCCGGCCTGTTTCGCGACCTGCCGCTTCCCGACGAGCACGGCGAAGCCCTGCGCGCTCAGTTTGCGGAAAAGCCGAAGGGGGGCTAAACGATGCCACGCACCCTGTTCGAGAAACTCTGGGACATCCACCAGGTCAGCGATCTCGGCGGCGGCACCGGCCTTGTCCAGATCGACCGGATCCTGCTGCACGAACGCACCGGCGGGATCGCGCTCAAGACGCTGGAGGAGAGCGGCCGCAAGGTGCGCGATCCTTCGCGGGTGTTCGTGACAATGGACCACGTCGTAGACACCCTCCCCGGTCGTGGTGACCGCACGATCATGCCCACCGGCACGCAATTCATCCTCGCCACCCGCGAAGCGGCTCAGCGCGCCGGGGCGACGCTGTTCGACATCGGAGATCCGCGTCAGGGCATTGTCCATGTCATCTCGCCGGAGAACGCCATCGTCCTGCCCGGACTGACACTCGTGTGCCCCGACAGCCATACCTGCACGCAAGGCGCGCTGGGGGCGCTGGCATGGGGTATCGGCTCCAGCGAAGCCGAACATGCCCTTGCAACAGGAACCCTGCGCGTCGGCAAGCCGGCGCAGATGCGCGTGACGATCGAAGGCACGCTTCCCGCTGGCGTCACCGCCAAGGACCTTGCGCTTCACGTCGTGGCCCGGCTCGGCTCTGGCGGCGGACGCGGCCATGCCATCGAATATGCCGGATCGACGATTGCCGCGCTCCCGGTCGAAGCGCGCATGACCTTGTGCAACATGGCCACCGAACTTGCCGCCTTTACCGCCGTCATCGCCCCCGATGCGACGACGGTCGACTGGCTGGAAGGCCGCGCCTACGCCCCAAAGGGTGAAGACTGGGACGCTGCCGTCGCGGCCTGGGCCGATCTCAGGAGCGACGCGGATGCCCGCTTCGATCGCGAGGTCTCGATCAATGCGGCAGATGTCTCGCCGATGGTCAGCTGGGGCACGAGCCCACAGCAATCGATCGCGGTCGACGCGATGGTTCCTGCCTTTGGCGCCCCTGATCCCGATACCGCCGCAACGACGGCAGATGCCCAGGCCCGCGCGATCGAATACATGGGTCTGGTCGAAGGCGCGCCCCTGCTGGGCCTGCCGATCGATGCCGCCTTCATCGGCTCGTGTACCAATGCCCGGATGTCCGACCTGCGCAGCGCCGCGCGCTTGCTCAAAGGGCGTACGGTCGCCCCGGGCATCCGCGCCATCTGCGTGCCGGGCTCGAGCAGGGTCAAGGCACAGGCAGAAGCCGAGGGGCTCGACAGGATCTTCCTTTCCGCCGGGTTCGAGTGGCGTGAGGCCGGCTGCTCCATGTGCTTCTTCGCCGGCGGCGAGAGCTTTGGAGAAGAAGAGCGCGTGATCAGCACGACCAACCGCAACTTCGAGAGCCGACAGGGGCCGCGCACACGCACCCACATCGCCTCACCAGCAACGGTCGCGGCTTCTGCCATTGCCGGCAGGATCGCCGATCCGCGGACGCTGGAGGCGCACTGATGGAAAAGTTCCTGACCTTGCGTTCCACCGCAGCTCCGCTGATCCGCGACAACGTCGATACCGACGCGATCATCCCCTCGCGCGAGATGAAGTCGGTAAGCAAGAGCGGGCTTTGCGATGGTCTCTTCGCAGGCTGGCGCTACAGCGATGTCGATGCACGTATTCCCAATCCCGCCTTCGTCCTGAACCAGCCGGAATACGCGGACGCCCGGATCCTGCTGGGCGGCGCCAACTTCGGTAGCGGCTCGAGCCGAGAGCACGCCGTATGGGCGCTGGCCGAATATGGATTTCGCGCCGTCATCGCCAAGGGGTTCAGTCCGATCTTCAGGGGCAACTGCATTCGCAACGGGATGCTGCCCATCGTGCTCGATCCCGAGCCGTTCGACCGGCAGGGGCTCGTGCTGGAAATCGACTTGCCCGAACAGGAAATACGCGCCGGCGCAAAGACCTGGCGCTTCGACATTGACGAGGAAGCGAAACTCATGCTGACCGAAGGGCTCGACCCGATTGCGCTGACCCTGATCAATAGCGCCGACATAGAAGCGCACGAGACCGCCGACCGCACAACGCGGCCCTGGGCCTGGTCGGTACTCCCAAAGGGAGACGAGGCATGAGCGAGACGATGCATGTCCCCGTCGTCGTGATCGGGGCCGGCGCCACCGGGCTTTGCGCAGCGCTCGCCGCGACCGATGCCGGCGTCGAGGTCCTCGTGATCGAGCGTGACGATACACCGCTGGGCTCGACGGCGATGTCGACCGGCCTTATTCCTGCCGCTGGAACACCCGAGCAAGCCGAGCAGGGCATCGTCGATTCCCCGGAAATCTTCGCGCAGGACATCGCAAGGAAAACCAAGGGTACAGCCGATCCGGACATGGCGCTGAATCTCTCGCGCGAGTCCGCGGAGACCGTCGGCTGGCTGCGTAAGAAGCACGGTATTCCGCTCGACCTGCTGGACGGCTTCACCTACCCGGGCCACAGCGCCCGGCGCATGTACGGCACCCCCAAGCGTTCTGGCGGAGAGCTCATGGGCTGCCTCCAGGGCGCCGCCGAAGACGCCGGCGTCATGCTGCTGACCAGCGCGACCGTCACCGAGCTCGTCGCCGAGAACGGCCGCGTCACGCTTGTCCGCTTCCAGCGCCCCAACGGCGCCCTTGAGGAAGTGTCCTGCGATGCCCTGATTCTCGCCTGCTCGGGCTTCGCCGGCAATGCCGAACTCGTCGCACGGCACATCCCCGAGATGGCCGAGGCGACTTTTCATGGGCATCCCGGCAACAAGGGCGATGCCTTGCGCTGGGGCGAGCAGCTGGGGGCAGCCATGGCCGACCTCACCGCCTATCAGGGGCATGGGGGACTTGCCGCCGGACACGGAATCCCGATCCTGTGGCCGCTGATCATGCAGGGCGGCTTTCAGGTCAATCTGCAAGGCGAGCGGTTCAGCAACGAGGCCGCCGGCTATTCCGAGCAGGCGGCCAAGGTAAATGCCCAGCCAGGCCATGTCGCCTGGTCCATATTCGATGCCCGCCTGCACGAACTGATGTGCGATTTCGAAGACTATCGCGATGCTCTCTCGGCCAATGCGGTGGTCAAGGCAGGCACGCTCGAAGAGCTTGCCAAGGCGACGAAATTACCCGCCGATGTGCTGGCACGGACCACGGAAGACGTAGCTGCAATGACCCGCGGGGAAGCGCCCGATCCTTTCGGACGCGATTTTACCGGCAAGCCGCAACTGGCCGCTCCCTGGTACGCCGCCAAGGTGACCGGGGCACTGTTCCACACGCAAGGCGGCCTTGTGGTCGACGATCATGCCCGCGTGCTGCGCGCCGACGGCAGCCCGCTGCCCAACCTCTATGCCGGCGGAGGAGCTGCGCGGGGAATCTCCGGCGACGGAGCAGACGGCTATCTTGCCGGAAACGGCCTGCTTACGGCTACAACCCTCGGGAAACTGGCAGGAAGGGCTGCTGCAGCGCAAGTCGAGGTGAAATAGGGACGAAGCCGCGACCGGCGCCTGTCGCCAGTCCGGTCAAAGAATTTGCCATATATGTATTACATTTGTAGCATTGGTGATCTCCACTCCCCGCTCCCAACCGCAAGCAAATGGACATTCAGCGCATGGCTTCATCCGCGATTATCCCGCTCAATCGCAGATCGTACGAAATTCCAGAGACAGCCAACGATGCCGAAGACGGCGCGGCAGGCGGCCGCGGCATTCCCATTCGAGCCATAAGCCGCGCGATCAGCGTGCTGCAGGCCATCAACCGCGCCGGTTCGCTGAACATGATGGAAATTTCGCAGGCCTCGCAGGTTCCCTATCCCACGGCCTGCCGGATCGTGCAGACGCTGCTGCACGAAGGCCTGATCGAGCGCGAGGAACGTCGCAAGCGCTATCGCCCGACCGCGCTTGTCCAGACGCTCTCGCACGGTTTTCAGGGCCACGGCGATCTGGTGCGGGCCGTTCACCCGCACATCGCCCAGCTCACCCGCGAGATCGGCTGGCCCATTTCGCTCTCAACCCATGTCGGCAGCACCATGGTCCTGCGCGATTCCACCCATTCGCTGACTTCGCTGACTTTCAACGAATACCATCCCGGCTACACGATGCCGATTCTCGACTGCGCGGCAGGCCTCGTCCATCTGGCTTTCTGCTCGGCAGACGAACGCGAAACCATACTGGAGAACCTCGAACGCTTCGGCGACGAGGAAACGCGCAACCTGCTTCTACTCCTGCGCGAAGGTGGATTGATCGATTCGGTGCGCAGCAGCGGGTATGCGGCTCGCGGCTACAATCGCTTCACTCTCAACCCGGGCAAGACCTCATCGATCGCCGTGCCGCTTCTCGTCGACAAGGACATCAGGGGCTGCCTGACGGTCGCTTTCTTCGCCACGACGATCGACATGCGGGACGCCGTGCGAGAGTTGCTGCCCAAACTGCGCGCATGCGCCCAGACTATCGGCAATGAACTGGCCAAGGAGGCCCGCGAGGACTGAACACAACGCCAAGACCCGAATATCCGGTCTCCACTGCGCCCCTTGCCCGCGGCAAAGCCTAGACGCCTTGAGATACTTGACCCTGGACGGCGCAATTACTGGCCCTTTGGGGTAAGTCCGAGGGCTTACTTGTGTGCCTGTGTTCACAATGAGACGATAGGCGCATCGGGGGAATACGAATCCTACCAGTGCGACAGTCTCCCGGCGCCGAGGGTCATTTGCATGGTCTATCCTTCTGAACTGTCAGACTGGCGAGCGGACGGACCGCTCGGCAAGGAGGCAATTATGGATGACCGCGACGAGGGTGCCGGGGAACGGTTCAACAAGGTAGCCGCGTTGGCCTATGCCCGTTGGGAGGCCCTTCGCGAAGATGACCAGTTGCCCTCGATCGCCCACAGCGCGATCGAGGAAACCCGCCTGTTCACGCCAAACTGCGTACAGGTGGCATGGGATCCGGAAATCACCTTGCCGACGATTTCCTATCTCGGCGAAGATCTTGCGCCGCAATTGGCGGAGATCTCCGGCGATCCTTGGCCGAACCTCCCGATCGAGAACCCGATAGTCCTGCTTTTGCATCGTATTTCGCAGCAGGCAGTCGAAGAAGCCGATGCGACGGAGTTCAAGGAATGCGTCACGGACTGCAATGGCATGGTCAGGGAATGCCGGGGACTGGCCCTACCCTTTCTCGGGCGCGAGCGGGGGACATTTCTGGTCGACGTCATGTTTAATCTCGACCAGCCCATACAGCCGCTCGAACAGGCCGAGGAGCTTGGCGAACTTCTGCTCGAACAGGAGTTCAATCCACAAGAGATGCCGCGGCTGGCAACAGCGCCGCAGCAACCGCCGGTGCTTTTCGTCTGCGTGTCCGGGGATCGCGACCGCGTTGCCGCACCGCTGCCGCAGCGCCCCCACGATGCGACCATGAAGCCGTATCTCCTGCCGATCAGTGCCGAGATACCGGCCGAGGACGAGGTAAAGGCGAGCAAGCTCGAGGAGGATGAGCCGCTCCTCCTGACCGAGACGTTCGAGGCGCCATCGGCGGACGAAAACCTGCTGATCAACTACGACGAGTTCCTGATGTCGCTGGAAGAGGCGCGCCATCAGGTCGAAGCGGCCAGTTCAAGCGAGGAACGATCGCATGTCGCCCTCTATAAGGCGATCGGCGCGGCCTATGACTTTTCACTCTATGCTCTCGACGCACCCGACCGGCTGGAACGCATGGTTCTGGAAGCGGGTCTGACGATGCAGGCGCGTGCGCCGATGACACCGATCGTAAAACTGGTCTTCGGCAGCCATTACGATCGCTCGCGGCTTGCCGAATATGCAACTGCGCTGGCCCATGGCCGGCGCAAGGGCGTGGCGGCCGGTGGCTTCGTCGCCTATCTGCTCACCTACGATGGCGGACTCAAGGGCATCGTCAAGACCGAGCGCGCACGCAAGCGCAAGGTCGGGGCGCCGCGCCAGTCGAGGATGGAAAGGATCGAGAGCAAGCTGCGGGAGCTTCCCGCAGTACCCGCCCAGGCGATTACACCTAAAGGCGAAGAGTTCGCCCTCGTCATCGCCCGTCGCATGCCCGACGGCACCATCGCGCTGCTCGGCGAAGTGCCGAACGACGAAAAGCTGCTCTGCACGGCCGCGCAAAAGCTTCTGAAGTCATAGGTTTTCATTCGGGCTGACCGCATTGGCTTAACATCGCTGACCGGCCATACCCATTTCGCGTGCGACCTACCGAATCCAGCCATGGCCGGTTGTGCGAGCCCAGCCGGCAACGCGGAATAAAGGGGCATTCCCAAGGAACTATCCCCAGTCCTGCGGTACTTATCGCCCTCTACTTCGAACGCTCCGTCGCCTACTCCAAAAGCTCGCTGGCAAGCCAATCCGATCAACAGCATCCTGCCTCCCGTGAAGTTTCCCGCCCCCCCAGGTTTCGCCCGTTCGCGCATGGCGGCAACGCCGGCCAAACACGTGAAGCAGATGCTCCTCGACCGTGAGACGAAGTACGCGGTCGCGGGGGTCGTTCCCGTCTTCGTGATGGTGATGATGCTGGCCCACAGCGCCAGCCCGGCACCCACGCGCCACGAGGCGATACCGCGCCTCGGCGATACAGTTCCCCCGGCATCGGTCAGATCCGCGAAATTGGTCCAGGCCGCACTGCCGGCTTCACACTGGGTCGGCTCGCCGCAACAACCGGCCATGCTGACTGTGACCTATGCCAAGCCTCGCAGTGCAGCGCCGTTTTTCTACAAGGGGACGACCAGCGACCGCGAACGTGCCGTCAATTGCCTGGCCGCCGCTGCGTGGTACGAAGCCGGAAACGATCCGGAAGGACAGAGGTCGGTTATGCAGGTCGTCCTCAACCGCGTCCGCCACCCCACCTTTCCCAGTTCCGTGTGCGGCGTCGTGTTTGAAGGCAGCGAGCGCACGACCGGATGCCAGTTCACCTTCACTTGCGACGGATCGATGCAGCGCCGTTTCCCCTCGCCGCGGCAGTGGACGCTGGCGCAGGCCCTGGCGGAGAAGGCGCTGACCGGCTCGGTCGACGATACCGTCGGACAGGCCACGCATTACCATGCAGACTATGTCTCGCCCTGGTGGAGCGGCGCGCTGCAGCAGGTCAGCCAGATCGGTGTCCATATCTTCTACCGCTGGCCAGGCGGCCGCGGCCATCTCGCCAGGAACCGGAATTCGGGAGGCGAAGCGAATGAGGCCGAATTGGCACAGGGCCGGCCGCGGCCGGAAACGCAGGGCGAGGCCGCCGCGCTCATCCCTCCGCAAGCGGCCGCACTCGATGCAGCTGCGGTCTCGCCGGTCATCCCGGTCGGCGTCAGCCAAGCCCATTTGATCGGGCTCGACCCGACCTCGCCGAGTGGACCTTGGGCCGTCACTGCCCTGACCCAGTGCCTGAAAAAGCCGGCCTGCATGGTCATGGGGTACGGGCAAGGCTCTGAGCTGAGCCGCAACACGAACCTCATACCGGCGCAGATGGAGCGCCCGCTGTTCCTGTTCGTGCGCGATCGCGCCTCGGGAATGGAAGTCATTCTATGGGATTGCGATCGGACCGCCCGGCCCAGGGAGGATCAGTGCCTACCCAGGGATCGCAAGGCGCTAGACCAGCTCATGCGCAATCGCTGACCGCAAGCACTGACTGAACGGCACTCGAAAAATCGACATGTCCTGCAGTCCGGCGCGGCATTTCACGAACGAGGACCGGCCCTTAACAGGAATAGGCGGGCCGGGGATGGCCCGCCTGTTCAAGATCCGGTGACGAGTCGCCCAGGACGCCCCCGACACCTGTCCTCAGGCATGCAGTTCCATGTCGGACAGCCCGCGTGAGCTGGCCCAGATCGCAGCCTGAGTCCGGTTATGGACATTGAGCTTGCGAAGGATGGCCTTCACATGAACCTTGACCGTCGCTTCGCAAACCATGAGTTCGCGAGCGATAACCTTGTTCGAATAGCCTGCCATCAGGCAGCACAGAACATCAAGTTCGCGCGGTGAAAGGCGGGCTCGGTTGACTTCCTCGTCCGGCTTTTCCGCGGTACGCAGTACCGGCGTGAATGTCTGCTGCTCGAACACATCGACAAGATCGGGCGGCAGTACGCGTTCACCCATGGCGGCGAGCCGCAAGGATGTCGTCAGCGGCAATGCCTTCATCGAACGCACAATATACCCCTGTGCGCCGGACTGGAAGCATTCCAGCATCGTGTTGAAGTCGAATCGCTCCGACAGGATAACAACGGGAACGGTATCGAACCGCGCCTTCACCTTTTGCACCGCATCAGACTGGTCATCCGCGGCAATTCCATCGAGAACGAAGAAGAACTCGGCTCCGAAATCCTGCTTTTCGAGGTCCTTTATGGCCCCATAGGATCCGATAATGTTGAAGCCCTCTGACTTCAGGATATTACCCAGACCTTCCCTGGTTATTTCGCATTCGCTTACTAGACAGACGTCGCTGTACATGTGCAGTCCCCCCGATTGACCCCGCAGGGTAGTGCGACGGTCCAGCAGCATGCCGGACCGATCGGAAGCGCGACTCCATTTTTCTTATGCTGAGACGATGCGGCAACCTGATATGGGAATCAACTATCAGCTAACATGCTTAGTCGTATTATGGGACAAGCATGCCAGATACCTCCAGTAAAGGTACGCTTTTACATGGAGTTAAGGCCGATATAACTCTTTCTGGGTATATCCGAACGAAGAGTGCCGGAGTCCAGCTTTGGATCAGTTTGCAGCCCTCGGTTAACGGGTATTTGTGATCAGAAGAAAGATTCCTGGATGATGATGGTGTCTCCCGGTGCGATCTTCAGGGGCGTTCCGTCCAGTTTGATTCGCGTCGCGACTTGCGCGCTCTGGCGCTGAAGCTTGATCACGCGCTTGTTTGCCCGGGCCGTGAAGCCTCCCGCCTTCGCCACGGCCTGGTTGAGCGTAAGCTCGCCGCTATAGGGATATTCGCCCGGCTTGGTCACTTCCCCGAGGATGTAGAAGGGACGGTGCTCGGTCACCTCGACGGCCACCTTCGGCACGAGAACATAGCCCCCTTTCTGCAAGCGGGTGGAAATCGCCTTGGCCAGTTCACTGGTGGTCAGCCCGTTCACATCGACCGGATCGATCAGCGGAAAGGCCACGGCGCCATCGTCACCCACTTCGTAGTCGCCGGTGAGGGTCGGTTCGTCGAACACGGTTATGCGCAGCTTGTCTCCGGTCGAAACCTGGTAACCGGAAACGAGCCCGGCGTTGGCCTCCTGTGCCGACCTGAGCGGCAGGCCTGCCTGAGCTGGCGCTGTTGCGAGCAGGGTGCCCAGAACGATTCCCGAAAGAAGCAGGTGGGACCTTTTGCAAAGTCTGCGATCCTGGGGACGCATCAACGATCTCCTCAATCCCGAAATGCAACAAACGGGGACGCGGACTCACTTATCGAGCCTCGCGTATGGCTATCGTAACCGCCAATTAAACAGCCTGAAACGACCATTTAGAGCGAATGGGAACACCACTCGGACGACCGGTTTAGCCTCATTGGGTAGAAAGGCGCTACACCGGATGCCCGGTTGTGCGGCACCCCAATCTGGGAAATCGTCAGGGTGCGGTCTGCGATCATTTTTGAACGCAGGCGGGTGGCAGGAATGACTGGTCGAATAGATCGAGAGATGCACACAACAAGCACAGACATGTCACGCAAAGGGAGCGAGGGGGATGAAGCATATGGCTCCTGCATTGCCGTGTCATCGTCCAGCGCCGCCGAGGCGGCGCTGATCTCGAAACCTCGATTCGAAGCGGTGCGCAGCGCCGCCGGGACCGCAGACACTGCGGTCCGGTCGAGGTTGGTCACCGCACAGAGCGGAGATCCTCCCCGCTTCGGGCTGTGCCGGATACGTGACATCGTCTGCGCCCTCGCCCTCATCATCGCGCTCTTGCCTGTATTCGTCGTATTGATCGCCGTCATCCTCATAAATGACCCGGGTCCGCCGATATTCGCGCATCAGCGGGTGGGCAAGAACGGCCGTGCCTTCAAATGCTTCAAGCTGCGTTCCATGTACTGCGACGCGCAGGAGCGCCTCGTCGTCCTGCTGGCCAACAACCCGCAGATGCGGCGCGAATGGGAAGCCATGCACAAGCTGGCCGAAGATCCGCGCGTGACACCGCTCGGCGACTTCCTGCGCCGGACCAGCCTGGATGAACTGCCGCAGTTGTTCAATGTGCTGATGGGATCGATGACGCTCGTCGGCCCGCGGCCCATCGTCTATGACGAACTGCGGCACTACGGGCGCCATGCCTCGTGCTACCTGACCTCGAAGCCGGGCCTCACGGGCCTGTGGCAGGTGACCGGACGCAGCGAGGTTTCTTATCGTCGGCGGGTCGCAACCGACCGTCTCTATGCGCGGCGCAAGTCTTTCAAGCTCGACCTGCGCATTCTGCTCGCGACGGTTCCGGCCGTGCTGGCTCGGAAGGGCGCTTGTTGATGGGGGAACGAAATCAGGTGAGCAGGCAGAAGACCAGAGCCCACAGAACAACCGCCGCGGGCAATGCAATCGCAAGGCCCCGCGCGAAACTGCGCCGTGGGCCACGCGAAGGCGCTTGCGCGGCGGATCGCTTCTCCGTGGTCGGTTCGGTCATGGCAATTACGCTATCCATCACAAGTCGCGCTCTACTCCTTTTGGGCAGCTTGATCCAGCCAATCTTAATCATTCCGGCTATCAGGCGCCGAGTCAACGCACAAAGCGGCTTCGGGTTGCGCAAATCCGCGGGTTTTGCGGCGAATCGGACGCGCCTCTCGACGTCTCGATGTGTCGGCCTGCTGGAGACGATCCCGCTGATCCTGCGCCTGGCCTTCTCGCAAGGGGAACAGCGTGAAAGGCTGGTCCAGCAGGTGATCTACGTGGGCACCCCGGGCGGCGACAGGTCCAGGCCCTCGCTCGCGGCACGCGGCGCCATTTTCCTGGCCCTGCTTGCGATGCCCCGCCTTGCCTCGGCGCAGGCGGTCGACGTTGTCGAGACGCCCACCGACATCTTCGAGCCGGAACGCGGCGCCGGCGTACCGCTTTCCGGAAGCGTGCTGCTCTACAACACCTCGGTCCTTCAGGGCGTGTACGATTCCAACATCTACAACGTCGATCGGAACCGGACCAACGACACCAGCGCCCTCATCCAGTCCGAATTCCACCTGACCACGAACCTCGCGCGTCACGAAGCAGGCGTGCGCGCCGGGGTTACGGCCCGCAAATATTCGGACACATCCGCCGAGAACTCCACGACTTATCATGTCGACGGGCACGCCCATCTCGACCTGGGCGATCGCATCGACGTCTATGCGCGCGGCGGATATCTGCGCGGAATCGAGATTCGCGGCACCGCCGGGGACCAGTTCCTGACCGACCGCCCGGTCCGCTTCGACGACAAGTACGTCGAAGGCAGCATCGAACGCACCGGCGGCATTCTGGAAGCCGGCCTCGCCGGCTCCTTTACCCGCCGCAAGTACCTCAACGCGAGCGTCAACGACACGAGCATCGACCTGAGCTTTCGCGACGCCGAGATCAAGAAGGCCACGCTCAAGGCCAGCTATCGCCTGTCGCCGGTCATGCGGCTGTACAGCGAATTCTCGGTCAACGATGTCACTTACGACCAGAACCCGGGCGTCTCACGCGATTCCAGCGGCTATTCGGCGCTTGCCGGCATCCACTACGAAGTCAGCAAGCTGGTCGATGTGATCGCCGCGGTTGGCTATATTCACCAGAAGTTCGACGCACCGGGCACCAAGGCCGCAACCGGCCTGAACTACCGCGTCGAGGCAACCTGGACGCCGACACCGAAATGGAAGCTTACGGCCAGCGGCGAGCGGTTCGTCGATTCCAGCCCTTTGAGCGACATTCCCGCGATCGTGCGCAGCGATTTCCGGCTCAAGGTGCAACGTGCACTGGGCGACCGGATGCTCGTCGAGGCAGGGGCCGTCTACACCGGCGAAGATTACCGCGGACTGTCCGGAACCGATCGCCGCTACACCGGCTACGGCAACGTCCAGTACCGCATCACGAGGAACATCTCCGCCGTGGTCGAAGGCGGCTACCGCAAGCAGACCGGCGGCGCGAGCGGCCGCAGCTACAGCGGCGCATCGGTTTCGGCCGGCATAAGGGTCGCATTGTGACGATCCAGCCCGGCCATACGCGTACGGACCGCAATCCGCGCGCTGGAGAATGACAATGAGCGGATCACGTGAAATTGTTGCGTCCGGGGCCGAATCGGGCTCGTCGGCGCTCGAGAGGACCACCGGACGATCGCTGGCTTCGGCTGACCGCCTCGATCTCAGCGGAAGCATCAGCTTCTTCCGCCGACGCCTGAAGATCATCATCGCCTTCGCGCTGCTCGGCCTGCTGGCAGGACTGGCAATCAGTCTGCTGTCGAAGAAAGTCTATCGCGCGGAAGCGACCGTCATGCTGGTCGAGCAAAGCAGCGGCTTGCCCAGCGCGGATGACACCCCGACCGCCCCGGTGCCCCTGACCAGCCAGCTGGTCGACACCCAGGTGGAGATCATCAAGTCCCGCCAGATGGCGCGCCGCGTCGCCGATGCGCTGAAAATCGACAAGGGCCTGGATGCAGAGGAGCAGCGCACGCTCTTCGATCTCATGCAGGAAAAGGTGAATGCCCAGCGCACCGGCACCAGCTTCGCGCTGACGATTTCCTATGATGCCGCCGTGCCCAGCGATGCGCGCCAGATCGTCAACGAATACGCCCACCAGTTCGCGAACTGGCAGACCTCGCAGGACGAAGAGCGCAATTCGCAGATCCGCAAGCAGGTCGAGGACCGCCTCGTCAGCCTGCGCGAACAGGCCCAGGCCGACACCAGCGCGCTGCAGCAATACCGTATCGCCAACAACCTGCTCAGCACTTCGGGCGCATCGCTGACCGAACAGGAAATCTCCAACTACAATCTCGAGATGACACGCGCCCGGGCAGAGGCTGCCGAGGCCAGTGCGCGCCTGCAGACCGCACTGGGGCAGTTGCGCTCGGGCTCCTCCGGCGACGACGTCGGCGAGGCGCTGGATTCGCCGGTCGTCTCCTCGCTGCGCACGCAGGAAGGCACGCTGGCCGGCGAAGTGGCAAGCCTCGAAGCTCGCTACGGCCCCAATCACCCGCAGCTCATCCGCACGCGCAACCAGCTCGCGCAGGTTCGCCAACAGATCCAGGACGAGATCGGCCGGGTCATCTCCAACTTGCGCGCCAAGAAGGACGTATCGGAAGATCGCCTCGCCTCGATCGCCGGCAGCCTGTCGAACGCGCGCTCCAAGCTTGCTTCGAACAATGCGGCGATGGTTGGCCTCAGCGAGCTTGAGCGTTCCGCCGAAGCGTCGCAGGGCATCTACGAGACCTATCTCAACAGCTACAAGCAATTGCTCGCGGCCGAGGGCACCTCGAAGCCGATGGCCCGGATCCTCTCGCTTGCCAACGATCCGATGAAGCCGATCTCCCCGAACCTGAAGCTGAACCTCGCGCTCGCACTGGTCATCGGTCTCGGGCTTGGCGTGATTGCAGCCTATATCGCCGATGCGCTGTTCCACGGCATCAAGTCGGCGCATGAGGTCGAACACGATCTGGGCGAGAACTGCCTCGCCTCGATTCCGCTCCTGGCCTCGGTCCACGAAGGCAAGCCGCATGCCATTTCGGCAATCCGCGACAATCCCAAGTCGGTATTCACAGAATCCTTCCGGGTCCTGAGCACGGCCATCGACCAGGCGACGATGAACCGGGCGCAGGTCATTGCCATCACTTCGGCGCTTCCTGGCGAAGGCAAGACGGTGTTGTCGTGTTGCCTGTCCCATGTGCTGGCAGCCGACGGCGAGCGCACGATGCTGATCGACTGCGACTTGCGCCGCCGCGGGATCAGCCGCCTGCTCGACGTCGGCCCCGATCAGCCAGGCCTGATCGAGGTACTCAACGGCACTTCGCCGCTCGATGTGGAAGAGCTTCTGCGAGACCGCGTGCTGTGCGTCCTTCCGCTCGGGCCCAAATCCGACGGACCGGACAAGCTGCTGACTGGACAGCCCTTCATCGACCTGCTGGAAAAGCTGCGGCCGCATTTCGATCGCATCATCCTTGACCTGCCGCCGATCCTGCCGATCGCCGCCACCCGCTCGATTGCCTGTCAGGCCGATGCGGTCGTCCTCGCCGCGCATTGGTGCAAGACCTCCAGCTTCGCGATCCGCACCGCCCGCGCGCGCCTGCCCAAGAAGCTGGTCAACGTCGTGGGCGTCGCGCTCAACCAGGTCGATCTGCGCAAGAAAGCCTACTTCGACCGCGAGGACGTCTCGTTCTACTACAGCAAGTACAGCGAGTACTATTCATGAACGTCGTCGCCAGCCGCAGCGACTGGCGCGCGTCCGCGGACGCCGCGCCATTCTCGCAGCCCCGCGTGGCGATAGTCCATTACTGGCTGGTTTCCATGCGCGGCGGCGAGCGGGTGCTGGAGCAGATGCTGGACCTCTATCCGCAGGCGGACATCTTCACCCACGTCTACGATCCCGATGCAGTCTCCGCGAAAATTCGCGCGGCCAAAGTGACGACCAGCTTCATCGACCGCATGCCGCTCTCGAAGAAGCTCTACCAATACTACCTGCCGCTGATGCCGATGGCCCTCGAGGAACTGGACCTGAGCGGCTACGACCTCGTCATCAGCAGCGAAGCGGGGCCGTCCAAGGGCGTCATCACCGCGCCGACCGCGCTTCACGCCTGCTACTGCCATTCGCCGATGCGCTATTTGTGGGACCATTACCATCGCTACAAGAAGGAGGCGAACTGGTTGGCCCGCGGCGCGATGCCGATGATGTACCACCGGTTGCGCGCCTGGGATGTCAGCTCCAGCGCGCGCGTGGACCGTTTCGCGGCCAATTCCCAGTTCATCCGTCAGCGCATCCGCAAGGTCTGGCGGCGCGAGGCCGAAGTCATCCACCCGCCGGTCGAAACCGGTCTGTTCACGCCTTCGACCGAGATCGACGACTACTACCTCTGGGTCGGCCAGATGGTGCCCTACAAGCGCCCCGACCTTGCGGTGGACGCCTTCAATGCGAACGGGTTGCCCCTGCTCATGGTCGGCACCGGCGGCATGTCGAAAGCGCTCAAGGCGCGGGCCCGGCACAACATCCGCATCGTCGACCGGCTCGATTTCGCTGGGCTTGTCAAAGCCTATGCCCGGTGCCGCGCGCTGGTGATGACCGCGGAGGAGGATTTCGGCCTCACTCCGGTCGAAACCATGGCATCGGGACGCCCTGTCGTCGGCTACGCGCGCGGAGGCCTGCTCGATACGGTCGAACACGGCCGGACCGGGATCTATTTCGAAAGCCAGGAAACCGATGCACTGGTCGACGCGGTCGCGGCAATGGAGGCGTTTCTGCCCGAGTTCGACCCCCGCCATGCGATCAAGCGTGCGGCACAATTCTCACCGCAGAGTTTCGGACAGAAATTCAGACAGTTCACCGAGCTGGAGCGCGCATAGCACCCAACAATTGCAAGTTTCGCATGATATTGCGGGATCAGCCAATGAACGCATGAACAACACATTGGGACACCGTACCGATAACGAGGTGCCTGGGATCACTTGCAGAAATAAATGGAGGGTCGGCCATGCAAGTTAATAAGAGAAGGATCAGCAAGTTAGTGCGCAAAACGGGACTTATCCACGAGTCTTAGCCCGTTTACCCGTTCCGCCGACGCGCCGGACAATGCTAAGAGTATTGCATATAGAACCTAACGGGTGATTTCGGATAACGGGCGCGGAAGCCGCAGAGGCATCTATCTGCTGGTATTGCACATTTCCCGATTGTCCTGTGGAAGCCGACGTCGAGCTGGGGGCCTCGGCATAATGTGTACGCGCTGCAGCAATCGCTTGCAGCTTGGGTTGGATGAGCGCCGATGACATCGTCTGACGATCGATCTGCAAAAATAATGAGAGGACTACAACGCTTGCTCGCAGATCAAAGTTCCTCGAACTTCGTCGACTTCGTCGAGGTGGCGGAGTCCCTGATGGATGGCTATGCCAAACTCATAAAGAATGGCTCTCCGGCGTCCACGGTCGCACTCGCCATGCTGGGCGCCACGCTCAACATGTACGAAATGCTCGGGATGCGCTCGGAGCTACCCTCGCTGCTGCGTACGGTGGCAGACCAGATCGAGTCCGAAAACCGCATGAACTGAAAGCGGGCGCCGCTTGGACCGGGTTCGGGCGCACTAGCCCGCGTCCGCATGCTACGCCGCGCAACAACCCGACTGCCATCGCAGTTGACGGCCCGCTTCGCGCGCCGTCCTGTCAAAGCTCAATAGAGAACTGAAGTCAGTCTGGCGGAACAGTGCCGGAATTCGTTCCTGCGGCGCATGTCCCACGAGCGGAACCGATAGAGCGCCCGCCGCGCCAGCGAGATGCCCTTGCGAAACCGGCGTAGCTCCGGATACTTCCTCAGATAGTCGCGATAGACATCGTGCTCGCGCCGGCCCCAGGGAAAGAACACGCCGTCCCAGGGCTTGGGGTGCGACATGTAATGGATGATCGCCGGCGCCTCCTCGTCGACGAGGTGCATGAACTGACGCGGGAAGTTCCACTTGTTGGAAATCGGGATCCAGGCGTCCCCCTTTACGGCATTCAGCGCTCCCTGATCGTGATAGGCCCCGCCGTTCTCAACAAAGAAATCGAAGGCCCTGCGTCCGATCCAGCCGTTCCGGTTGAACTTTATGACACCGGAATTGAAATAGTCCTCATGGCTCGCTCCATTCAGGACAGCGAGCACCGGAACATAGTCCAGTGCGGCGAGAAACTTGCCCTCGGGCACTCTGTAGTTCTCGAGGTAATCGAGCGGCCCCACGACCTGCACGTCGCCATCCAGGTATATGATCTGCTCGTAGCTTTCGGGAAGCACCGCAGGCAACAGCAGGCGCCCCATGGCGGCAATGCTGATCCGGCCAGCGAATTTCGATTTGTCGAGCACCGACAACCGCTCGCTGAAGAAGGCGCTGGTATCCCGGAAGACGATATTTTCCTTCGCGCACAGGTCCTGTGCGACCTGGCGACCTGAAGAGGCTTCGGTGAAGGTGATCACGACGTCGGTGTCGGGCGAGCAGTGCTTGCGGGCCAGAATGGCCGCAACGAAAGTCGGCAGGAAGAAGTTCTGGTCGGTGACGAATGCAATGCACTGCGTGTTCAATGTATCACCCTTGATCCCGTGCTTGCGTTCGCAAGCTAGATTTTCGAGGCCTGGATCCAGTCGCATTCCGCCCTCGTCAGTTCGGGGTGCGGGAAATCGACCAGCAGCACGACCCGCGGTTGCGCGGAAGTGTTCTCCGCCTCGTGCGCATAGGACGAATCGAAGATCAGCGGCTCGCCGTAGCGCCACTCGCGCCGAATCCCGCCGACCTCGATGTGCCCGCCGAGGGGAACGATCAACGGCAGGTGCAAGGTGAGAAAGACGTTGGAGACGTCGCGATGCGGGCGAATGAAACCGCGGGGCCCGAGAATCGAGAACATAGCGTCGCGGAAGGCCGGATACCCGGGAATCGTCTTCAGCAAGCCGGCCACAACCGGGCACAAGGCAAGGTTCTCGGGCACTTCCTCGTGCCGTTTGACGAAGCTGAAGTTGCGCCAGAAATCACCGTCGAGGCCGACATAGTGATAATGTTCGATCTGCGTCTCGTGATCGAGCAGGACGGCCTCGGCCTCGGCCCGCACGTCATCCACCGCGTCGACGAAGGCGGGCAGCCAGGCAAAGTCCTTGGGATCGTGCCAAGGCCTGGAGGTGAGGCCGGCGAAAGTGAAGCCCTGCGGATTGGGTCGCACCGAGACCGCAGATGCACTGCCCTCCCAGTCGATCGAGGCCCTGACCCGGCCCAGTTCTGCCGGGGCTCCGTTGATTTCGAGGGCCTCGCGCATGATCGCTATGCCGGAATTGATCGCCTGCCAACGCCGCAATGCCGAAACCAGCAGCAACGCCGTCACCGCGGTAGGCACGAGCAGAAGGACGAAGGACACGATCGAGGATTCGACGCCCCCGGGCGATGCCCGGTGGGTCACCAGTACGATCACGGCCGTCGCGGCGAACATGCAGGCAATGGCCAGCAGCATCGGCAGCATCCACTTGCGCATGCGTACCTTGGCGCTCGTGCCCCAATAGATCTCCACCGGCTCCAGCAGGGCGGACCACGCGAACCACAGAAGCGCGAGGATCGCGGAGACAAGCAACAAGTGCTCGGCCATCCCCATCGGCCCGGCGAAGGAAAAGGCTTCGCTGATGAACAGGCTGATGTCGGTCAGTTCGAGCAGCAGGAGCAGCAGGAACTGCAGCATCAGGAAGGCAAAGATGCCGTTGAAGGATTTAGCCGTTCCCATCTTGCGATCTTTCTTCCTTGCGACCTTCTAGGAACCGGCTGATCCTCTTGCGTCCCATCGCGGCAGCATCCTTCGCGAGGGCTGCCGCACCCAGCAGGTTCCATGGGTAGTAATTGAGCTTCATCCGCAGGCGCTCGCTTGACGTCCAGAAGGCAGTCCAGCCCGCCGCCTTGCCGAGGAACTCGTAGCGCTTCAAACCCAGGGTCGCGGCGCGTTGTATGCTCTCGAGCATCAGGAGCTGGCCCGGGGAACAACGGGAGAAGCGCTCGTCGTAGCCGATCTTGAACAGCCAGAAGCTGCCGTCGCATTCAGCGCAGATCTGGGCTGCGGCGATCTCTGTCCCGATCTTCATGAAGGCAATTCGGAAAATGCCTTCCTGCGCGGCAAGCCGCGCATAGCGGCGAAAGAAGTCGAGCTGCACCTTGTTGTCGGCAATCGCGGTGCGGGTGCGCGATTTCCAGCTCTTCGCTTCCACCTCGATCGCCTGCTCGAGCAGCGCTTCAGCCTCGTCGGGGCCAGGCTCGTGAAACTCGAAAGTGACTTCGCCGCCTTCCTCGGCACGGCGGCGCATCCGGCGAAAATCCGCACGTCTGCGCGAATTGAAGCGCGCGAGGGCATCCTTCCAGCTCTCGTCAAGTTCGATGTAGGGCGACCCTTCGGTCGGCGCCGTCACCAGCAGGCCGCGCCGCTTTGCCTTTGCCACGAAGATCTCCGAAAAGATCGTTCCCGCAGGTGGCTGCCCCAGCTTCACCGGCAGGCGATGGTCCAGAATGGCATCGGCAAGCCGCTCCGCTGCTCCTGCATCGGCGTAGGCCGCCTCTGCCGGTTCGGCCAGTTCCTCGGCACCTGCCAGGAACAGGGTCGGCACCGCCCCCTTGCGGACGAAGGCGGCAATTCCCCCGTCGGTGGTAAGCAGAACGGCCTTGCGGTTGCGGTACATCGTCGCAAAGCAGGCTTCGTTCCAGATGAAATGCTTCATCGGAGTAGGATCGATCGCATCCAGTCCCGCCCAGATCGAACGTGGCAGCAAAGCCTCCAGAGAAGAGGCATCGCTTGCAGGCACGATGGAACCGATCTTCATATCGCAGTCAGCTTCTCTGATTTTGACCCAATCTGAATGCGTTGCGCGAGATACCGTCTCCCGGGACGCGCGCCGCCGTCATGGCGCATACACGTAAACCAACGGCCTGCATGATGGCTCAGCGCCATCCACCGGGCACTTGCTGATAAGGATTAGTCCGCTTTTTCAGCGCGCTTCCGGGCGGGAAGAAGCCCTTGCAGGCGCTGGTCGCCGCCCCCCGCCCTTCCGTCTGCAAAAGCCAGTTCGACGCCAAGGCTAACTCGAATGCGCATTGGCGGCACGCTCGTTCGCGGTGCTAGGTTCCTGCTCATGTTCGGCTGCCTGAAGGCATGGAACGCAACGTGCCTAACGAGGTCCAGACAGGCTTCGGACCAGTGCGTACAGATTGGGCAAGGCCCTCTTCGTCCAATCGCATGGCTGCCGAACGGCGCGGGATCATGGGGAATTCTCTTTGGAACTCACCTTCATCGGATTGATCCAGATAGTGGTCGGCGGAGCGATTGTGCTTTTCGGCACCCCCGGCAGCGCTTTCATCTTCCTCATTCTGAGCGGCCTATTCGACGGATCGGCGGCGATCCTCCTGCCCTCGCTCGGTGGGTCCTCGATCCCGCCCGTCCAGTTCGCCCTGCTATTCGTCTACCTGCGTATCGTTGCGCCAAAAGGCGGCCTCTACGGTTACTTTCCCGACGCCGTGCGTGCGAATGCCTGGCTCGTGCTGTTCTGCTTCTACGGCATCGCCAACGCGTACATCGGCCCGCGCCTGTTCGGCGGTGCGATCGAGGTCTACCCAATGCGCCCGATACCGGGGTCGGGCCTGTTCGACGTCATTCCCCTCGGCCCGACTTCCCAGAACCTGACTGCAGCCACCTACCTTGTCGGAACGCTGCTGCTAGCCATTGCCGCCTACATCTTCTGCCAGGCACGTGGATCGAAGAAGGTCCTCATCGACACCGCGATCTGGAGCGGCTGGTTCTTCATCATCACCGGCCTGCTCGATCTGTTGGCACGCGGAACGCCCCTGGAGGATGCCCTCGCGATCTTCCGCAACGGCGACTATGTGCAGATGAACGTCGAAGTCGACGGTTTCGTGCGCATACGCGGTCTTCTGCCCGAAGCCTCGTCCTACGCGGGCTCTTGCTTCATCGCCCTCGTGGTCAATGCCGAGCTTTGGTACCGCTCGATCCGCCCCCGGCAGACGGGCCTGCTGGCAACGATCCTGACCGTCATGCTGGTGATCAGCACCTCGTCAACTGCTTATGTCGCGCTTGCCGGTTATGCCCTGATCTTCCTGGTGCGCGCCCTCGCCTTCCCCCATCTCGCGCCGCAGGGAAAGATCCAGCGCCTTGCGCTCGTCGGGTTCATGATCGTGTTCCTGGTTGCGATCCTGATGGCGCTGATCCCTGAAGTGGCGACGGCGATCTGGAACCTCGTGCTGGAAATGACCGTGGCGAAATCCTCTACCGATTCCGGTCAGCAGCGCCTGTTCTGGGCCATGCAGGGGATCCACGGCCTCATCGATTCCTTCGGACTTGGCATCGGCCCGGGCAGCTTCCGCTCATCCAGCATGCTGACCGCAATCATCGGAGCCATGGGGGTTATCGGCATCGTCTCCTTCGTCATGTACCTGCTGACGATCTTCCAGCCTTCCCGTCGCTCCAGCTGGGGCATCGGCGCCGATTCGTCGCAGACGCTGGGCGGTGCCTTCGCCAGCGCGGCGGTATTCAGCCTCATTCCGGCAGCCATCGCCTCGCCGCTCGCCAATCCGGTGGCGATCTTCTCCATCCTGTCAGGCGCTGCGCTGGCCCTGCGGCCGGGCCGCGAGACAGCGCAGGCCGACCGCGATTCCGACCGCGATTCTTCGCAAATGGCAAGGACCGGAGCGCGCAAGCGCACGGCACTGGACCACCCATGACCCGATCCCCACCTCTTCGCCGCTGCCCGAACCGGCTACCCACTTCCGTCCGGGAGAGGGCTGCATGAAGGCAAAAGTTCTCCCGCCGTCGCAGCTCGACCGCGATCTTCTCGCCCGCTGGAGCTGGCTTTGCGACGCCAATCCGCTTTACCAGAGCCCCTTCTATCGCCCTCAGTTCACCTTGGCGGTGGCCGCGGCGCGACCGGATGCACGCGTCGCAGTACTGGAACGGGGCGGCAATGTGGTCGGCTTCTTTCCCTTCCACCTGACACGCGGTGATGTCGCCAAGCCGGTCGGCGGACACATCAACGATTATCACGGCCCGATCCTGGCGCCCGGAATAAGCGTCACCGGCCCCGCCCTTCTGCGCTCCGCGGGCCTTTCTGCCTACGATTACAACCACCTGCCGACCGCGTTCTCGACGCTGGCAGAAGGCGCGCATACGTTCTCCTACTCGCCTCGTATGGATCTGTCGGATGGCTACGATGCCTACGTCGCGCGCAAGGATTCGCGCTGGACCAAGGCGCAGCGCGAGGTCCGCCGCCGCCAACGCAAGACCGAGACGGAGATCGGCCCGCTGCGCTTCGCCTTCCACGATCCTTCCGAGGCCGTTCACGAACGGCACGTCGAGATGAAGAACGCCCAGTACGCACGCATGGGTCTCAGGGCCATGCTGGGCAGCGGCTGGGTCGGCGATGTCCTCGACAGGCTCAGGACCGTAGACGAGCCCGACTTCGCCGGCGTCATGAGCACACTGCACGCAGGCGACCGCCTGATCGCCGCCCACTTCGGCATCCGTGCAAAAGGCGTGCTGCACTGGTGGTTCCCGTCTTACGACCTTGCGCTCTACAAGCTGGGTCCGGGGATCAATCTCATCAACCAGTGCGCGATGACGGCCAACGAACACGGCGTGACCCTGATCGATTTCGGCAAGGGCGACGAGGACTTCAAGCTCCACTTCGCCGACCACCGGGTCGACTTGTGCGAGGGATCGATCTGCCGGGCCCGCAGCATGGCAGCCACCCTGCGCCAGGGCACGCAGGCACTGGTGGGTCTCGCCGAACGACTACCGCTGGGCCAGTACCGCACCGTCCCGCGCCGTGCCGTCGCCCGGTTGATTTCAGGTGTCACGCTGCCCGAACAGGCCGGATAGGAGACCAGCCGATGAGGCAATGTCCATATTCACCGGCCGATTTCGGGGTAGGCCGAATTATTCACCCTTCGCACGGCCCGCCCGGACCGTGACTAAGGCGGGTTACCGCGATTACGAGGTCGCTCAAGTGCCTGAAATCGGCAAGAGTTTAGTGAACCACAAGCGCAAAAGGATCGGCATTCGAAGGACCGCGAAGACCGAATACCGGGTACCCTCAAGCCAGCCGATCGGCATAAATTGTAATGGTGACGTAGGTTTATGACAGCTGCCAACCTCAACATCGCTAGACAGAATTGCAGCTCCCCGCTTCGGATTCATGTCATCATCGCCACTTATGGCCGGCCCGATTCCGTGCGCAAGCTGCTCAAGCACCTCGAAAACCAGACCCGACCAGCGGACGGTATCGTCGTCATCGGCACTTGTCCCGCGGACATAGCCGGTCTCGACAATGTCTCCGCGAACACGCGGGTGATTGTCGGTCCCCGCGGCACGTGCTGCCAGCGCAATTCTGGCATCGAGATGATCAAGGACGAAGCAGACGTCGTGATCTTCTTCGATGACGATTTCGTTCCGGCCAACGATTACCTCGCTGCGACCGAAGCCCTCATGGTCGCCGATCCCGAAATTGCCGGGTTGACCGGGATGCTGGTCGACGACGGCGTCTCGCACGAGCCCATTCCCTTCGACGTGGCAGTGCGCCGCCTCGAAATCGATGGTGAGCGCCCGCCGCAGACGGAGCATCTACCGCGACAGGCGCTTTATGGCTGCAACATGGCGATGCGTCTCGACGTGCTGGGCGACTTGCGCTTCGACGAAAACCTGCCGCTCTACGGCTGGCTGGAAGACGTCGACCTGACGTATCAACTCGGCAAGCGCGGCAAGCTGATTTCCGGCCCGGAGATCACCGGCATTCACCTCGGCGACCGTGGCGGAAGGCAGCCGGGCAAGCGCCTGGGCTATTCGCAGGTCGCCAACGTGATCTACCTCTATCGCAAGGGAACGATGCAGCCCGATATCGGCTGGCGCCAGCTGCTGAAAAACATCTCGGCCAACCTGGTGCACAGCATCTCTCCCGAACCGCACATCGACCGGCGCGGTCGGTTGGCCGGCAACCTGCTGGCGATTGCCGATTTCCTGCGCGGAAAGCTGGATCCGCGCAAGATCGTCTCACTTTGAAGACTCGTGTGATCGCGGCGGGCCCCGCACCACTTTTACGCCGGGCACGCGCAACCCGGCAGTCGGGATAGGATCATGAACCTCAGGCTCGGCATGATGCACGGGGTCATCTCGCTCGGCAGCGCGCGCCTGACCGGCAACCTGCTGGGCGCGGTCGCCCTTGTCGTGCTGGCGCATCTGCTGACGCCCGAAGACTTCGGCATCGTCGCCATCGCCAGCTCGGTGCTCAGCGTCGTCCAGTCCTGCACCGAACTCTCACTGTCGAATGCCCTGATCCGCAAGGACAAGATCGATGCGAGCCATGTCGACACGGCATGGACGATGGCGCTGCTGCGATCGCTTGCCCTTTGCGTCTTCTTCGTGCTGCTCGCCTGGCCGTTGTCGCTCGTCTATTCGGTTCCGGGCCTGATCCCGGTCCTGCTGGTCTCCGGACTGACCGGCGCCCTGATGGGCCTCCAGAACCCGATGGTGACCGTCGTCACCAAGGAAATGCGTTTCTGGCCCCTCGCCATTTCGCAGCTCAGTCTCAAGCTGATGAGCCTGGGCGTGGCCATTGGCCTGGCCATCCTGCTCCAGTCCTATTGGGCGATCATCTCGGGCAACGCCATCGGTGCCCTCGTCGCCACTGTCCTCACTTACGCGCTGGTGCCCTATCGCCCTCGCTTTTCGCTGGTTCACCTTCGGGAGATCTGGTCCTTCTCGGGCTGGATGTTCTTCAAGCAGCTTTGCGAAACGCTCAACTGGCGGGTCGACCAGCTGATCATCGGCGCGCTGGTCCCGAGGGCGCAATTGGGCATCTATGCCATGGCGGACAGCCTTGCCGTCGTGCCCGCGCGCGAGATGGTCCAACCGATCCGCATGGCGCTGTTTCCGGGCCTCGCCAACCTCAACGGAGACCTCAACCGGCTGCGCAATGCCTGCCTGCGCGCCCAGTCCACCCTGGCCATGATCACCGCACCGCTCGGCATCGGCCTCGCACTCGTGGCGGAACCGGCAGTAAAAGTGGCACTGGGGCCGCAATGGATCGCGGCAGTACCGTTCGTCCAGATCAGTGCGGTCTTCTACACCATCAGCCTGTTCAGCACCGGTCTGCAGCCGGTGGCCATGGCGCTCGGCAGGACGAAGATCCTGTTCGTGCAGCAGGCCCTCGTCCTGGTGCTCAAGGTCCCCCTGGTGGTGATCGGCTTCCTGCTTGGCGGCATGATCGGCGCGGCGCTGGGCCGATGCGTGTGCGAGTTCATCTCGATGGTCTTCGAACTGATCGTCGCCCGGATGCTGACCGGCGTGACCGTCGCGACGCAGGCCGCATCCCATTCGGTCACTCTCGTGGGGCTCGGGGCCATGGCTGTCGGCACATACTTCGTGCATGGCGCGCTTTCGCCGCTGCAGGCCAGCAACCTCGTCCAGCTGGCCATCGAGGTCTGCGCCGGCGGCGCAGTCTATGTCGTCGCGGTGGCAGCCAGCTGGCTGGTGATGGGCCGCCCGGACGGCCCCGTGCGCGAGATCGTTCAGCTCGTCCGGCGCCCGGGCGCGGCCGTCTGGCAGATGCCCACCGCGCAACCGAATTCCGGGCCGGTCGTCCCCTGAGGACAGGGACGCGCCGATGTACATGACGAATTCAGGTGCGGTGCGCCACTGCGCGCGAACCGTGGATGATTGAGGCAACCTTGCGACGTCTGACCCGAGCCAACTATTTCTGCCTGCTGCTGGCTTCCTCGTTCGGCTTTCTGATCGCGGGCATGTTCACGCGCCTGCACCTGCGACACATCGAGAGCCGGTTGCAGATCGCCGCCTTCTGGATCATCGCCATCACCTTTCAGATCATCGTCCACAGGACGCTGAAAGTGCGCTCGGGCAAGTTCGCAATTCTTGTGAGCGGCGTTTCCGCAACCATCGGCATCGTCGCCATCAAGTGGCTGATCGAAGGCCCGCCCCCGCTGTCACGTTGGGCTGAGATTCTCCTCTAGGCGCAATTGGCCGGATTACCGGGAATAAGCAGCACCGGAAGGCGATGGCGTATTGGGCCGTGCATGGAAGCCGTTCAGACCGATCGGCGAACCGCTGCCGTATCCATCGAGAACCGCTTCGGGCGGACGGATCTCTCCACGCTCGCCCCGCGCTTCGGCGACGAGAGCCATCGCCATGTCCTCCACGTCCTTGCTGTTGCGCGGCGCCCAGGGCAGTTCCTCCTCGTCGGTCCGCTGGCGCGGCACGTGCAGCGCATCGAGGACGAAAGGCGCATGGACCGCAAGTGCATCGCGGATCTTCGGATTGTAGCGGAACTTGAGAAAGTCGATCCGGGCATTGAGCCTGTCGACGCTCGACTGTTCGGGAATGAAATCGGCCCAGACCGTGTCCGCCAGCTCGCTGCGGTACCAGCGCGCAGCATCCTGCCAGCGCGCGGGCCGCCGCTTCGACCACGGCTTGGTCGAGGTATAGTGTTCCAGATTGGGTGTCAGCGCGCCGCCGAACTCCAGATAAGTCTCGTGCAGGTTCCAGCGCGGATCGAGGGGCAGCCACTGCCCCTCCAGCGCAAAGTTTAGCGCATCCTGGTCCGGGGCTTCCTGGCAGCTTTCCGGGTGATCGACGAGGAACTGGCGGGCCCGGTCAAGCACCCCTTCCGACAGCATGCGCGGCCAGTCGAAGACCATGACGCCGGACTGCAGGTAAGGCGCATCGTCGGCAAGGAACAGGTCCTTGCGCCGACGGCGAATATTGCCGGTCAGGTAATAGACGAAATCGTGCACAGCGCCGGCGATCCTGCCCTTGAGATCGAGCGACAGCAGCGGAGCTAGCGAAGTCATGATCCGCGTGTCCGCATCGAAATAGATCAGTCGTTCGATGTCCGAACCGAAGATCCGGTCGAAATACAGGCGCAGATAGGCGGCACGCGGCCAACGGGTATTGATCGGCCGTATCGCCTGCTCGACCTCTTTCGATGCGAAGATCCGCACGCTCATCTGTCTCGCCGCGAAGAACTTGCGCGCGGCCTCGAGTTCCGCCTCGTCGACGTCGCAGCACACCAGATTGAGCTCGACGTCACACCCCGGCGGAAGATGGTCCACTACCGACTTCAATTGGCAACAAGCCGCGGGCAGATACCCGCGATCGGAGGCCGTTGTAATTGAAGTCTTCATAATGCCAATTTCCACGACTTGAACCTGAGACGCACGAACCGGCGCGCCGAATACGGATTTTCAGAGGAAAGTCACCTCGCACGATATGCCGAGGCTGCTGACGTAGTCCTCGATCTCGTCCTTGTAGATCCTGTTCATGATCACGATCAGGCCCGGCTTGATCTCGGCCAGTTCCTCCGGCGCGACGATCGGATGACCGGTGCCGGGCATGAAGTGACCGTGACGGTTGGGATTGATGTCCGTGACGCAGGTCACTTCCTCGTCGAGATCGAGCGAGGTCAGGAACGACACCGCCTTGGAGCCCGACCCCCACAGCACCACCGACTTGCCTTCCGCCGCGGCGGCCTTGACCCTGTCGCGCCAGTGCGCCTTGTGGGCCGCCACCCGCTCGGGGAAGCTGGCGACAAGCTGCGCGAGGTCCGCCAGCGAGGATCCGTCATCGCCCTCCTGCTTGCCCGAAGCCGTGGCCTCGATCGTCAGGTACTGGTCGTCGTATTCGATGGCAGTACGCGAAACCGCGAAGTCGCAGTCCTCGAACAAGCGGCGCAGCGAAGTCTCGGTGAAGTACGAGCAATGCTCGTGATAAATGTCCTCGAACGCGCAATGCTCAAGGATGCGGTAGGTCTCGGGCACCTGGAAGAAGACGACGGTGCCCTTGTCCTCGGTCAGTCCGGCCCGGATCGTCGAAATGAAGCTCGCCGTGTCCGGGATGTGCTCCAGGGTCATCTTGCAGCACAGGAAGTCCGGCTCGCTGGCGCAGTGATCGGGCCGGAAGTATTCCGGGATCAAGGTCACCCGCTCGGCGCCCTCGACGCCTTCAAGCCGTTCCGGCAGCGCGCCGGGATCGACTCCGACGCCGGTATTTTCCCCCAGTTGCGAGAGCAGGACGAGGAATTCGCCCTTGCCGCAGCCGATCTCCATGACCTCGCGCCCACGCAAGCCGTGCCGCTCGATCAGTTCCGCCGCAAGATTGCGGTGGAAGCGCGAAAACGTCGGAGAGAACCCTTGCGTCTCCTCGTAGCGTCCCGAGTATTCGGTTAGGAACTGGTCGAAGCTCGCATTGAATATGAAGCCGCAGTTGCTGCAGAAATGCAGCGCAACTTCACCGCGCAGACACCCAAGCGCTTCCTCGCGCGTTGCGAACAGGATGCAGGAGTTCGTCGGAACGTTCTCCACCTTGTAAAACAGCTGCGTCTGAGCCGCCGCGCAACTGGGGCAGGCCACCGGCGTCCCTTCACGCGCGAGCGCGTCTTGGGTCCGCGCCGAAAGGGCTGGATCGACCAGGTTCATTCGACAATCCTCGGTTCGGGGACGGGGACAATGAAGCGGCCGCCGGCATCGCGGTATTCCTGCTGCTGGGCGAGGATCTCGTCCGCGAAATTCCAGGCCAGCATGAGCACGAAATCGGGCTTGCGGGCGACCAGTTCCTCGGGCGCCAGAATGGGCAGGTGCGCGCCGGGCATCAGCATGCCCTGCTTGTTCACATTGCGGTCCACCACGAAATCGAGCTGACGGGTGTCGAGGCCGCAGTAATTGAGCATCGTCGCGCCCTTGGCCGCCGCGCCGTAGGCGGCGATCGAGTGGCCTTCACCTTTCAACTTGTAGACGAGGCCGAGCAGCTTTTCCTTGAGGGTATCCACCCGCGCCGAGAACTCGGCGAAAAAGTCCAGCGTATCGAGCCCGATAGCCTTTTCGTGGGCCATGAGCTTTTCGACGCTCTCGCCGGTAGCCTCGAAGGGTTCGACGAAGATGCGCAGCGAGCCGCCGTGGATCGCCAGTTCCTCGACCCGGTTGAGGAACAGCCCGTGCCGCCGGAACAGGTTGTCCAGCGCCGTGACCGAGAAATAGCACAAGTGTTCGTGATAGATCGTGTCGAATTCGACATGCTCGATCAGTCGCAGCAGATAGGGCATCTCGATCACGGCCACGCCATTGGGCTTGAGCAGGTTGCGGATGCCGGCGACGAAGCCGTTGGTATCCGCCACGTGGGCCAGCACGTTGTTGGCGTGGACGATGTCCGCCTTGCCGTGCTCGCCCACGAACTTGCTTGCGAATTCCTCGGTGAAGAAGTCGCAGAGCGTTGGAACGCCCACCTTGCGGGCGGCGGCGGCGGGACCGTCGGCCGGATCGATGCCGCAGACCGGCACGCCGTGCTCGACATAGTTCTTGAGCAGGTAGCCGTCATTGCTGGCCAGTTCCACGACCAGGCTCGATGGACCGAGTTCCCGCTCGTCCAGCCGCTGCAGGACGTTCGCGCGCGAATGCTCGAGCAGCGCCGGCGAGAAGGACGAGTAGTAGGGATAGGCGTCTGCGAAAAGGATTTCAGGCGCGACCGTCTCCAGGATCTGGACCAGCGCACAATCGGGGCAGAACGCGACCACGAGCGGGAAGGTCAGCTCGGGCGTATCGCCATCCTCGGGCCGGATCAGCCGGTCGGCCAGCGGCGTGAAGCCGAGGTCGAGAAACGGATGGAGCGACTGGCCGCCGCAGCAGCGGCAGGCGGTTTCGGTCTGCGATGCAACGCCGGGTTGATGCAGGAGAATCTGGTTCATGTAGTCCCCCTCAGGCTACGGCAAACTGTTGGACCGGGAAGAGGTCTTCGTTGAGCGACCCTTCACGGATACGCTGCTGGATGTGCGCGATACGCTTGAAGCGCGGCCCTTCGAACTGCTCGACGTTCAGCCCGCTGGACGTGAAGGCCGCGAACAGCTGCTCGACGCCGCGCCGGCAGGTCCATTGCGGCTTGAAGGCGTGGAGCCGGCGCGCGATGTAGTTACAGTCCACGCGGTAATTGCGCAGGTCCGGGCTGGCATCCTCGGCAAAGGCGATCTTCGATCCCGGCACGACATCGCGCACAATCTCGGCAATCTCGCGGATCTGGTAGTTCTCGCTCGTCTGCCCGACGTTGAACACCTCGCAGTGGACGTCTTCGCGCGGGGCTTCGACCGAGGCGATGTAGGCGAGAGCAATGTCCTCTACATGGACGATGGGCCGCCACGGCGATCCGTCGCTCTTGAGATGGACGTCGCCGGTCGTCGTCGCCCACGCCGTCAGGTTGTTGACCACGAGGTCGAAACGCAACCTGGGCGAGAGCCCATAGGCCGTCGAAGCGCGCAGGAAGGTGGGGCTGAAGGTTTCGTCGGCAAGAGCGAGGATGCCCTTCTCCGATTCCACCTTCGACACGCCATAGGGCGTTACCGGATTGAGCGCGCCGTCCTCGGTGATGAAATTGTCGTCCGAGGCGCCGTAGTTGGAACAGGACGAGGCATAGACGAAGCGCGAAACTCCTGCCGCCTTGGCAAGGCGTGCGAGGTCCACCGAGGCCCCGGTATTGATTTCCTGCGTCAGTCCGGGCCGGTAGTCGCCAAGCGGATCGTTCGACAATCCGGCCAGGTGAATGACCGCGTCGAAACCGCGCAGCCGGTCGATGGCATCGGGTTCGAGAACGAAGCTGCGAACGTCCTGACCGATCGAGGCGATGTTCGGAATCGCACCTGAAAAGGTGCACTCGGCGAAGAGATCGCTGTCGAGACCGACTACTTCATGCGCTCGCTCTAGCAAGCGGGGAGCCAGCACTGTCCCGATGTACCCCAGATGCCCAGTCAGCAGGACTTTCATGAACCGTATCCCTCCAGAGTTTCCAGGGCGCCTGGCCCGACATCCAGTAATCGTTGAGAATCTGCTTTTCACGCATGGTATCCATGCACTGCCAGAACGAGGTGTGGCGGTAGGCCATGAGCTGGCCGTCCTGCGCCAGACGGGAGAGCGGGTTCTGCTCGAACATCTCCTCCTCGCTGTCGATGTAATCCATCACGCCCGGCTCCAGCACGAAGAACGCGCCGTTGATCCAGCCTTCGCCAAGCTGCGGCTTCTCGGCAAAGCAGGTGATCCTGTCGCCGTCGAATTCGAGGTGGCCGTAGCGTGCCGGCGGGCGGACCGCGGTCAGCGTGGCGAGCTTGCCGTGCGACTTGTGGAACGCCAGCAGCTTAGGAATGTCGATATCGGCCACGCCGTCGCCCCATGTGACCATCATCGTGTTGTCGCCCAGCCAGGGCGCCAGCTTCTTGATGCGTCCGCCGGTGCCGGCCTTCATGCCGGTTTCAACGAGGTCGACGTTCCAGTTGGGCGCGCAGTCGGGCGAATGGCGCACCAGTTCACCAGTCCGCGTGCTCAACGACACCGATCCGGAGACCGAGAAATGCTCGTGGAACCAGCGCTTGATGAATTCGCCCTTGTAGCCCAGCGCAACGCTGAAGTCGTTGAAGCCATAGTGGCTGTAGATCATCATGATGTGCCAGAGCATCGGCATGCCGCCGATCTCGACCATCGGCTTGGGCCGGGTTTCGGTCTCTTCCGACAGTCGCGAACCCAAGCCGCCGGCCAGGATGCCTACTCTCACCTTGGAGAAATCATGCATAGTCATTTGAACACCACCTGTTTGAGCTGGCGGGGGCCGATCTGCCCGGCGAAATTGCGCTTGAGGAATGCGGCCATCTTCGGCGAGATCATGCCGGCCAGTTCCAGCGAATAACGGCCCAGTTCCACCGGCGTCAGGCTGCGGCGGATCAGGCCCGCCCAGAGCCGATAGGGCGCCACGACATCGCCGTGCCGCGATGCGATCCGGAACAGATGGGACGCCAGCTGGATGTGCTCGGCCGCGGCGCTGCGGCTCTTGCGCCCCGTCTGCCAGAGACTGCGCTGCAGCTTGTCGTCGATGTTGATCGAGCGTTCTTCGTGTTCGCGGTTGTAGAACACCGCATCCTCGACCAGCAGGAACTTGCCCAGGATTGCCATTTCGGCCAGCAACGCGCGGTCCGATCCGTAGTAGGAGCGATGAAGCATCGAACGCTCCAGCAGCTCGGGCCGAAACACCCCGAAGATCGGGAAGCAGGTCTTCGACAGGGCTATCGTCTGCCTGAAGCGCTGCGCCGGATCGTCATTGTCGATCGAGGGCGTCTCGTATTCCGGAATCTCGAAAATCTCGTCCTTGGGGCTGATCTGCAAGGTCCTGCCGTAAGCCAGACCTACGTCGGGGCGCGCTTCCAGTGCATCCACGCAGGCTTCGAGATAGTTGGGGCTGAGGCGATCGTCGTGCGCGCACCACTTGAAGTACTTCCCGGCCCGGTAGGTGAAACCCAAGTTGTAGTTCGCGGCGGCGCCGATGTTTTCCTTATTCCTCACCAGAACGACGCGGCTGTCCTTGCGGGCGTAGGAAGAGACAATATCCGGTGTGTCGTCATGGGAGGCGTTGTCTGTAACGTACAACCTGAAATCGGTGAGCGTCTGACCGAGAATAGATTCTATAGCGTCGGCTATGTAATCTGAACCATTAAATACTGGCAGAGATAATGTTACTTTTTCAGCTCTATCAGTCATGCTTTCACCAAATCGGAATGAAATAAAACGGAAACGACGCCCTCAAGCAAAGTTGAACTTCAGGACCGGAAATCGCATCCAATTCACGACTCATATTGGCATGTTAGGTCTGGGGCAGGAATCACGCACTGTGGTTAGACCGAAGGAGCAGAACCCTAGCCCAAAGGGGCAAAGGGATCGGAAAATCGTTACGATTGCGTGATTTACCTGGAGACGTGCGGCAGCCCCGAAATCCAAGCGCAGTGCTTTGCAAGCTGCGGAAACGCCCCGCGAGGAGCGCCCTGCGGCAGATCGTGCGATCACGCAAAGGATTGCCGCAGGGCCGGTTCGCGCACGCGCCCTGACTGTTGCAACTTTTCCTCGAAGATATCGATGAACGCGCCGATCCAGCTGTCGGGCGTGTGACAGAGCGAATGGGCATCTGCAAAGCCCGCCCGGCTCATGCCTTCGACCAGTTCGTCGTCGGTCGCCAGCTCTCCCATCAGGTTCGCCAGCTTGTCGAAGCGATCGATGTTGAAGGTCCTGGCAAAGCCCAGCCGGACCGCATCGTCGGCGAGGTAGGCATGCGATGCCAGAATGACCGGAAGCCCGCTCATCGCCGCCTCGAGAATCACGAGCCCGAAAGGTTCGGTGACCCTGCTCGGTACGATGATCGCGCGGCATTGCCTGGCTATTTCGGCGATGCCTTCCCGGTCCTGCCAGCCGATGACGCGCGCGTACTTGCTCCTGCGCGCTTCTGTGGTCCCGAGTTGGCCGCTGCCGATCAGGGTGATTTTCTGTCCGGCAGCAACGGCCGCCTTGATCGCAAGGTCGGCGCCCTTGTCGTGGCCAAGCCGGCCGACGAAGAGAAAGCCCTCGTTGCGCTCCGCCGCCACCCGCTCCTCGGTCCAGGCCTGCGCGGGATTGGGGATCGCGACCCTGTTCGGGGCCCGAAATCCACTGCTGGCGAATTTCTCCAGCATCCGGTCATGCAGGAAAGTGAAGGTCGCGCGATTTTCGGCAAAACGCGCAACACTGTTCAAACGCATGTGCCGCAATGCGCGCCAATACTTGCGCGCGCTGCTGATCCGGTCGCACTGGCTCGCGAGGCATTGCGCCGAGAGCGAGCGGTGCTGGCACGGCGTAGCGCTCGGGAAATGGCTAAATCCGCCATTGGGACAGATGTTGAAGAAGTCGTGACAGGTCACGATCAGCCGGTCCTCCACCTCGCGCAATGCGCGGAAGATGGAAGGGGACAGGATCTGCGACCAGTTGTTCAGGTGATAGACCGTGCCGTGGGTATCGTTGTCGCGGATCCAGTCGGCAACCATGCGCTCGGCAGTGGGATTGTGCAGCCCCTGCATCAGCGCACGGCGCGCCGGGAGGTCGAGCAATGCGTCCGATCCCAAGGTCACCTGCGTCACGCCCATGTCGCTCAGCCGCGATGTCGGCGCATCGCCGCAGATATAGGTTACCGGGTATCCCAGCCGGCGATAGAGCCTGACCGCCTCCAGCGCGATAACGGTTGCGCCTCCGCGCGATGCAGAGGCAAAGTCGTTGATGACGACCACTTGATCGATCGCAGTCATCGGGTCATTCGCTCCCCCTGAGATATTGCGAGCGGGCCGACCGCATGCCGAGCGCCGCAGACACCTTGCCCTCGGCCGTGCCCACGCGCGGTACGGCGCCTGTCGCAGATCGTGAGGCCGGACGGCCGCGCGCAAGGCCGGCAAAGCCGCCGACGCGCCTGCGCACGTCCATCACTACCCGCCCGGCCCGCACGTCGAAGTGATGGCAGCCGGTTATGCCGGGCTCGAAATCCGGCTCGATCGCATAGGCGAGGCTTTCCCGGTAGTTGTCGAGGGACAGGTCCTCGATTTCCATGAGCCGCACGCCGTAGCCGTACGTGCCGTGCGAATTGTCCTGCGCGGGCCGATAGAGCCTGCCGTCCAGATCCAGGATACGCCCGGCATTGCGTGCCTCGCGCGCGTCGACGACGACGGGATTGAGGGCGTGGGGTTCCAGCTTCGCAAGATCGGGCCCGTCGGCGCGGAAGATGTGCAACTGCGTGTTCATGTCGAGAAAAGCGTCGTCGGAGATATTGGTGAAAAGCCACCAGTTGCCGTCGATCAGGTTCAGCGTCGAATCGGCCGCCACGACGCCCTCCAGCGCAGTGGCGTGCAGTTCCCAGTCATGCGGAAACGCGCGGCACTTCCAAACTTCGAGCCGCCGGACCTCGCAGCATTCGGGCATCATGTAGAGCTCGCCCTCGTGCTCGAAGAGATGGGGAAACGACAGGTGGTAATCCCGGCGCAGCGCGACCTGAATGTCGGTGAGCTGTCCGTCCTCGAAACGCCCCACGCTGATGTGCCCGCGCCCGGTGCGGTAGTCGAACTCCTCGAAGAAGCAGTACAGCGCCCCCGCCCGCTCCCACAGGAAGGGATCCGCGAAATAGCTGTTCCTCGCCGAGACATGCGGCGTTGCCCTCGCGGGATCGAACTCGGACCACGCTGCGGCGTAGGACTTGAGAAAGAACATGCCCGGGCGTGCACCCAGCTTCTCACCGACTTTCTCAACCACTTTCGCCGCCCCGTCACCCCCAAGACGAGCCAGATAGGTACAAAGACCAGATCCTCCCGGCTGCAGCGGCTCTGCGGACCTGGGCAAGGAAGGCAGTTCGGATGCTTGCGACTGATGCGCCCGCTTCAAGGCGTTGACGATCAGCGGCACCGCCTTTTCGAGCATGAAGTCCTCGTTGCGCGTGGCCAAGAACTTGGTGTTGAGCCGCCCCGTCGCGATCGTGGTCTCCTCCTTGTCCGCAGCGCCGCGCAGTAGCGAAATCGCTATGACCGGATCACGCGCGAGAATCGCGGCCATCGCCGTAGTCCCGGCAGGGCGCCGCAGGAAATCGGGGTACCAGATCCCCAGCCGTGCAGCCTCTGACGGAAAGATCCCGACGGCACGGCCGGACAGATCGACGATCACGTCGAGGTCCATGCCCACAATCGCAAGGTGATCGTCACTGGCAAGGATCGGGAATTTGCCAGGCCGGTCAGCCCCATCGAGAGGGTCTGAGCCCTGCAGCTTGCCCACGACCCTGCGCTCGAACGCGTACCATGTGCGGATCAGGCCGTTACCCGATGATAGCTCCATGCCCGAAGGACAGGCGATGAGGGTCCGCAGGTCGAAACGCGGCTCGGCCTCGATCTGCTCCACCAGACGCGTGCACCATCCGGCGGGCCGATCGGGCGTTGGCAGAACGATCGCAATGCGCAGAGCTTGCATCCTCATCAACCGGCTGCGTGTGGGGGCGCGTCGAAAGGCAATCGGGGCCCACCTCGACAGCACCTGATACCTAACGATAGGTCGCGACCGCGATGCTTCCCATGCCCTATTAGGCGGTAGCTACAATGGGCTGCGCGCACGAAACGGGCAGCAGCGCTAATCCATTCGGATTGTTCGGAATCCCTCGCCCGAGACTGGACCGGTCAGTTCGCGACCGGCGCTGCGGGCATCTGCGCCGGGTCCAGCGACGGCAGCACGAAGTTCCTGCCGCCGATCAGGTCACGGCCCAGCCAGTAAAGCGTCTTCGGGCTCTTGATCGCGCGCTTGAGCGAATAGGGCAGCCAGGCTTCGCCATAGGGAATGTACAGCCGTGCCCCGGCCCCGTAAGGCGCGCCTTCGCGCAGGGCAGCCTCGATAGGCAGCGGATAGACGAACTCCTGCTCGAACGGCGTTCCCGCCTCGGCAAGGATGCGCATGGCCTCTCGCGCAAGCGGCGCATCGTGGGTGGCGACGCCCACGAAGGCGGCCTTTCCGGCAAGACGCCTGATGATGCCGAGATACCCTTCGCGCAAGTCGATACCGGGATGGTCGGGATCGATCCACTCGCCCTTGACCACCCGCACGCGCACGCCCAGCTCGATAGCACGGTCGGCATCGCGCAGACTGCGCTTCCAGCGACCGGGAATGGCAAGGCCGACACCCTCGCGCGGATAGCGCTCGAGAGCCTTGAGCGTGTCGTCCGTCTGCGGCGGCGCGTGGGCATCGAATATGACCGGAGCACCGACCTTGCGGGCCTGCGCGACGACTTGTTCGACCAAGTCCTCCCGCTCCTTGAGCGCGGGCAGTTTGGCGGCGAGCGCGCCATTGATGCGACCCTCGCCGACCAGCGAGAGGATCCTCGAATATTCGCGCACGACAATTTCGGGGTCTTCGGTTCCGTCGTTCCAGTAACACAAGGTGCAGCGCAGGTTCTGCTGGCCGGCACGCAAGGCCAGCTCGGCAGCATCTTCCAGAGTTTCGCCGGCCACGTACTTGCTGGTTGCCCGCTTCAGAACCGGACCGAGAATGGACTTGAGAGCTTCGCGCATCGTTCCCCGCAAATGCATTTTGTCAATCGTTTCACGACGACCCTTTCAGGATTTCGGCGTGACTTCGCGAGACTTCCCCTATGCCCTGACAATAGTCGGACATGCGCGGGTGCAGGTATCGTCCATTGGCATTTAACCCGGAAGAGTAGTTCGCCGGGCCTCGGTCTATACTCTTGCGCGGCAGCTTGCCTTGCAGTCGCCGGTGCGGCGTGCAAACTGCAGGCAGTGGCCCGCCTGGTCTTCAGGCGCCTCCATCCCTTTCCTGTCGGCGACGCTGCGATGAAACCGTTCGGATACACGATCCTGTCACTGGTGGCGGTGATTGCCTGCCACGGCCCGGCGCTTGAAGGCGCAAGCCACAAGCAGGCCGACGTGACCGAAGGCGCAATCACCGAAGCGCAATTCGTCGACTCCATGGGGGTCAATGTCCACCTCAACTTCACCGACGGCGCCTATGCCCGGCTCGACCGGGTTCGCGACGACATGCGCTATCTGGGACTGGTCCACGTGCGGACCCACGACGGCGGCGACACCGTACCGCTCTCCGACTATGCCCGCCTCGCCTCCGAAGGCCTGCGCTTCAACCTGATCGCGACGGCGGACCAGATGGACCGGAACGTCGATTTCGCAGCGAACCTCATGGCCCAGGTCCCCGGAGCGGTCGTGAGTATCGAGGGCTTCAACGAGATCAACAACTGGCCCGTCAGCTATCGCGGCCTGCACAAGGACGAAGCGGGGCGCGCGGCGCAGCGCGATCTCTATGCCAAGGTCAAGGCGCATGCCGACCTTTCGCACCTGCCCGTGCTCTATTTCACGGGCGGAGAAGCGGTTTCGGACCTGTCGGGAATGGCGGACTGGGCGAATGTCCATGCCTATAGCAACAATGCGCAGCAGCCCGGACCGGCGATTCGAAGCGCGTTCGACAAATACACCGGCAGGGCAGCAAAGGCACCGCGCGCCAATACCGAATTCGGCAATTTCACGCTTCCCGAAGGCTGGCCCGAGGGCAAGCCGTACTGGGCCAACTACACGCAGCTCGGCATCGATGAAGTCGCCCAGGCCAAGCTGGTCCTCACCGCCTATTTCGAGGGCGCCGAGAGCGGCATCAGGCGTAGCTACATCTATGAACTGCTGGACGAGAAGCGCGATCCCAAGGGAACGGAGCCGGAATTTCACTTCGGCCTCTTCACTTTCGAACATCGGCCCAAGGCCGCGGCAAAGGCGCTTCACCGCCTGACCGGGTTCCTGGCCAAGACCCGCTCCGACAGGAACGAAGGCCCGATCGGGGCCAGGCTGAAGACGGCGGACGGATCGATCGGCATACTTCCGCTCCAGCGCGAAGATGGCAGCCTGATCGTTGCGCTGTGGAGCCGGGCTCCGTTCTGGCGCTGGGACCAGACTTACGCGGGCCCGGCCCAGATGCCTACGAAGCAGGTGGATCTGGTTTCATGGTTCGGCAGCGGGAAGATCAAGGCCGTGGCTTTCGACCCGCTGGAGGATACGACCGTAAAGATCAAGGTTCGGGGTGGACGCAACATCAGCGTCGCGGTGCCGAACTACCCGATCCTCGTCTATCTCCAGAAGGGGTAGCAGGCTCCTTGCAGAATCGGGCGACCCAGCGCCCCGCGGTCTGATCGACCTTCGGGACGCTGGGCCGCGGGACCTGAAAGAGCGGGGGGACGGGTTTCAGGCCCGTTTCGGTTCAGGCGCCGTCGGTCGTGCTGACGTTCACGCCCAAGCTGGCCGAACCGCTGGCGCCTTCCTTCGAGGCCGAGCCACTGCCCGAACCCGATGCGCTGGAGCTGGCATTACCGGCCGAAGCATTGGCCGAACCGCTGCCGTTACCGCTTGCCTGGGTGCTGGCAGCCGTGCTGGCGGCGTTGCCGGCCGCGTCGCGAACCTGCGAACCCAGTGCGGTGGCCCGATCGCGCACGGCGCCGACCGCACTACCGGCGGCATCGGTCAGCTGCGAAGCCGATGGCTCCGAGCCGACCGGCAGGTCCGCAGCACCGGTCAGGGCCGAGTTCGCCGAACCGGAAGCCGAGCCGCTCGTGCCCGAGCCATTGGCGGAACCCGAAGCCGCCCCGGTCGCCGACCCCATGGCGCTGCCGCTGGCCGAACCGAGCGCACCCTTGGCGCTGCCCACCGCGTTGCCGGCGGTATCACGCGCGGTACCGACAAGGCCGGTGGCGCGGTCGCGGGCATTGGCGGCGGCACTAGTGGCCTTGCCGGTCAATGCGGAAGCGTCCGGCGCGGAAACCTCGGGAGCGGTGACCGACTTGGAGGCCGACGCCTCGCCCGAGCCGTTGACGGTGGACGTTACTGTGCGGCCGGCGCGCGAAACCCCGATGTCGCTCATGGCGCTACCGGCGCCGCCAATGGTGCTGCCGACGCTCCCGACGCTCCCGCCAAGGGTTCCGCCGATCGAGCCGCCGAGGCCGCCCCCAAGGCTGCCCCCGCCAAGCAACTGGGCATTGGCTGCGCCCGGCAGGGCGACGAGTGCCAGGGTAGCGATTGCAGTTGCGAATGTGAGCTTCTTCATGATCTTGCTCCTTCCTTTGCTTTCCTTCCCTTCGGCGTGAACCTTGCCTCGGGGGTCTCTGGTGGAAGGAACGGATGGCACTTTGCCTTTCATCCGCGCGGGGGCCGATTTTTTTTGAAAGTTTTTCGATTTTATCGGTCAGGCGCCCTTGCGGCAGGCCCCGCAGAGTACCCCGCGCCCGGTCCGGCCCGATCCATCGACCGCCTCTGAATCGACCGCTTTGAGCGCCGTTACGGAGCTGCCGAGGCGCGGATACCGGGCCGCAATGCGGGCCGCGGCAAGCGGCGCGGCAAAGGAGGTCCCGCGCAAGGGTATGCGCCCCCGGCCGGGCACGAGCGCGGACATGTCCGCTCCCGGAGCCGCGTAATCGAGATGCAGCGCCTTGCCGGCCTCGATCAGGACGCGGCCCTTGCCATCGACCCCGGTCACGGCAACGACGCCCGGGTAACTGGCCGGGTAGGCCGGGGGCGCCGCGGCGCCGTCATTGCCCACGGCCGCGACCACGACCATGCCGTGCGCACGCGCTGCGGCAATGGCTTTGGCGAGCAGCAGGTTTTTTGGGCCGACCAGGCTGATCGAGACCACCGGCACGGCGTTCTGGCGCATCCAGCCGATTGCCTTGGCAATCGCCAGCGCATTGCCGCCAGCCGGGTCGTCTCCATAGACGTCCGCGCCATAGAGCCTTGCGGTTCCGGCACCGGCAAGGAGCGAGGCGATCGCCGAAGCATGTTCGCTGGCCTTGGGCGCCCCTTCGGCAAACCCGCGCTGGCTGGCCAACCGGTCGGACCCGGCGATCCCGCCGTCGATCACACCAACGGTCCCGCCCAGTGGCAGGTCTGCGCTCGCGGCGGACGATGCGGCCACGCTCAACGCGCTGCCGGACGGAAAATGTATCTGGTCAGCCGTGATCTCGCGCTCGGGAAGCAGCTTGCGCAGGGACCGGATTGCCTTGCCCAGCGGGCGGCCGCCCGGCACCGACAACCGTGCATAGGCAAGGCCGAGACCTTCGATAGTTCCCTGTTCGATCACTCCATAACCCGCGCCTTCGGCCCGGGCGACGTCCTCGCCGGCCGGATCGATCAGGAGCACTTCCCCGCGCCGCGCGGGCGCGCCGGTGTCGTCGAGTTCCACCGTCTCCCGGTTGCTGCGGGCATAGCGGGTCAGGCGCTGCACCCGTTCTCGCGCGAGGCCGCGGGCACTTCGCGCCACATCGCGCACCGGCTCCAGCGCGTCGCGGGCGGTATCGCCCAGATCATGCGTCACCTGTCCCAGGGTGCCCAGCGGATCGCCGGGCAACGGCAGGCCCAGTTGCGCGCGCGCCGGACCTGCGATCAGCAGGATCACGGCCGATACAAGGGCGCATCGCTTGAGGTTCCGGGTCTTCATGGTCTTGTCCGATAACAAAAAAGATAGCACTCAGGGATGAAACGTTCCCGTCCATCCGTTTCATCCCCAGGCAAGGCAATTCGATGAGCACGACACGCTTCTGCGAGGAACTGACAGCGCTGCTGCCGCGATTGCGGCGGTTTGCGCGCGGATTGACGCAGGACAGTGCCGATGCCGACGACTTGTGCCAACAGACGATCGAACGGGCGCTGAAGGCCCGCCAGCAGTGGCAGGAAGGCACGCGGCTCGATGCTTGGGTATACAGGATCATGCGGAACCAGTGGATAGACGAAGTCAGGGCAAGAACGCGCCGGTCGCAGACTTTCGTCCATGAAGACGAAGGCGCGAACGTGGGCGTGGCCGGCGACAGGGACGCGGAGAACCGCGTGGAACTCGGCAATGTCGACCGGGCCCTGCAGCGCCTGCCCGAAGAACAGCGCGAGGCGGTCGTTCTCGTGATGGTCGAAGGCTTCGGCTACAAGGAAGCTGCGCAGATTCTCGGCATTCCGCAAGGAACGCTGACCTCGCGGCTGGGACGCGGGCGCGAAGCCCTTTTGCGCGAACTGGGAGAAGCGGCATGAAGGTGACCGACGAAGAGCTGATGGCCTATGCCGACGGCGAACTTTCGCCGGTCGACGCTGCGCGGATCGAAGCCGCGATCACTTCCGATCCCGACCTCGCCTTGCGACTCGATGCCGAACGCAAGCTGCGGGCTGCCTTGCGCGGCCATCTCGATCCCGTTGCCGAGGAGCCCGTTCCGGACGCCTGGAAGGCAATGATCGCCGCCGCGGCCGAAGAGGACGCGCAGGCCGAGGAACGCAAGGTCGTGAGCCTAGCCGCCGCGAGGGCCGAAAAGGCGAAGAAAGCCGCGCAGGAAGCCAGGGAGACGGCCCGGGCGCGCCCGTTCATGCAGCGCTGGGGCACCGGCGTCGCCATTGCCGCTTCGCTGGCCGTGGGGGTGTTCATGGGCACCCAGCTTACGCTCAAGGGCTCGGTAACCGACCGCGATGGCACACTTGTGGCCTCGGGCGCGCTGGAACGCGGGCTGGACACCCAACTGGCCGCTGCGAGCGACAAGGGATCGCTCCAGATCCTGACGAGCTTTCAGCGCGGCGACGGCGACTACTGCCGCGTCTTCGCTTCCGGCGGCACCTCCGGTATCGCCTGCAAGGACGATCGCGGCTGGGTGCTCGAACGCACGATCGACGGCGGGGCGCGGCAGGGGACCGAATACCGGCAGTCGGGCTCGACCAATTCCGAACTCATGGCCGCCGCGCAGGACATGGCCAAGGGCGCCCCGCTCGACGCGGAGCAGGAGAAGGCTGCGAAAGCGAATGGGTGGAAGGACTGAAGGCCGCAAGCTGCGCGTGCCCCTTCGGCGGGCTCAGGATGATCGGGCTTATCTCGTCACCCCCGCGCAGGCTGGGATGACGGTGTCTGAGAAAATGACGCTCTTTGGGTAGACCTTCAGATTACCGTTCCGGCCTCCAGTAATGCCACCGCGGCGTCCGCGCCTTCGGGTCGGGCCATGGCCCGACCGATCAGCAGCAGCGCGGGCCCGTCTCCCAGCGCGGTGCGGGCGGCGAGGGGGAGCAGGTCGAGGCGCGTATGGAAATGGCGTTCCTGCGGCAGGCTGGCGCTTTCGACCAGGGCAACCCGTGTATCGGCGGGAAGACCGGCCTCGATCAGTCTGGCCGAGACTTGCGGGGCCGCCGCCTTGCCCATGTAGACAGCGAGCGTGCCTTCCGGATCGGCAAGTCGCGACCAGTCGAGCTGCAGCTCCTCTCCGGCGCGCGCATGAGCGGTCACGAAAGTCAGCTTGCGGGCAAGACCGCGCAAGGTCAGCGAGGCGCCAAGGCTGGCCGCCGCTGCGCTGGCGGCGGTCACGCCCGGGCAAATTCGCACGATAACGCCCGCTTCGCGGCAGGCGTCGAGTTCCTCGGTGGCGCGGCCGAAGATCGCCGGGTCGCCGCCTTTGAGACGCACGACTTTCTCTCCCTGCAGCGCGGCTTCAACAATCAGCCTGTCGATCGTGCCCTGGTCTTTCGAGTGGCGACCGGATCGCTTGCCGACATGGACGAGGCGTGCCGAGCGCGCGGCCATCTCGAGAATCTCGGGACCGACCAGCGCGTCATAGAAGACCACGCTGGCCTCGCCGATCAGGCGTTCGGCCTTGCGCGTCAGCAATTCGGCATCGCCCGGACCGGCACCGACCAGCCATACCGATCCGGCCGGGAAGTCCCCTTTGAACACATCGGTCATTCTGCAGCTTCCCTTTCAAGCGTCGAACAGACTTCCAGCAACCGGGCAATCGCCGGCCGGCACGATCCGCAGTTGGTGCCTGCGCGGGTGCAACCGCCGACTTCGGCCACTGTCGCCGCGCCCTCGTTGACCGCCAGTTCGATGTCCTTCTCGCCCACGCCGTGGCAGACGCAGACGATCGGACCGCGATCCGGCAAGGGCGCGCTCGGGCGTCCGGCAAGCAGTTCTGCCGTGCTCGCTTCGTCAAGGCCGAGCTGGTCGGCCACCCAGCCGCGCGAGGGAAGTTCGCCCGAGCGGGTGAGGTAGGCTGCGGCAACGAGCGAGCCCCCTTCCCCGCGCACCGCGATGCGGCGCATGCCGCGCGCAATGTCGGCGACTTCCAGCCGTTCGCCGTCGGGCAGCAACGCGCTGATGTCGATCGCCCCTTCGCCCGCGAGTTCATAGAGCCAGCCCGCCTTGATGCGCGAACGGGTCCAGTACAGCAGTCCCTCGGGCGCGATGACGTCACCGCGCACGACGAAGGCCCGCCACGCGGGCGAAAGGGCAACGACACGCGCGGCGCCGTTCTTGAATCCGGGTTGGCCGGAAACGGGATCCACCGCCTGTGAGGGCAAACGGTTGGAGCGCCCTTCCCCGGCCATGGCGTCGGTCCAGTGCATCGGCACGCAGACTTCGCCGCGGCGTTGCCCCGTGGACACCTGAACCCGATAGACTGCCGATCCGCTTGCCGTCTCGACCCTGCCGAGGCCGCCATCGACAAGGCCGAAGTTTTCGGCATCGGCGGGATGCACTTCCAGCAGCGGCTCGGGACGGTGCTGCGAAAGCGTGGCCGACAGACCGGTGCGCGTCATCGTGTGCCATTGGTCGCGATAGCGCGCGGTGTTGAGGCGCAGCGGGAATTCGGCGCTCGTCACCGGCGCCGGTGGCCGCACCGACACGAGCCGGGCCTTGCCGCTCTCCGTAGGGAAGCGCCAGGCCAGCGGCCGCTCGCCGCCCCACTGGAACGGCTCCATCGCTTCGTATTCATCGTCGCTCAGCCGGGCATGATGCGTCAGGTCGAGGACCTTTCCGCGCGCCTTGGAAAGCGACGTCATGAACGCGTATTCACGGAAGATCTGCGCAGGCTTGTCCCAGGCGAAACTCTCCGCCCAGCCCATCCGCGCCGCGACGTCGGCCATGATCTTCCAGTCGGCGCGGGTCTGCCCCGGCGCAGCGAATAGGGCACGCTGGCGGCTGACGCAGCGTTCGGAATTGGTGACGGTGCCGTCCTTCTCTCCCCAGCCATGCGCAGGCAAGCGGACGTGGGCGAACCTGGCCGTGTCGGTATCGGCAATGATGTCGGAGACGACCACGGTCGGGCAACGCGAAAGTGCTTCGCGTACGAATTGGCTATCGGGCAGCGAGACGGCCGGATTGGTGGCCATGACCCATAGGAACCTGATCTTGCCCTGATGAATGGCGCGGAACATGTCGACCGCCTTGAGGCCGGGCCCGGCGCATATGTTGGGCGCGTCCCAGAAGGCCGAGACATCGGCGCGTTCCTGCTCGGAAAATCCGAGATGGCACGCGAGCGTGTTGGCCAGTCCCCCCACCTCGCGACCACCCATTGCATTGGGCTGGCCGGTGATGCTGAACGGCCCCGCGCCAATCCGGTTGATCCGGCCTGTCGCGAGGTGGAAGTTGATGATCGCATTGCCCTTGTCGGTGCCGCCTACCGACTGGTTCGCCCCCTGGCTGAACAGGGTGACCATGCGCGGATGCTCGGCAACGATATTGCACAGCTTGGCAAAGAGTCCCGGGGTCACGCCGGGATCGCAGTCAAGCCCATCCCAGAAGCCGGCGTCGGCTTCGACCCGATCGCGCAGGAATGCCTGGTCCAGCTTGCCGCGCCGGTTCATCTCGGCCAGCAGGGCGTTGAACAGCGCGGTATCGCCATCGGGCGCGATCGGCACGTGCAGGTCGGCCTGCTCGGCCGTCTCGGTACGGCGCGGATCGATGACCACGATCTTGGTGCCGCGCCGCTCGCGCGTCTTCTCGATGCGCTGCCAGACGACCGGGTGGCACCAGGCGGTGTTCGAGCCGACCAGCAGGACAAGGTCGGTCGCGTCCAGATCCTCGTAAGAGCACGGCACGACATCCTCGCCGAAGGCGCGGTTATGGGCGGCCACTGCGCTCGCCATGCAAAGCCGCGAATTGGTGTCGATATTGCCGCTGCCGACGAAGCCCTTCATCAGCTTGTTGGCGACGTAATAGTCTTCGGTGAGCAATTGTCCCGAGACATAGAAGGCGACGCTGTCGGGCCCGTGCCGGGCGATGCAGTCGCGCATCCGGTCGGCGACGAGATCGAGCGCGTCGTCCCAGCTCGCCTCGCCCTGGCCGATCATCGGCCTGAGCAGGCGGCCCTCCAGCCCCACCGTCTCGGCAAGGTGCGTGCCCTTGGAGCATAGCCGGCCGTTGTTCGCCGGATGCTGCCGATCCCCGACGATGGCGACCCCCCGATCACCATCGCCGGAAACCTCGGCAGTGATGCCGCAGCCTACTCCGCAATAGGCGCAAGTCGTGCGGATCACCTTCATGGCGATCAGGCCGCCGCCCGGGTCTGGGCGGCATCCGTCTCGCCTGTGCCGATAACGGCGGAACGCAGCAGGTAGATGCGTCCGGCATCTACCTTGAGCGGAATGGTCGGGACGCAGCCCTCGTCATCGCCCAGCGCCTTGCCGCTGCGCAGCGAGATGTTCCAGTTGTGCAGCGGGCAGGTCACGACGTCGCCGTGAACGATGCCCTGGCTGAGCGGCCCCTGCTTGTGCGGGCACTTGTTGCGCAGCGCGAAGAATTCGTTGCGCATCGTGTGGAACACCGCGATTTCCTCGCCCCCTTCCACCGGAAGGGTGCGCGCGGTGCCGGCTTCGATCTGCGAAATCGGTCCGATATCAAGCCAGTCGCCGATCATTATGCCTTCTCCAGTTCCAGGGCCATGTCCAGCGGACGCACGGTGGCGATGTGGGCGTGCAGGTCCTTTCGGTCTCCCGCGGCCCGCTTGGCCCAGGGATCGTCCTGCATGAATTGCTGCGAATAGAGGAACCGGGCAGCGTAGGTCCGGACCGCGCCATCTTCAGCCAGCTTGTCCTTCACGTATTCCAGCCCGACCCGTTCGACCCAGGGAGCTGTGCGCTCGAGATAATGTGCTTCCTCCCGGTAGAGCTGAATGAAGGCAGCGCACATCTCGAGCGCATCTTCCTCGCTATCGACCTTGCAGAGCAGGTCGGTCGCGCGGACCTTGATGCCGCCGTTGCCGGCGATGTGCAGTTCGTAGCCGGAGTCGACGCAGACGACCCCGAAGTCCTTGATCGTCGCCTCGGCGCAATTGCGCGGGCAACCGCTGACGGCGATCTTGAACTTGTGGGGCATCCACGAGCCCCAGGTCATCCTCTCGATCTTGACGCCAAGCCCGGTCGAATCCTGCGTGCCGAAGCGGCACCATTCGGAGCCGACGCAGGTCTTCACCGTGCGCAGCGACTTGCCGTAGGCGTGGCCCGAGACCATGCCGGCGGCATTGAGGTCGGCCCAGACGGCAGGCAGGTCTTCCTTCTTGATGCCGAAAATGTCGAGGCGCTGTCCGCCGGTCACCTTGACCATCGGCGCGTTGTACTTCTCGACGACATCGGCAATCGCACGCAGTTCGGTGGGGTTGGTAAGCCCGCCCCACATGCGCGGGACGACCGAGTAAGTGCCGTCCTTCTGGATATTGGCGTGAAGGCGTTCATTGACGAAGCGGCTCTTCTGGTCGTCTTCGTATTCGCCCGGCCACGCGCAGAGCAGATAGTAATTGAGCGCGGGGCGGCACGAGGCGCAGCCGTCCGGCGTGGTCCAGTGCAGTTCCTGCATGACCTCGGGAATGACCTTGAGCTGCTTCTCCACGATCAGCTTGCGTACGTCGTCATGGGTAAAGCTGGTGCACTTGCACATCGTCTTCGGGCCGCTCTCGACTTCGCCGCCCAGCGTCACCGCCAGCAGGCTTTCGACGAGGCCCGTGCACGAACCGCAGGAGGCCGAGGCCTTGCAGCCGCTGCGCACGGCATCGAGCGAGTGTGCCCCGCCGGTGATGCACTGGACGACGGCGCCCTTGGAAACGCCGTTGCAGCCGCAGATCTCGGCATCGTCCGAGAGGGCAGCAACGGCGGCGTTAGGGTCCGCGAGCGCACCCCCGGACGCGAAGGCCTGGCCGAAGATCAGGGCCTCACGGATTTCGGAAACGTCCTCGCCCTTCTTCATCAGGTCGAAGTACCAGGAGCCGTCGGCAGTATCGCCATAGAGCACTGCGCCCAGGACCTTGTTGTCCTTGACGATGACGCGCTTGTACACCCCGCGCGAAGCATCGCGCATGACGATGTCCTCGCAGTCCTCGCCGCCGGAGAAATCCCCGGCCGAGAACAGGTCGATGCCCGAGACTTTCAGCTTGGTCGACGTAACCGAGCCTTCATAGCCGGTCGGGCTCTCGGTAACGAAGTCGGCCAGGGCACGGCACATGTCCCAGAGCGGCGCGACGAGGCCGTAGCACATGCCGCGGTGCTGGACGCATTCGCCCACGGAGAGGATCGCCGGATCGGACGTGACCATGTGGTCGTCGACCATAATGCCGCGCTCGACCTCGAGGCCGGCGGCGCGGGCAAGGCCGGTGGCCGGGCGGATGCCGACGGCCATGACGACGATGTCGGCCGGGATCTCGGTGCCGTCATCCAGCATGACCCCGGCGACCTTGTCGTCCTTGCCGAGGATTTCCCTGGTATTCGCACCGGTCAGGATGGTCTGGCCACGACGCTCCAGCTCGGTCTTGAGCAGCCAGCCGGCTGCCTCGTCGAGCTGGCGTTCCATCAGCGTGGGCATGAGGTGGATGACCGTGACCTTCATCCCGCGCAGCGAGAGGCCGTGGGCCGCTTCGAGGCCGAGCAGGCCGCCGCCGATGACGACGGCATTGCCGCCGCCCCTGGCGTTGCCGGCTTCGGCCGCGCCGAGCATCTTGTCGACGTCATCGAGGTCGCGGAAAGTGACGACGCCTTCGAGGTCCTTGCCCGGTACGGGAATGATGAAGGGATCGGAGCCGGTGGCGATCAGCAGCCTGTCGTAAGGTTCGGCGCGGCCGGACGCGGAAATCACCGTCATCGCCTCGCGGTCGATGTGATCGACCCTGTCGCCCGAGATCAGCGTGATGCCGTTATCGTCGTACCATTGCTGGGTATTGATGACGATTTCGTCGAAGGTCTTCTCACCGGCCAGAACCGGAGAAAGCATGATGCGATTGTAGTTCACCCGCGGCTCGGCGCCGAAAATGGTGATGTCGAAGCGCTTCGGATCGCGCGCCAGGATTTCCTCGACGGCGCGGCAACCCGCCATGCCGTTGCCGATCACCACGAGCCTTTCCCGGCCCTGGCCGGGAAGGTCGCCCTTCTCGAAGTTCATCGGTGCATTCACGTCACGTCTCCGTTCGCAACGCGCACACAAAAAAACCGCCTCGTGCCTGTTCCCAATCGGGAAAGGTACGGGCGGCGTCGTTGCCACGCGTCTGTAAATCTGAAGGCGAGGCGCTCAATTCGTCCAACGGTGGACGGACGCTTTCTCGCTTGGGCTTGTTTAACCGATTCGCCGTGTGCGGCGCAAGACGGTTTTTTGCAGTGCAGCAGGAAAAGGTTGATTATGCATATAAATCAGATGTTTATGATTGCAGATCGGCCTTACCCCGGATGGAATGGCGGTGGAAAGGCGAACAGTCTGAACCTGGCGACCGGCGACCGTCACCCTGAAACGAATTCAGCATGACGGCCGACCTGTGGTAGTACCCCTTACCAGCTCTTGTAGGGAAGGAACTTGCCCGACATCTTCACTTCGATGCGATCGCCCTTCTCGTTGGGGATCTTCTCGACGGTCATGTCGAAGTCGATGGCGCTCATGATGCCATCGCCACCCTTTTCCTGAATCAGTTCCTTCAACGTTTCGCCATAGACGCCGACGATCTCGTAGAAGCGGTAGATGCACGGATCGGTGGGGACGGTCGCCTCGAACATCTTCTTGGGATATTCGGCCAGCACGACCGCTGCCTCCTGCGGCAGGCCCAGGCCTTTCGCAACCCTGTCGGCGCTCTCGCGCGGAAGCGAATTCATGCCGAGGCATGCCGACGTCACGAAGACTTCCTGCATCCCGGCCATCTCGGCGATCTGCGCCCAGGTCACGCCGCCAGCGCGCTTCTTTTCATAGATCATGTCGGTGACATCGGCCTTGGTCATCATTCCGGGATCTCCTCGGTTCTGGGGGTGGAAACTCTATTGGCGCTGCCATGACTAGCGCCAGGCTCGCGCTCGTTGCCGCGTGTCGCGATGGACAGGGCAAGGGCCAGCGCCAGGGCGGCGCTGATCGCCTGCCACAAGCGTTCCGGTCGCCGAGCCAGCCAGGGACGCGGCGGCGGCGCGGCAAGCGCGGTATTGGGATGGGCAAAGTCGTACGTGAATTCGGACAGTTCTTCGTAGCGATCCGCCGGATCGAGCGCGAGTGCCCGTGCCAGTGCGGCATCCATCCAGTCGGGCACTTCGGTGTTGATCTCGCTCGCCGGGATATAGGCCAGCTTCCTCTGCGCCGCCCGTGTACGCGCGGCGCTGAGACGCACACCGTAGGGAAGGCTGCGGGTCAGCATGAAATAGGCGATGGCGCCAAGCGACCACAGATCGGACTTCCGGCTTGCGCCAGCGCCCAGCCATATTTCCGGCGCAGTGAACTGCATGGTCCCGGCGAACATCGCGTCCTCCGCCCGCGGCGCCAGCTCGTCGAGCCCGGCCACGAGTGCGGAGCCGAAGTCGATGATCCGGGCCGTCCCCTCACTGTCGACGATGACGTTGGCGGGTCGCAGGTCGCGATGGAGGATCTCTAGCCGATGAAGCGCCTGCAGGCCGGAGGCGACCTGCTTCACGATCGAACGTATGGCCACAAGGTCGGTGGTCCCGGACTGGAACCCGACCCAGTCCTCCAGGGTCGCGCCTTCGAGAAATTCGGTAACCGCATAGGCGTGTCGGCGAGACGCTCGCGCAGCGGGCGCGCCCAGAACGTGCGTATTCCTGACGCGCCGCGCGATCCATTCCTCCAGCATCAGGCGGCGCAGCTCTGCGGGATCCGCACCATTTTCGGTGGAGGGCACCTTGATCGCCACCCGCTGCCCGGTCTCATCATCGCGCGCGAGATAGACGTGGCTGCGATGCCCGGCATGCAGCTCGCGCAGGACCGTGAAGCCTTCGAAATCCTGCCCGGCAATCAGATGCGGCGCAGGCGGCAGCGCCGCTTCTTCCCCCGCAAGATCGTCCAGGTCGCTTTGCGGCAAGTCCTCCACGCGAAGGATCTGGACCGTGAGATTGTCCTCGCTGCCTGCCGCCAGCGCGGCATCGGCGAGGAAGCGCGCCGCCGCGTCGAGGTCCTCTCCCCTCGCCGCCTCGAGGAAGGCAGTGTCGGGCAGGACGTCGTGGACGCCGTCGCTCGTCAGGATGAAGATGTCGCCCCTCGCCACCGGCACCTTGCGGCGGTCGATCTCGACGCGCCTGTCGATCCCGAGCGCGCGGGCAAGATAGCTTTCCCCCCCGCCCAGATAGACGCGGTGCGGTTCGGTCAGCGGCTCGATGACCGAGCCGGCGACCCGCACCACGCGCGCATCGCCGACATGAAAGACGTAGGCCGAGCGCGACTTGAGGACCAGCGCCGAGAGCGTGCAGACCATGCCCCGCTCGCGCTCCTCGTCGGACAGGTTCGTGCCGCGCCCCTTGAGGTTCTGCGCGTACATCCAGGAATTCGTCGCAGAGATCACGCGGGCCGCGCTGGTCTGGACCGACCAGGCTTCGGAGGTCGCGAAATAGTCTGTAAGGAAGGACTTTACCGCGGTCTCCGCCGCTGCCGCGCCCAGCGCGCTCGTGCTGATTCCGTCGGCCAGGGCAAGGGCCACGCCCTTGGTCCACAGTTCCTCGCCATCGGGAACCAAGGCGCCATGGAAGTCCTGGTTCGCCTCCTTGGTTCCGGCCGTCGAATACTGGCCGATGGTTACGGCAAGCTGGTTTCGCAAGGATCCGTCCTCGCCTGCGGCAGGCACAGGTAATCGGGAAAGGGATCGGGAGGGTTTGCTGGGCCCCTCCCGATCGAATGCAGCCAGCAGGATAGCTCAGGCTGCCATCTTGACCACGCGCTTCGCGCCGGTACGGGCGTGCGTGGTGTAGAGCATGAGACCGGTAAAGGTCAGGCCGCCGACCAGGTTGCCCAGGACGGTCGGGATCTCGTTCCACCAGAAGTAATCGCCGATGGTGAAGTTACCGCCGAGCATCAGCGCGGTCGGGAACAGGAACATGTTCACGATCGAGTGCTCGAAGACCATGTAGAAGAACAGCATGATCGGCATCCACATCGCGATCACCTTGCCCGATACGGTAGTCGAGATCTGGGCACCCACGACGCCGGTCGAGACCATCCAGTTGCACAGCATGCCGCGCACGAAGATCGTCAGCCAGCCGGCCATGCCGTATTCGGCATAGCCCACCGTGCGGGCGACACCGGTGCCCGCGAGTTTGACACCCACTTCGCTTGGCTCGGCGGCAAAACCGTATGTGAAGTAGATGGCCATGAGCACGGCTGTCGTCAGGGCCCCGGCGAAGTTGCCGGTGAAGACGAGCCCCCAGTTGCGCAGGACACCGGACCAGTTGCAGCCCAGCCGCTTGTCCCATACCGCAAGCGGGGCCAGCACGAATACACCGGTCAGGAGGTCGTAGCCGAGCAGGTAGAGCATGCAGAAGCCGACCGGGAACAGGACGGCGCCCGCCAGCGGCTGACCGGTCTGGACGTTGATGGTAACGGCAAACGCCGCAGCAAGGGCCAGCGTGGCGCCGGCCATGTAGGCGCGAACCAGCGTGTCCTTGGTCGACATCATGATCTTCGATTCACCAGCATCGATCAGCTTGGTGACAAATTCTGAAGGCGCAAGATATGCCATCTACGAATACTCCCCGTTGCCAGATAAAAGGTTCAATGCGTACGCTAGACTTTTCCCTCGTTTGAAATCGTTCGGTTCCGGCTGCAGCCCGGGCATTGCTTCGGCATTTGCTCGGCCATGCCTGAACTGCAGCCAGTTCCCCTCCTCAAGTCGGTCAGTACTTGAATGCCAGTTGCAGCCAGAACTTCTCGGTATCGGTACCGAAGTTCTTGGCATCGTAATTCGCGTATTTGAGCAGAACGGCGTAGTTCCTGATCGAGAAGCCCAGGCTGGCATCCCATTCCTGGCCGTAGTTCACGCTGCCGAAATCGCTTTCGAACTTGTGATAGACGACCGCGCCGTTCAGGCCCTTGAGCGGACCGGCGTCGCCGATTTTCTTGGTGAAGCCGCCGTAATAGTCACGCAGACCTGCCGCCGGCGTGGTCAGGAACAGGTCGGCCCAGCCGTTGAAGGCATGGGCGGTGGCCAGCGGGGTCTGGAAGGCGGCCACGCCGTCATCGCTGCCCAGTTCCTCGTATCCGGCCTTGAGCCCGAAGCCCATGACCGATGCGCCCAGTTCGGCATTGATGTAATCCGCGGCATAGTTGACCGGATTGAGCTTGTAATCGCTCTGGCGTGCATAAGTCGCCGAGAAGTTCAGCTTGAACGCATCGCCGAGCGGAATGGCGCCATTGGCGAGCACGCCGTAAGTCTGGCTCGAATAGGCGAGACGGCTGTCGTAGTCGAGCAGGTAGGCGAAGCCCTTCACCTTGGCGACTTTCAGGTCCAGCCCGCCCTGGACGAGGAACATGTCGCCATCGAAGTATTCGTTCGGGCTGTCCGCACCGAAGATCGTGCGCTGGGAAATGGCGTAAGTGCCATCGAACATCACCGGACCGATCTTGGTCTCGGCGCGAATTGCATCGAAAGTCTGCTCGTTCTGGCGCCAGCCGACATTGCCGACGAAACGGGCATTGTCGAGAATGATGCGCTGGCGACCGATGGTCACCTTGCTGCCCTTGGCCGCATAAGCCACCTGCAGACGGTTGAGTTCGACGTTCTGCGGATCGGCCACGACTGAATAGGGCTCTGCGCCCAGATATCCGTTATTGCCGGGAATAGTGTCGTTGTAATGGTCGACGATCGCCAGGGTGCCCTCGCCTTCGGCCAGCAGCGACAGGCCGTGGGTGGACACTTCGGCGCCCGCGCGCAGGCGCACGGTCACGGCATCTGCATCGAGATTGATATCGTCCTGGTCGACGTGTTCATAACGCAGGACACCGTCGATGATGGGGTCGATGGTTACATCGTCACTGACCTTGACCGGGTCCCCGACCTTGGCCTGTGCTGGCGCAGACAGGCCAAGCGTGGCGACAGTGGCGGCAAGAGCGGCAAGCGAGAGAGTCATTTTCATATGCGTAAGCCTCCACGGGCGCCATCCCCCGGCGCCCCTTCCGAACAGGAACGAAGGCAGACACCGTTGCCCGCCGCTATGACCCTCTCCCGGTGCGAACCGTGCGATCCGCTTGTGCGCGTCGGACGAACGGACTCCATTGCCCGTCGCCGCCCCTCATGAGCGCGCGCGTTCGCGGCGGCCGCGCTTTGCGCGCGTGCGGCCATCTTTGTATCAGGCGGCCTTGGCCGCCGGTCCGTGATCGTATTCGGCCAGGAAGTGCAGCACTTCCTGCCGGTATTGGTAGAACTTGGGATGATCGAGCAGCGCCTTGCGATCGCGCGGGCGCGGCAGGTCGACCTTCAGAACCTTGCCGATGGTGGCCTGCGGGCCATTGGTCATCATCACCACGCGGTCAGCCAGCAGGATCGCCTCGTCGACGTCATGGGTGACCATGATCGCGGTGACCTTGGTGCGGTTCCAGGTCTCGACCAGCACGTCCTGCAGGTCCCAGCGCGTCAGGCTGTCGAGCATGCCAAAGGGCTCGTCGAGCAGCAGCAGTCGCGGCGAAAGCGCGAAGGCGCGGGCAATGCCGACGCGCTGGCGCATGCCGTTGGACATCTCCGCCGCCATCTTCTCCTTGGCATCGGCGAGGCCCACGCGGTCGAGGTAATAGTCCACGATGTCGCGGCGCTCGGCCTTGGACGCATGCGGATAGACCCGCTCGACCCCCAGCGCGACGTTCTGGCGCGCGGTAAGCCAGGGCATCAGGCTCGGCGCCTGGAAAACCACCGCCTTGTCCGGCCCCGCAACGTCCACCTCGCGGTTATCGAGGATGATGCCGCCCTTGCTGATCTCGTTGAGGCCGGCCGCCATCGTCAGCACGGTCGACTTGCCGCAGCCCGAGTGTCCGATGAGCGAGATGAATTCGCCCTTGTCCATCAGGAGATTGAAGTCCTCGACGACGGTCAGCGGCCCCTTGGGCGTCGGGTAGACCTTGTGGAGCTTGTAGAACTCCATGTAGCGCCGCTCCACCGCGGTCTTCGCGGCTTCCGTATAGGCTGCGGGAAGCTCGGCTTCCTTGCCCGCAAACAGGTCCAGCGGCACCACTTCGGGCAGTTCGACAGAGCTTTCGCCCACGCTTGAGCCCTGCTCGTTGAGCATGCCGAGGTAGGCGACGATCTGCTTGCGCAGCGACTGGAAGTGGTGATCGTCGTTCACCGCTTCGCGGTCGCGCGGGCGCGGCACGTCGACTTCGAAGATCCGCCCGATCGTGGCGGCAGGCGCAGGCGTCAGGATCGCGACCCGATCGGCCAGCAGGAGTGCCTCGTCGACATCGTTGGTGACGAGGATAATGGTGCGCTTTTCTTCCTTGCGGATACGCTCGATCTCATCCTGGAGCTTGGAGCGGGTCAGTGCGTCGAGCGCGGAAAGCGGTTCGTCGAGAAGCAGGATCTCCGGCTCCATCGCCAGTGCGCGGGCCACCGAGACGCGCTGGCGCATGCCGCCGGAAAGCTGGGCGGGCTTGCGGTCCATCGCGTGGCCCAGACCGACCAGTTCGATCTTCTGCTTCACAAGTGCCGCACGGTCCTGCTTGCTGCGGTCCTTGTGGACGGCATCGACGGCCAGCGCGACATTCTTTTCGACCGTCAGCCAGGGGAACAGCGAATAGGACTGGAAAACGAGGCCACGGTCCTTGTCGGGCCCCTCGATCTGCTTGCCGTGCAGCAGGATCTCGCCCGCGTCGGGCTCGATCAGTCCGGCGATCGAGGAGATCAGCGTCGTCTTGCCCGCGCCCGAGAAGCCGAGGATGGCGATAAATTCGCCATCCTCGACATCGAGGTCGATACCCTCGAGCACTTGCGTGACGCCGCCATTCTGTCCGCCCTTCGCCTTGGACGAGTAGGACTTGGAGACACCCTTGAGCGAAAGGATCGTGGCCATTGTCTGTTTCCTTCGGCTGGTGGGGTTGACGATCAGATCGTGTGGTTACGGTTGGCGAGCGACTGGAGCATCATCATGATCCGGTCGAGCAGGAAGCCGATCAGGCCGATCACGATCACCGCGAACATGATCCGGGCAAGCGACTGGCTGGAACCGTTCTGGAACTCATCCCACACGAACTTGCCGAGGCCAGGGTTCTGGGCGAGCATTTCCGCGGCGATCAGCACCATCCAGCCCACGCCCAGCGAGAGGCGCATGCCGGTGAAGATGTAGGGAAGCGAGCTGGGCAGGACGAGGCGGGTCAGCTTCGCGAACCAGCCGAGCTTGAGCACGCGGCCGACGTTGAGCAGGTCCTTGTCTATCGAGGCACTGCCGATGGCGGTATTGATCAGCGTCGGCCACAGCGAGCAGAGCATAACGACAATGGCCGAGATGACGAAGCTCTTGGCCAGCATCGGGTCGGCGCTGGAAACCGTCGCCGAGACGACCATGGTCACGATCGGCAGCCAGGCGAGCGGGCTGACCGGCTTCATGATCTGCACCAGCGGATTGATCGCGGCGTTGAACATCGGCGAAAGGCCCGCGGCAAGGCCGATGGGCACGGCGAACACCGTGGCCAGGATGAACCCGAGCGCGACCGTCTTGAGCGAGGTCAGCACCTGGTCGAGAAAGGTCGGCGGGCCGGCATAGTTAAAGGCCACAGCCTGGGTTCCCGCCGCGATGCGGCCTTCCTGCGCCTCGTAGAACTCGGCCTTGGCGACATTCGCTGCCTGCCATTCATCGTACAGGGCAACACCCTGCTCGGCGACTTCCAAGGGGCCAGGAAGCGCGCCGAGCGAGGTGTCGACCTGCGGGGCGAGAGCCGCCCAGATGGCAAGGAATGCGGCGATTCCGAGGATCGGGGCAATCAGCCCCTTGCCGAATTTCGCAATGACGTCCTGCACCTTGGCCAGGACTGCCGCCGGCGCGGCCTTTTCGGCCTTGCTTTCGGACGCAGCCGGCTCGGTTGCAGCTTGGGTCACGGCGTTCTCCGACTGGGCCTGAGCCATTCCCTTCGGCTCTACATCGGCAAAGGCGGTTGCCATCGAAATTCTCCTCGGATTAGCTTGGGTGTCAGCCGCCGGTCACGCCGGAAGCCGTCACCTTCTGGCCCTTCTTCAGACCGATCTTGAGCGACTGGATATAAGCATTCGGCTTGTGGCCATCGTAGGGGATGTGATCCATGAAGCCGTTGTCGACCGGCTTGAAACCGTCGGTTTCGGGGATCGCATCGGCAGGGATCACGCCCTTTTCGGCAAGGCCCTTGGCAGCTGCCAGATAGAGGTCGGGACGATAGACGGCCTTGGCCTGGTCGATGTACCACTGGTCATCGTGATCCTCGGGGATCTGGCCCCAGCGGCGCATCTGCGTCAGATACCAGATCGCGTCCGAATAGAACGGATAGCCGGCGTTCTTGTCGAAGAAGATGTTGAAGCCCGGCGCATCGCGGGTATCGCCCGGCTCGAACGTGAACTTGCCGGTCATCGATGCGGCGATCACCTTCTCGTCAGCGCCCACATAGTTGGGCTGCGAGAGGATCTTCACCGCCTCGGCGCGGTTCTTGCCGCCATCGGCATCGAGCCACTGCTGCGCCTTGATGATTGCACGCAGCATGGCTGCGGTCGTGCCCGGATACTTCTCGGCGAAATCCTTGCGCAGGCCGAAGACCTTCTCGGGGTTGTCATGCCAGACTTCGTTGTCGGTGATGATCGGCACGCCGATCTTCTTCTGCACCGCCGCCTGGTTCCACGGCTCGCCCACGCAATAGCCTTCGATGGTGCCGGCCTCGAGCGTGGCAGGCATCTGCGGCGGCGGGGTAACCGAGAGCTGGACGTCCGCGTCGACCGTGCCGCCGACATCGCCGGGCGTGTAAAAGCCCGGGTTCAGGCCGCCGGCGGCAAGCCAGTAGCGCAGCTCGTAGTTGTGGGTCGAAACCGGGAAGACCATGCCCATGTTGAAGGGCTTGCCCTGCTGCTTGAAGCTGGCGACGACCGGCTGGAGGACCGAAGCCGAAATCGGGTGCTTGGGCTTGCCGCCTTCCATCGGAAGGCTTGGCTTGACCATGTCCCAGACCTTGTTGGAAACGGTAATGGCATTGCCGTTGAGATCGAGGCTGAGGGGGGCGATCAGGTCGGCCTTGGTGCCATATCCGATGGTGGCGGCGATAGGCTGACCGGCCAGCATGTGGGCGCCGTCAAGCTGTCCGCCGATCACACCGTCGAGCAGAACCTTCCAGTTCGCCTGCGGCTCGAGCGTGACGTTGAGGCCTTCCTCGGCGAAGAAGCCCTTCTCCTTGGCGATGGCGAGCGGGGCCATGTCCGTGAGCTTGATGAAACCGAGCTTGAGCACCGGCTTCTCGATGCCGCCCGGTGCCGCTGCAGCTTTCACCGCATCGCCCGACGGAGCCTCGCTCTTGCTGCCGCACCCGGCCAGCGCCACGCTGGCCATCAGCGCGATAACTGCAGCGCGACGTGTAAACCCGAACCCCCGCTTCATGCTCATCCGAACAAATCCCCAAGTACATCAGGCAAACGCAAAAAACCGCCTCGACGCGAACCCAAGCAGGGTTACATCGGGCGGCTGCGTTGCCACTGATTTCTGATACCCGCAGTCCGATCTTGCGATGCTCCCGTCCTTGGGAGCTGACCTTTCTGCGTGACTTGATGTTTAAGCGATTCGCCCCGCTCGCGTAAAGGCCTTTTTGCACCGCACAACGAATTTCCGCTCAGGGAAGCCGGGACAGATAGCCCTCGATGTCGCTCGGATCGAACACTTCGCCATCAAAAAACCTGTTCGGTTCCAACTGGATAGCGCCCTGCTGGGTACCAACCACCATGGACGTCTCGATGCTGCCCTCGACCTTCGAACTGGCTCCTGGCAGCGGCTCACCCGTACCCAAGAGTGCACTGCGGTAAACGTCGGGGCGGAACACGCGGGCCGCCCTTTGCGCATCCTGCGCATCGAAAGGCACGTTATCCCAGCGTACCATCTGGGTGTAGAGCCACTCCGCCTGGCTGACCCAGGGGAAGTTCGCCGCCTCGCGATACTGGAACATGAAATCGGGATAGTGGATCAGGGCGCCCCCGCGCGCGATCAGCAACTGGTCCGAGATCGCGCGGCGGATCAGTTCGGCCGATCCGTCGAGATATTCCGGACGCGCGAGAATCTCGGCATTGAGCTCCCAGTTGACCGGATCGACGAAGTGCGCACCGGCCTTGCACAAGGCGCGGATCAGGCGCTGCACGCCCTCGCGCTTCTCGTCGAGAACCTGCTCGCGCAGGGCCAGCACCTTCTCCACGCCCCGCCGCCAGATCTGCGCGGTGGATAGCACGATCTCGCCGGCGCCCTGTTCGACCGCAACCGAATTCCACGGCTCGCCCACGCAAATTCCGTCGACTTCCCCCTGCTTGAGCGCATCGGCACAAAAGGGCGGCGGAACCGTTGTGATGTCGACGTCGATGTCGGGCCGGATGCCGCAGCCCGCCAGCCAGTAACGCAGCATGTAGTTATGGCTGGAATAGCGATGGACGACACCGAAAGTCAGCGGCTTGCCGGCGGCCTTGCGTTCCTGGGCGATTGTCTTGAGCGCCGCGCCCACTTCGGCCGCATCGCCGATCTGCCCTTCAGGCCGGACCATCCGGGCGATCTCGGGCCGCAAGGTCACGGCATTGCCGTTGAGGCCGAGGACAAAGGGCACCGAAAGCGATTGCGCCGGACGCCCGCGGCCCAGCGTCGCGGCAATCGCCAGCGGAGCGACGAGATGCGCGGCATCGCTGTGGCCATAAAGCAGACGATCGAGCACGGTCGCCCAGCTCATGTCCTTCACCAGCGAAAGCGTGACGCCCTCTTCCTCGGCAAAGCCATGTTCCTTTGCCAGAATCGGCAGACACGCATCCACCAGAGGCAGGAAGCCGACGGTCAGCTCGGTACTCACGTCAATGATCCCCCATCAGCCGGTCGGCCGTCACAATGGCCTCGGCGATATCGACTATGCGCTTGCCCTGGTTCATCGCCGCCTTGCGCAGTTCTGCATAGGCCTTCGGTTCGGGCAAGCCCCTGCTGTTCATCAGAATGCGCTTCGCCGCATCGATGGTTTCGCGTTCGGCCAGCTTGCCCTTGGCCGCGGCGAGGTCGTTCTGAAGGCGCGAAAAGGCATTGAAGCGCGTGATTGCCAGATCGAGGATCGGCCGAATACGGTTGGGCGCCAGGCCGTCGACGACGTAGGACGAGACGCCTGCCTCCACCGAAGCGGCAATGGATTCGTCGTCCGACTCGTCGACGAACATCGCGATCGGCCGGTCGAGCGCCCTGCTCACCGAGAAATACTCTTCCAGCACGTCGCGCGAGGGGTTGCCGAGGTCCATGAGGACGATGTCGGGATTGATCTCGCCGATCCGCGCCAGCAGGCCCCGGCGCTCCGTCAGGACAAAGATCTCGCAATCATCCAGGGCGACCAGCCCCTCCTGGATGATCGAGGCGCGCGCGGCGCTTTCGTCGATGACGGCAATTCGCATGATCACCCCATTGTGCAGCGCAGCAGCGCCGTTTGGCAAGTAGCCAGATGCTCGATGCCCCCCCGGGCGGATGCGGCTCATTGCGGCAAAGCGCCCGAATGGCAAGCGTAGAGTGCCGATCAGGCCGATTCAGATCGCGGCGAGGCGCACTTCGCGATCATGGCGGCGCACCTCCACGCGAATGCCGCCGTCCTGTTCGCGCGCTTCGTAGACGAACCCTTCGCTATGCGGGTTCTCCCAGTCGGCCACGGACTTGGGCTCGCCGTCGAGCCTGTGCCATGCGACCGTATCGGGAAAGCGCGCAAACCACGCGCGCCGCTTCGCCCGGACCAGCGAGAGCCGGGCGACATGATCCTCCAGAGCGAGATCGCGGCTTTCCCAGTCGATCCAGCCGATTTCGTTGTCCTGGCAATAGGCGTTATTGTTGCCCTGCTGGGTGCGGCCGAATTCGTCGCCCGCCGTCAGCATGATCGTCCCGGTCGAGGCGAACAGCGTACCGAGAAGCGCGCGCAGGTCATGGGCGCGCCTTGCCAGCACGTGGGGATCGTCCGTCGGACCTTCGGCGCCGTTGTTCCAGCTGTAATTCTCGCCGTGCCCGTCCCGGTTCTCCTCGCCGTTGGCCTCGTTGTGGCGGTGCGCGTAGGAAACCGTGTCCGCCAGCGTGAAGCCGTCGTGCGCGGCAAGAAAGTTGACCGAGCGGCAATCGGCATGGGGCCAGTGCGGCCCGAAGATGTCGGAAGACCCTGCCAGCCGGGTGGCCAGCTTGCCCACGCCCTCCTCCTCGCGCCAGAACCGGCGGACGTCGTCGCGGAAGCGGTCGTTCCATTCCAGCCAATGCGCCGGAAAATTGGCGAGCTGGTAGCCGCCCGGGCCGATATCCCAGGGCTCGGCGATCAGCACCCGGCTCGACAGCAGCGGGTCGTCCTCGATCTCGGCGAAGATCGGCGCGGCGGGATCGAAGCCCGGCCCGCGCGCAAGGATGGGGGCGAGATCGAAGCGAAAACCGTCGACGCCGCACTGACTGACGAAATGGCGCATGGCATCGAGCGCGATCCGGCGCACTGCCGGATTGGCGAAGTCGAGCGTATTGCCGCAGCCGGAATCGTTGATCAGCGCGCCATCCGGTGCGCGGCCATAGACGGCATCGTCGAGACCGCGCATCGAGATCACCCCGCCCTCGACATCGCTTTCGCCGGTATGGTTGAAGACCAGATCGAGCAGGACGCCGATCCCCTCGGCATGAAGCGCCGCGACTGTCTTACGCAGTTCGGCCACGCCACCGGGACACAGGCCGGGATCGAGCGCCATCATGGCTACGGGGTTGTAGCCCCAGGCGTTCACGAGGCCGAGCGGCGGCAAGTGCCGCTCGTCGATCCACGCCACTACCGGCATCAGTTCGACAGCCGTGACATGGAGCTTTTTCAGGTGTGCCACTACCGCCGGATGCGCCAGCGCCGCCACGGTCCCGCGCAGGCGCCGGGGTACGTCGGGATGGCGCATCGTGAAGGCGCGCACATTAATTTCGTAAACCAGTCCGCCGGCGGCGAAGCGCGGCGTCTCGACCGGCACGGATGGCTGGCTCGCGGGAACGCGCGCCTTGGGAACGATGGCGGCGGTATCCTTGCCGAAAGCAGCCAGACGCGGATCCTGACGGAAGCGGCGGTCCAGTTCCACGGCATAAGGATCGACCAGCAGCTTGGCAGGATCGAACCAGCAGCCCTGCTCCGGCGCCCACTTTCCTGCGGCACGGTAGCCATAGCGCGCGCCGGACAGGTCTTCCGGCAATTCGAGCGTCCAGACTTCGCCATCGCGCGCCATTTCATGGCGGGTTTCGCTGCGGCCTGTGAACAGGCACAGCCAGACACGTTCGGCCCTCGGAGAGCGCACCGCAAAACGCGTGGTGCCTTCCCGAACCCTCGCGCCGAGCGGGATCATGCGATCAGCGAACGATAGAGGTCGGCATAGGCCTTGCCGCTTGCCTTCCAGGAAAAGTCGCACTTCATCGCATTCTTCTGGATCTTCTGCCAGACCTCGGGCTGGCGATAGAGATCGACCGTTCGGGTCAGCGCGGCGGCCAGGGCATCGTAGGTCACGCCGTCATGCTGGATGCCGGTGGCGCAGCCCGCGGCAAGCGCGGCCGGGTTGGCGTCGATCACCGTGTCGGCCAGACCGCCGGTGCGCGAGACAACCGGGATGCAGCCATAAGCCAGGCCATAAAGCTGGGTCAGCCCGCAAGGCTCGAAGCGCGAAGGCACAAGGATTGCATCGCCCCCGCCCTGCATCCGGTGCGACAGGTCCTCGTCGTAACCGATGCGGATGCCTATCCGGCCGGGGTGACGCGCGGCGCCTTCGAACAGCTGATGTTCGATATGGGGATCGGCCGAGCCGAGCAGCGCCAACCTGCCGCCGATGCCGACGAGGTGGTCGAGCACTTCGGGCAGGACGTCCATGCCCTTCTGCCAGGTCAGGCGACTGACGACGATGAACAGCGGGCCATCGTCCTCGTCGAGATCGAAATCGGCTTCCAGCGCGCGCTTGTTCGCCATGCGCCGCTCCAGCGTACGCGCCGTGAAGGTAGAGGCCAGCGCCTTGTCGGTGGCGGGATTCCACACATCGGTGTCGATGCCGTTGAGGATGCCCGAAACCGCATTGCCGCGCGCGATGATCAGGCCCTCCAGCCCCATGCCGAACGTCCCGGAGCGGATCTCACGCGCGTAAGTGGGGCTGACCGTGGTCACTGCATCGGCCGAGGCGAGCCCCGCCTTCAACATGCCGACGCCGCCGTGATACTCCACGCCGTCCATCGTCCAGGCCTTGGGCGGCAGGCCGAGCTGCGCGAAGATCTCCCGACCGAACCAGCCCTGGAAGGCCATGTTGTGGATCGTCACCACCGATGGGATGCGCGCAACGCCATAGGGCGCGAAGCGCAGATAGGCGCAGGCCATCGCAGCCTGCCAGTCGTGCGCATGGACGAGGTCAAAGCCCTGCGGCTTGCCGCGCCTTATCATGGCGCCCCCGGCAATATCGGCTGCAGCGCGGCCAAGCGCTGCAAAACGCCGCCAGTTGTCGCTCCAGTCCTTGCCCGAAACGTCGCTGTACGGTGCCCCGTCCCGCGTGAAGAGTTCGGGCGCATCGAGCACCAGCAGCGGATGCTCTGCGCCCTTGGCGCCGATCTTGCCCGACAACAGCCGCGCCGGCGAACCGAGCAGCGAATCCCACTGGTGCACCGCCCTGGCCCGGGCCAGGGCCTTGAGCACGGAAGGGTAACCGGGAAGCAGGGTCGTCATCGCCACGTCGTGATCGGCCACGGCACCCGGAAGCGCCCCGGCCACGTCGGCCAGACCGCCCGTCTTGATCAACGGAACCGCTTCGGAAGCGACGCTCAGGACTTTCAACGTCACGCCCTTACTGCTCCAGTCGATCGATCATCGGCTTGGTGATGAGGCACACCCCGTTCTCGGTACGGCGAAAGCGTCGGCCATCGAGAACCGGGTCCTCGCCCACGACGAGACCCTCAGGGATACGCACGCCGGAATCGATGATGACCCGGCTTAGCCGCGCCTTGCGGCCGATATTGCAGTACGGCAGGATCACCGCTTCATCGACGCTGGAATAGCTGCCCATCTTGACCCCGGTGAACAGCAGAGACCGGCGCGCGGTGGCGCCCGAGACGATGCAGTCGTTGGAGATCAGCGAGGAGATCGCCATGCCGCGCCGCCCTTCCTCGTCATGGACGAACTTGGCCGGTGCGGCGACCACCGCATCCGACCAGATCGGCCAGTCGCGATCGTACATGTCGAGCTTTGGCACGGTGTCCGTCAGGTCGAGGTTGGCCTCGAAATAGGCATCCACCGTACCGACGTCGCGCCAGTACTCCTCGATCTCCTCGGCCGCGCGAATGCACGAATTCGTGAAACGGTGGGCCTGCGCTTTCCCGTGCTTGACGATGTAGGGAATGATGTCCCCGCCGAAATCGCGCTTGGAATTGGGATCGTCGGCATCACGGCGCAGCTGGTCGAACAGGAATTCGGTCTCGAAGACGTAGATGCCCATCGAAGCGAGCGCCATGTCCTCCTGCCCGGGAATGCCCGGCGGGTCGGCCGGTTTCTCGACGAAGGCAGTGATGCAATCGTCCTTGTCCACGTGCATGACGCCGAAACCGGTCGCCTCCATGCGCGGCACGACAAGACAGCCGACAGTGACGTCCGCGCCCGAGTTGACGTGCTGCTGCAGCATCAGCTCATAGTCCATCTTGTAGACGTGGTCCCCGGCGAGGATGACCATGTACTTCGGCCCGTGGGCGGCAATGATGTCGATGTTCTGGAACACCGCATCGGCCGTGCCTTCGTACCACAGCATTTCGGAAATGCGCTGGCTGGCGGGCAGGATGTCGAAACTCTCGTTGCGTTCGGGGCGCATGAAGTTCCACGCCCGCTGCATGTGGCGGATCAGGCTATGCGCCTTGTACTGCGTGGCGACGCCGATGCGGCGAATGCCCGAATTGATCGCATTGGAAAGGGCGAAGTCGATGATCCGCGTCTTCCCGCCGAAATAGACCGCAGGCTTGGCGCGATTGTCTGTCAGTTCCGCCAGACGGCTGCCCCGCCCACCGGCAAGGACATAGGCCATGGCATCGCGCGCAAGCGGCTGACCGATCGGACTTCTCATCACCCCTCTCCTGCTTCAGCCCGCATATTCGAGCATGATAGTACCCAGCGGCGGCAAGGTCACCGTCGCCGCACCGCCTTCGGACTTCACCTGCCCCAGGTTCCCCTTGCCCGATCCGCCGTAATGCGCGGAATCGCTGTTGAGGATCTCGTTCCACTTGCCCTCGTGCGGCAGCGGCACGCGATACCCGCTACGCAGCGCCGGGGTCATGTTGGATATCACCGCAACCGGCTTCGCGCCCGGCGCCTTGCGCAGCCACGCGAAGACCGAATTCTGGGAATCGTCGACGATGAGCCATTCAAAGCACCCCGCGTCGCAATCGCCTGCATGAAGCGCGGGCTTCTGGCGGTAGAGGCGATTGAGATCCTTCACCAGATTGCGGATGCCTTCGTGCGCGGGGGCGTCGCACAGTTCCCAGTCCAGCGCGCGCTCCTCGCTCCATTCGCGGCGCTGGGCGAATTCCTGCCCCATGAACAGCAGCTTCTTGCCGGGATACCCCCACATGAGCGCATAGTAGGCACGCAGGTTGGCGAACTTCTGCCAGTCGTCGCCGCTCATCTTGTTGAGCAGCGAGCCCTTGCCGTGGACGACCTCGTCATGGCTGAGCGGCAGGACGAAGTTCTCGCTGAAGGCGTACATCAGGCCAAAAGTGATGTCCTGATGGTGATAGCGCCGGTGCACGGCATCGCGGCTCATGTACTGCAACGTATCGTGCATGAAGCCCATGTTCCACTTGAAGCCGAAACCCAGCGCGGTCGGCCGTTCCCCTTCTGCGGAGTCGTAGGCAGGCTGGGTGACGCCGGGCCATGCAGTGGATTCCTCGGCGAATGTCATAAAGCCGGGATGCGTGCCGTAAAGCGCGCGGTTGGTGGCGCGCAGGAAATCCACCGCTTCCCAGTTCTCTCGCCCGCCCTGCGGGTTGGGTATCCATTCGCCGGCCTTGCGCGAGTAGTCGCGGTAGAGCATCGAGGCGACGGCATCCACGCGCAGCCCGTCGACATGGTAGCGTTCGGCCCAGAACAGCGCATTGTTGACAAGGAAGCTCGACACCTCGCGCCGGCCGAAATTGTAGATCAGCGTGTTCCAGTCCGGATGATAGCCGAGCCTGGGGTCCTCGTGCTCGTAAAGCGCGGTGCCGTCGAAGCGGACAAGTCCATGTTCGTCGGTGGGAAAGTGCGCCGGAACCCAGTCGAGGAGCACGCCGATGCCGGCGCGGTGCGCCCCGTCGACAAACCGCGCAAAGCCTGCCGGTTCGCCGAAGCGCGCGGTCGGCGCGAACAGGCCGGTCGTCTGGTAGCCCCACGAGGGATCGTAGGGATGCTCGCTGATCGGCAGGAACTCGATATGGGTAAAGCCCATGTCGACAACATAGGGGATGAGACGATCGGCCAGTTCATCCCAATTCAGAAACCAGTTCCACTGGTCGCGCTGCCACGAGCCGGCATGGACCTCGTAGATCGAGATCGGCACCTTGCGCGGATCGACCGAAGCCCAGTGCGAACGATGCGCCTCGTCGCCCCAGTCCAGCTTGGCCGGGTGCGCCGTCATCGAGGCGCTCTTGGGGCGGATCTCGGCCATGAAGGCGAAGGGATCGGCCTTGAGCGGCTGCACCGCGCCGTCGGCCCCGACGATGCGGTATTTATAGGCGCGGTAGTCGCCGATGTCGGGAATGAAGATCTCCCAGACGCCGATGTCCTTGCGATGAC